>JAPLOI010000029.1 GCA_026400815.1 Alphaproteobacteria bacterium
GCCACCAGTCTGGATCGAAGGTCATTGGAGAGTGGCTTGCCCATGCATACTGGCCCCCTGACCAGCCTGCACGGTGAATCACATCTCAACCGCGTCGGGGAATCCAATCTGATTCATATCGGACGGCTTTTGCTCTAGCTGATCGCCTTGAACGCCCCATCCGCCGCCGCCAGCGTCTCCTCGATCGCCTGGTCGTCATGTGCCGCACTGAAGAACCACGAACACCGCTGGTTCACACGCACCCCGCGCTCCTGCAACGCCGCATGCATCGCCAAAGCCTTCTCGCGATCCATCAGTGAACTCTCGCGCCAGTTCGCCGGCTGCGCCCCGATGAACATGGTCTGGAACATCGTCGGCACGCCCGTCACATGCACCGGCACGCCATGCTTCGCCGCCCGCTCCGCCAGCCCCTGCATCAGCCGCGTCCCACGCGCCTCCATCCCCTTGTAGATCGCACCCCCATCCGCGGTCAGCACATCCAGCGCCGCCAGCGCCGCCGCCATGCTCTGCACATTGCCGTTATACGTGCCGCCATGCATCACGCCCTTGGTCTGCAGGATCTCCATCACCTCCCGCTTCCCCGCCACCATCGCCATCGGGAACCCCGCCGCCACCGCCTTGGCGAACACCGTCATGTCCGGCACCACCCCGAACCGCCCCTGCGCGCCGGTCAGCCCCAGCCGGAACCCCGTTATCACCTCGTCGAAAATGAGCACCGCGCCATGCTCCGCGCACAGCGCCTTCGCCCCCTCCAGGTAGCCCGGCGCCGGCAGGATGCACCCGCCATTCACCATCATCGGCTCCATGATCACGCCGGCGATCTCACCCCGATGCGCCTCCAGCGCCGCCCGCAGATACTCCAGGTCGTTCCACCCACAGATCACCATGTCGTCCAGCGCCCCGGGCGCCACGCCGGGCGTATCCGCCACCGCCACCGGCGCCTCCGCCGGCCCCGCCTCGTTCCCGCTCGGCCGGACAGACACGTAAACATTGTCCACCCAGCCGTGGTAATGCCCCTCGAACTTGATGATCTTCGTCCGCCCCGTGAACGCCCGTGCGATCCGGAACGCCATCTGCACCGCCTCGGTGCCGGAACTCGCATACCGCACCAGATCCGCCCCCGGGATCAGCGACGTCAACCGCTTCGAAAGCTCCAGTTCCCGCACATGCTGCCCGGCATACAACTGCCCCAGCATCAGTGTCTCCGCCACCGCCTGGCATACCGTCGGCGGTGCATGCCCCAGAATCGCCGGCCCGTTGCCCAGGATGTAGTCGATGTGAACGTTGCCGTCTTCGTCATACAACCGGCAGCCCTCGCCCCGCGCAAAGAACAGCGGCACCGGCGTGGAGGCATAGCGAACATTGCTGCTCACCCCACCGGCCAGATGCTGGCGGGTCTCTTCGTACAGCGCGATCGAACGATCATAGCTGGGCATGAGGACGGCTCCTAAGCAAGAATCTTCTTTTTTCTGAAGAAAAAAGAAGCAAAAAAGACTTCATTCACGGCGCCGAGGATAATCCCCAGCGCCATGAACAAAAGTTTTTTGGTTCTTTTTTTCAAAAAAGAACCGCTTATTTTTTCTTCTTGTCTGAGTACGTCCCACCGCTCAGCGCCCGAATCTCCGCCGCAGTGCTCACCGTCCGCAACCGAGCCAGATACTCGGTCTCCCCGTCCAGCATCTTCTGCGCGTTCTCCAGCACGATATCGGCCTTGTCCGCGGGGAACTTCACCGCCCCGTTCTCGTCCATATGGATCAGCTCGCCTGGCGCGATATCCATCCCGCCCACGCTCACCGGCACGTTGACAGACTGCACGGCCATTTCGCCATGCCCCGCGGAAACCCCGCCCAGCAGCATCTGGAAGTTCAGCTTGCGCACCGCGTCGATATCACGGGAGGGCCCGTTGCTGATCATCCCCACGCAGCCCACGCGGGTCATCGTGGTGATCATGATTTCCCCGGCCAGGCCCGCCTTCGGCAGGATCCCCTCGGGCCATTTCTGCTGGATCACCAGGATCGTCGGCTTCTTCATCGCATCCAGCGCGTCCACCACATCCATGAACGTCAGCCGGTTCTGGTAGTTCGGGTCCGGCAGCCCGTACACGCAGGTCACGGCATAGCCGATGCGCGGCCCCATCTCCGGGTACATGCAGCGGATGGAGCTGTCGGTGTACCAGTTCTCCGTCCAGGGGTTGTAGAGCCCCAGGCAGAGCGGGTTCTTCGGATACGTCGCCACCACGTTGGTAATGGTCGGCGTGTCGATTTTCAGCAGCCCTTCGAAGGTGCTGTCGAGGCCTTTCGCGGCACTCTTTGTGGCCTTGGCCATGTCCCGTTCGTTCCCTGTTCCGTGAAGATGCAAACGCCCGCGAAGCATCCGCCGCCCCGCTGCATGAGGCAAGCCCGCACACCCCCCGTGACAACCAGGCCCGCCCGCCGCACGATCACGCTTTCCGTGCAGGGGGCCCTTCCGATGACCGAACTCTGGCAACTCGATGCCGTGGATCTCGCCCGGCTGATCCGCACCGGCCGCACCTCCGCCACCGAGGCAACGAAGTCGGTCCTCGCCCGCATCGACGCGATCAACCCCACCGTCAACGCCATCGTCCGTAGGCTGGATGACGAAGCCCTGGCCGCCGCAAAAGCCGCCGACGCAGCCCAGGCCCGCGGCGACGCAATCGGCCCGCTCCACGGCGTCCCCGTCACCACCAAGGTCAACACCGACCAGAAGGGCCACCCCACCGACAACGGTGTCGAACAGTTCCGCGACCTCATCGCCCAGGAAGACGCCCCCCTGGTCCGCAACTTCCGCGCCGCCGGCGCCATCATCGTCGGCCGCACCAACACGCCCGCCTTCTCGATGCGCCTGTTCACGGAAAACGCCCTGCACGGCAACACCATCAACCCGAGGGACAAGCGCCACACCGCCGGCGGCTCCTCCGGCGGCGCCGGCTCAGCCACCGCCTCAGGCTTCGGCCCCATCCACCACGGCAACGACATCGCCGGCTCCGTCCGCTACCCTGCCTACTGCAACGGCGTCGTCGGCCTGCGCCCCACCCCCGGCCGCATCCCGTCGAACAACCCCAGCGCCTATGGCGGCCGCGCCATCGGCGGCCAGCTCATGGCCGTCCAGGGCCCCCTCACCCGCTCCGTCCGCGATTCCCGCCTCGCACTCGCCGCCCTCGCCGCCCCCGACCGAACCGACCCCCGCTGGGTGGACGTCCCCCTCGAAGGCCCCCCCACCCCGCGCCCCATCAAGGTCGCCCTGATGGCCGAGCCGCCAGGCTCCCCCGTCCACCCCGCCCTCTCCGAAGCCGCCCGCACCGCCGCCAAATACCTCGAACTTGCCGGCTACACGGTGGAGGAAGTCGCCCCGCCCGACTTCCACGAAGCCGCCATGCTCTGGAACAAAATCTGCGGCACCGACGTCCTCGTCTCCCTCGCCCCCAACGTCCACAAATACGCCGACGAACCCGCCAAGCGCTCCCTCGAAGGCTGGCAATCCGTCGCCCCCGCGCTCGACCTGCCCGGCTACATCCAGGCCCTCGCCGACCGCGACTGGCTCCTACGCCGCTGGCTCAACTTCCTGGCGGACTACCCCATCGTCCTGATGCCCTCCTCCAACGCCCTCCCCCACCTGGTCGGCGCCGACGCCAGCATCGAGGGCAAAACCCTGGTCATGACCACCAACCCCCAGCAGATCGCCATCCCCCTCCTCGGCCTGCCCAGCCTGCAAGTCCCCGTCGGCCATTTCGGCCGCCTCCGCGCCGGTGTCCAGCTCGTCGCGGCCCGCTACCGGGAAGACCTCGTGCTCGCAGCAGGCGAAGTCATCGAGGCGGCGGAAGGGCCGTACTCGCCTGTTGATCCCGGCTAACACCCGTAGCCCGCGCCTTGGCGCGGGGTCTTGGCGAAGACAGAAAAGACAAGACTCTTCTTTTTTCTGAAGAAAAAAGAAGCAAAAAAGACTTCATTCATGGCGCCTCGACAACTCGTCGAGGCGCCGGATGACGTCCCATACGTCGAATACCGGGACGCCCAGGAAACGCTCCACGGCCTCGCGATGCGGCGGGAAATTGGTGCACTCCAGCAGCACCACCTCCACATCCCCCGGCAACCGCCCGGCCGCCTCCAGTACATCCGCCTCCCGCCCCGCCACATCGGCCTCAGGCGAATCCTCCAACACCTCGCGCCGAAACCCCGCCCCCGGCGCCAACCCGGCAATCGCGCACTCCCCCGCGAACCCCGCCGCCCGCAAATGCATCGCCCCCAACGACGCCGCATCAAACGTCAAAATCCCCATGCGCCGCCCCGCGCCAATCTCCGGCAACAGGCACAACGCACTCGTCATCACCGGCACCGGCAACGCCGCCTGAAGCTCCGCCTGATACGTCACCAGAAACCCGCAGGAGGTGGTGATCCCCGTCGCCCCCCGCGCCACCAACCGCTCCCCCGCAGCAATGAACGGCCTCATCGCCGCTGCCCGCTGGGCCGGATCGGTCAGGGAAGCAATCCCCCCCACCACCCGCACGGCGCTGGCCTGCGGCACTGTCTCAAACAGCACCGGCCCTCCATGGCTGTCCGGCTGCCCGATATCCCCGGGCAACCGCACGAACCCTGTATCCAACATGATCACGCCAAGAGTCACGTATGGCCTCCCCCCAAGGAATGGGGGTCTGGGGCCTCAGGCCCCAGCGGGTCCCTGCGGCGCGGCTTCGCGTCGCACCGCAGAGCCCTGGCCTTTGCTCATCTGGCCGCAGAGCCTGTTTGAGACCTCGCTCTGGCGAGTCAGAGGCGGCCGCTTGGCCGCCGCCCGGCGGTGATTTGCGAGCACCGGAGCGGAGCGGCCTGGAGGCCGTGAGCACCGGAGCGCAGCAAATCGCCGTCGGATGGCCGCCAGAGTAGAGGTATCAAATAGGCTCTTACTTCTTAAACGCGTCGACGACCGCCTTCCCTTCCGCGCCCGCCTTCGCCATCCAGTCCGCCGTCAACTGCTCGCCCACCTTGGCAAGATCAGCCTTCAGCTGCGGCGAGGGCGGCAGCACCTTCATCCCCTTGGCCGCGAGTTCCTTCAGGTACCACTGCGTCTTCTCCTCGGCGATCCGCCAGCCGCGCACCTCCGCCTCGGCCGCCGCTTTCAGCACCGCATCCCTGGTCGCCGCATCCAGCCCGTTGAAGGCCGCACGGTTCACGAAGATGACGTTCTTCGGCAGCCAGGCATTGGTCTCGTAATGGTGGGTCAGCGTCTCCCACACCTTGCTGTCGTAACCGGTGGCGCCAGAGGAGATGAAGCTGTCCACCACCCCGGTCGCCAGCGCCTGCGGCAGTTCGGCGGCCTGGATCGTCAGCGGCTGCGCGCCCACGATCTGCGCAATGCGCGTGGTCCCAAGGTTATACGCGCGCCACTTCAGCCCGCGCATATCGGCCGCGGAGTTCAGGTCCTTCTTGGCGTAGATGCCCTGCGGCGGCCACGCCACCGTGTACAGCACCATCAGCCCCTGCGCTTCCAGCGCCTTGCTCACCGGCGCCTTCGAGACCTCCCAAAGTTTCTTCGCCTCCGGGAAGGAGGTCGCGAGGAACGGCACCACGTCGATCCCGAACAGCGGGTTCTCGTTCTCGTGGATGGAGAGCAGCACCTCCCCCATCTGCGCCTGCCCTGTGGCCACCGCGCGCTTGATCTCCGGCGCCTTGAACAAGGAGGCATTGGCATGCACGGTGATGGCCAGCTTGCCCCCGGTCGCCTTCTCCACGTCGCGCGCGAATTCCACCAGGTTCTCGGTATGGAAATTGTTCGCGGCATAGGCCGCGGCGAGGTTCCAGCGCGTCTGCGCATCGGCTGCCCCACCCAGCAGGGAAGCGGCGAGAGCGGTGGCCAGGATCAGGGATCGGCGAAACATCAAGTCCTCATTTCGTTGCGGAAGAAAAAAACTCAGCTGGGAAACACAGCCTGCGGCAGCACCATCACCAGCCACGGAAACACGGTCACGATCGCCACCGTCACCACCAGCAGGAAAAAGAACGGCAGCGCCGCCAGCGCCACATAGTTCGAATCCCTGCCGGACATGGTCTGCAGCACGAACAGGTTGAACCCCACCGGCGGCGAAACCTCGGCCATCTCCACCACCAGCACCATGAAGATGCCGAACCACACCAGGTCGAACCCCGCCCGCTCCACCATCGGCAGCACCACCGACGTGGTCAGCACGATCATGGAAATCCCGTCCAGCGCGGTCCCCAGCACGATGTACATCACCGTCAGCGCCGCGATCAGCGCGAACGGGCTCAGCCCCAGCCCATCCACCCAGGCGGCCAGCGCATTCGGCACCCCGGTATAGCCCATCGATTGCTTCATGAACCCGGCCCCGGCCAGGATCAGCATGATCATGCAGGTCACCTTCACCGTGCCCATCACGCTGGCCGCGAAGCTCTTCCGGTCCAGGAACCCCTGCCACCAGGCAATCGCGAAGCTGCCCACCACGCCCCACGCCGCACACTCCGTTGCCGTCGCCCACCCGAACGCCAGCGCCGCGAACACCAGCACGATCAGCAACGAAACCGGAATCAGGTTGGCGGATTCCCGCAGCTTCTCCCGCAGCGTCATGCGCGGCTCGGCCGGCGGCGACTGTTCCGGGTGCAGCATGTGCCAGCCCGCGATGTAGCCGGAATACAGCAGCATCACGATCAACCCCGGGATGAACCCGGCCAGGAACACCTGGATGATCGAGACATTCGCCGCCACCGCATACACCACCATGGTGATCGAAGGCGGAATCAAAATCCCCAGCGTCCCCGCCCCCGCGAGCGACCCCAGCGCCATCTTCTCCGAATACCCCCGCCGCACCAGTTCCGGCAGCGCAATCTTCGCCACCGTCGCCGTCGTCGCGGCCGAGGAGCCGGAAACCGACCCGAACAACCCGGAAGCCAGCACGTTCACATGCATCAGCCGCCCCGGGATGCGGTTCAGCCACGGCGCCAGCCCGCGGAACATCTCCTCCGAAAGCTTCGTCCGGAACAGGATCTCCCCCATCCAGATGAACAGCGGCAGCGCCGCCAATTCCCACGAAGCCGCATTCCCCCAGATCGTCGTGGCCAGCACCGAGCCGGCGGGGATCCCGCCCGCCACGAACTGCATTCCCACCCAACCCGTGGCCAGCAGCGCCACGGCAATCCACACGCCGCCCAGCAGCAACACCATCAGGAAGCCCAGCAGCACGAAGCTGATCGTCACCAAATCCATGTCGCTCAAACCGCGCTCTGGATCGCTTGCTGGATCACCTCTTCCGCCGTCTGCGGCTTCGGCTTCTCGTAGCGCGGTGCGCCCCCCATCGCCACGTGCACCAGCTCATCCAGCAATGCCACCGCCAGCAGCACCAGCCCGCCGGAATACCCCAGCTGCGGAATCCACAGCGGCATCGCCACCACCCCCGTGGCCCGGTCGTTCAACACCCAAGACATCAGGGTGAACTCCACCGCATGGAAGGCAAAGAACCCCACGAACCCCAACGCCACCGCCAGGCACAGGCACTCCGCCGCCCAGCGCGCCCGCCCCTCCAGCTTGTCCACCACCAGCCCCACCCGGATCATGTCGCCAGACCGGAACGTATAGGCCAGCCCCAGGAACGCGCACGCCGCCATGCTCCACGCCGCGAAATCATCCCCCGCCGGAATATCGATCCCCACCTGCCGCCCCAGCGACAAGCCCATCATCAACACCAGGATCGCCACCAGGAAACAGCCGGAGGCAATGCCCCCCGCCAGGTACAGACCATCAAGCAGTTTACGCACCACGTCCGACCATTCCGCCTTGCCAGGAAAAGACAGGAACGACCTGCCCGAACCAACTCTGGCGGATAACGAACCGCCCCCGCAAGCGCCGTATCGCACCGCACAACAAACGCCCCCCGGTTTCCACCCCCACCCGTTTCGGTCCAAGCTGCGCCATGCCCAGCACCCACGAAACCGCCTACCTCCTCCTCTCCGGCGCCGCCACCGCCGCCCGCGCGCCCGAAATCCTCCGCGGCCTGGTGGCCCTTGGCTTCCCCCAGGTCATCTGCATCCCCGGCCCCAACACCGCCCGCGTCGTCTCCTTCAACGACCTCGCCTCCGTCCCCGGCGTCACCCTGGCGGAGGGATATTTCGACGCGATCATCCGCCCCCGCCCCCCCCACGGCGTAGCCCTCTTCGCCCCCTGCTCCTTCAACTCGCTGAACAAGCTCGCCGCCGGCATAGCGGACACCCTGCCCCTCGCCGTCGCCGCCGAAGCCATCGGCCGCCGCACCCCCGTCTACATCGCCCCCTCCCTCAACCAGCCCCTGCTGGACCACCCCGCCGCCCAAGCCTCCCTGCGCACACTCCCCAGCTGGGGAGTCACCCTCATCCCCCCGCAATCCGACGATCGCGGCCCCCGCCTCGCCAAAACCGAAACCCTCCTCGCCGCCCTCTCACGGCACGCCCCCGGAGCCCAAGCATGACCATCCCCCTCCCATCCGGCCTCATCTCCGCCCACACCCAGGGCCCCATCGGCTGGCTCGTCTGGGACAACCCCAGCAAGCTCAACGCCCTCTCCCCCGGCATGTCCGAAGACGCGCTGGCCGTCATCGAAGCCTACGCCGCCGACCCCACCATCAAGGTCGTCATCATGCGCGGCAGCGGCACCCGCGCCTTCATCTCCGGCGGAGACATCAAGTCCTTCGACAAAACTCGCGCCAACGCCGAAGTCGCCCGCGCCAACCGCGCCATCCCCGCCAAACTCCGCCAATCCATGCTCGACCTCGAAAAACCCCTCATCGCCATGATCCACGGCTACTGCCTCGGCGGCGGCATGGGCATGGCGCTGAACGCCGACCTCCGCTTCGCCAGCACCGACTCCCAGTTCTCCGTCCCCGCCGCCCTGCGCGGCGTCGCCTACGCCCCCTCCGGCCTCCAGCAACTCGTCGACCTCGTCGGCCCCTCCCGCGCGAAGGACATCATGTTCTCCGGCCGCCGCCTGGGTGCGGAGGAAGCCCTCCAGATCGGCCTCATCAACCGCATCCACCCCCCCGAGGAACTCGAAGCCGCCACGGTGGCCTACGCCGAAACCCTCGCCCGCAACGCCCCCCTCTCCATCCGCGCCAGCAAATACTTCATCGGCCAACTCTCCCTCCCCGAGGAAAAGCGCAACGAAACCCGCATCGCCGCCATGATCGACGAAGCCGAGAACTCGGAAGACTTCAAGGAAGCCACCCAATCCTTCCTCGAAAAGCGCAAACCCGTCTTCAAGGGAAAGTAAGCAAGCGCGTTCTTTTTTGAAAAAAAGAACCAAAAAACTTTCATTTTTGCTTCCCTCCCCCCGCTCTCGGGCGGGGGGAGCTGGAGGGGGGCTCTCCTCTCCACCTCCCTAACGCCCAAGGACTCCCAAATGCCCCCCACCACCCCCCAAGTCGCCCTCATCACCGGCGGCGCCCGAGGCATCGGCGCCGCCACCTGCCGCGCCCTCGCCGCCACCGGCGCCGCCATCGCCATCAACTACACCTCCCGCCCCGACGCCGCCGAAGCCCTCGCCGCCGAACTCCGCGCCAACGGCACCAAAGCCATCACCATCCAAGCCGACGTCGCAAACGAACAAGCCGTCCAAGCCATGGTCGCCCGAACCGAAGCCGAGCTCGGCCCCCTCACCATCCTCGTCAACAACGCCGGCATCGCCTGGGCCGCCACCATCGACACCTGGAACCCCGAAGGCTTCGCCCGCCTCCGCGCCGTCAACGTCGACGGCACCATCCACGCCATCCGCGCCGTCGTCGGCGGCATGCGAACCCGCCGCTACGGCCGCATCGTCAACGTCTCCAGCATCGCCTCCTTCGGCACCTGCGGCTTCGTCGGCAACCACTTCTACGCATCCACCAAGGCGGAGGTGAACATCCTCACCAAACGCTTCGCCCTCGAACTCGGCGAGCACAACATCACCGTCAACGCCGTCGCCCCCGGCCTCATCCGCTCCGACATGACCCAAGGCAACAAGACCGACGCCGAATGGACCGAAATGCGCGACGGCTTCGCCCGCAACGCCATCATGGGCCGCGTCGGCGAACCCGAGGAAATCGCCCGAGCCATCGCCTTCCTCGCCGCCCCCACCGCCGGCTTCATCACCGCCCAAATCCTGGCCATCGACGGCGGCCGCAAAGACTACATCGGCCACGGCGCCTAACCGCAACCACTTCCGTCACTAATCTTGCTTCTCTCCCCCCGCGGCTTCGCGGGGGGAGCCGGAGGGGGGCTCTCCTTGCCACCACCCCCAACCCCGATCACCCTCCCCCCGTCATCCCAGGCAACGCGAAGGACCCACGCTTCCCTCCGCCCCACCCAACCAACCCAAGAAAGCAGCAGGGGCGGTGCCCCCGCGCCTCACCGGCGGGGCCGCGCCCTCTGGGCCCTCATTCAAAATGGTCCGCGCCCCCCTGGGACCGAATACGTTGCCATATTGCTCCAATAACTTTCTCATGTAGAATGCCATTTCTTACCATCGTTCTTAGGACGGTATCGCGGGAGCCAGGAGTCGAGTGATGAACCATCAAGGCAGCAACGCCTGCGCTGGACTGGATGAAGCTTCCCACCAAATACTGGAGGGAGCTGCCTCTGACTTAATAAACTCGAAAAGCATTGTCATTCAATTGACCGAATTAGCAGGGAATGCAATGGGAGCCGCGGGCAGCTCTGCATCGGATATAATAAAGGATAAATTTGGCATCGACGTCACATCCAAGGCACAGGATATTGCAGAATCCGCGCTCAAACAAGTTTTGGAAACTTCTACTACAGGTATGGATTTGGAAAATACTCAAGAAAAATGGGGATGGTTCCATAAATTGCTGGCGACTGCCAGTGGAGCCGGAGCAGGCTTTATTGGCGCCCCCGGTCTGCTCTTCGATCTCCCAGTGACAACTGGCATCATTATGCGTTCGATTGCTGAGATCGCCCGATCAAACCCCGGTGAGAATCTAGACTCCGAAGATACGAAGCGTGCCTGTATTGAGGTATTTGCGTTCGGGGGACCAGAGAACAACGACGACGAGGCAGACGCAGGTTATTGGGCAGTTCGCACTGGCCTCAACCATATTGCCATTGAAATGCTTATTAAGACTGTGGCCGCACGATTTAGCATTGTCATTACTGAAAAAATCTTGGCGCAGATCGTTCCCATCGCCGGGATGTTCGCCGGTGGGGCGTTAAACTATGCTTTCATTGGCTACTATCAACAAATGGCGCGAGTGCATTTTGCGATCCGTAAGGTGGAGCGTGGCTGTCCTGACCCATCTATGGTCCGTGCCTGCTTCAGCGAGAAGGTTCGCCTTGCGCGGAGCGCGGGTAGGAGGGAGCTGGCCAAGTAGCATTCTGCTAATAATGGTACCGACACCCCGCCACCTCCACCCGCTGGTCCCGCCCGGCCTCCCCCGCCACCCGGTAAACCAGCCGGTGCTCGCCGCTAATCCGCCGCGACCACCACCCCGCCAGCCCGCCCTTCAACGGCTCCGGCTTGCCAATCCCCACAAACGGTGACCGCCGGATATCCTTGATCAGCTCGTTCACCCGCCCCAGCACCGCCCGGTCGGCTTCCACCCAATGCAGGTAGTCCTCCCATCCCTGCCGCGTGAAATGGACGTTCACGTCTCGATCAGGTCACGCGCCTCCGCACCACCCGCATCCGCCTCGGCAATCGAAGCCAACAGCCGCGCCGCATTCGCCGGGCTGCGCAGCAGATGCACCGTCTCCTCCCACCCCGCGAACTCCTCCTCCGACATCACCACCACATTCTTATGCCCCTGCCGCGTCACCAGCAGCGGCGCCCGGCTCGAAACCACCTCATCCATCAGCCCCGCCAAATTCTGCCGGAACTCGGTATAGCTCACCTGCGCCATCGCTCGCCTCCACCTCGTACAGAAACATGTACGCTCTTCCCTCCCGCTTCAAGCACAATCGCCCGAGAACCCCACCCCATGCCCCCCTTCGACCCAACCCAACACCGCCTCGTCCCCCAGCAACGCTGGTTCGAGGATTTCGCCATAGGCGAACGCTTCCCCCTCCCCAGTCGCACCATGACCGAGGCGATCTTCCTCGCCTTCCAGGCCGCCTCCGGCGACAACCACCCCATCCACTACGACCGCGAATTCTGCCGCCGCCACGGCTTCCCCGATCTCCTCGCCCACGGCTACCAGGTCGCCATCCAAACCGCCGCCGGCGCCGGCCTCTTCCCCCACATGGTCGAGGAGTCCCTCAAGGCCTTCCTCGAACAATCCTCCCGCTTCCTCGCCCCCGTCTTCGCTGGAGACACGCTCTACCCCGCCCTGGAAGTGGATGAGCTCACCCCCAACCGATCCACCGGCGTCGTCGGCCTGCGCAGCACCATCCACAACCAGTCCTCCGCAAACGCCCCTCCCCCTGAGCCCCCCGGCCACGCGGCCCGCGCGGGCGCCTGTCGGATTTCTTGACATACCGAATCGTCCCCTCACCTCGCGTCCGCACCATCCACCCACCGCATGCCAATCACGGGTCGCAGCCAGATCAACAACTTACAAACCCAAGCCCTACCCCGCCCCGATGCGCGAGCAGTATCTCCGTGCCCGCCACGGTGTCGGCCCCTTTGACACTTTCAGCAACGCACAGGCCCGCCCTTCCGCGCCATGGTCTTCATTTCAACCCCTTAGGTGGTAGGCACGCTTCTTGCTGTGCAAATGGAATAAGCGAGCGGAATAAGCGAACTGCCTTTTGATATTACATCGAACGGAACGTGGCCCAGTGCCGCGCCGCGCACAGAACGGAGCTTGATGGATGTCCCCCTTTCGCACTGCTCTCCTCGCCGCTCTGGGTCTGTCGCTCGCTCACGCAGCCTCTGCCGCCACCATCACGTTCGGCAACCTCACCGGCGCAAATGAAGATCCGTTCGCCAGCTACATAGAAGGCGGCTTCACAGTCACAAAAACCCAAGGGGGTGTCTTCAAGGGCTTTCTCTTTGGAAACGCCGTGCCCAGCCTCTTTTTCGGGCCAGGCTTCGGCAGCGCCACATCCACCCTCACCATCACCGGGGGCCAGTTTACGCTCGCTGCCTTTGACTACGCCGCCAACAACGGCAGCATGGGATACCAGCTCATCGGCAGCCTCGATGGCAATCAGGTACTGAACACCACCGGCAACTTCGCCAGCACGAGCGGCTTCGCCACATTTTCCTACGGTTCTGCCGTGCTCGATACGCTGGCGTTCATCTTCACCCCCGCCGGCACCTCGGGCAATATCGACAACATCAGTCTGAGTGTCGCGGAAACCGTGCCGGAGCCAACCAGCCTTGCCCTTCTCGGCGCAGGGCTGGTCGGCCTCGCGGCCCGCCGCCGCTCCCGCATCGCCTGAGTGACCGGCGCAACAGCAGCTTTCGCCTGAATCACCTGATCTGTTCAGTCGGCCGCCCCATAGGAAGGCAGAGTGGCGGCCGACCACCTGCCAGGTCGGCTACCCCCCGCCGGGCACCGCGGCGGTGTATCCTTCCTTCCCTAGAAAAAATTCCCGACCCCGAAAATTTCCCTTGCCTCCCTATCATCACCGATGTTAGAACAAATCATGAACATTTATCGGGACAGCACCGCAGCGCCTGCCCAACCCGCCCTCGTGGCGGTCGAAGAATCGCGCCCGGATTCCCACGCCGTCGATGCGATCCTGTCCGCCCTCGCCCTCCTCCTCGCCGCCCTGCTCGGCGCCGCCCCTGGCTCTACTTTCGCCCGTGCCATCGCTGCCCAGGCCCTCACCCTGCTCCGCGCCTGGCTCCGCCCCCGCGCCCGTGCCGCCACCCCCGAACAGCACGCCCGCGCCCTGCGCCACCTCCGCGTGCTCCACACTGCACACCCCCTTCGCATGCCCCAATTCCGTCCCTCGCGCGCCGCCCGCCGCCGCGCCGCGGAATGCTGGCGCATACTCATCAACCCCCCGCGCCGCCGTGCCACCTTCGCGCGCCCGCACTCTGCCCGCGCCCTGCCCCACCAGGCCCTCCCCCGCACCCCCCCCCCCCCGCCCCCCCCCCCCCCCCCCCCCGCCCATTGAACGCAATGTTATAACATTCTAACATTACCCCTGGCACCCCACCTCCGCCACCCCATTTCCCTGTGCTAAGTTGCTGAAGCCTGCCGGAGGCCCCATATGCCCACCCTCGCCCCCATCGCCACCCCCACGGTCCGGCACCCCAACGCCGACCAAAACCTCGTCGTCTTCCAACCCGTCCGCCAGCCGCCCAAGCCCGCCACCACCCGCCTGCAGGTCGTCTCGGAATACGAACCCGCCGGCGATCAGCCCACCGCCATCCGCGAACTCGTCGCCGGCCTCAACAACAACGAACGCGACCAGGTCCTCCTCGGCGTCACCGGCTCCGGCAAAACCTTCACCATGGCCAAGGTGATAGAGTCGGTACAGAAACCCACCCTCATCCTCGCCCCCAACAAAACCCTCGCCGCCCAGCTCTACGGGGAAATGAAGGCCTTCTTCCCCAACAACGCCGTGGAATACTTCGTCAGCTACTACGACTACTACCAGCCCGAAGCCTACGTCCCCCGCACCGACACCTACATCGAAAAAGACAGCCAGATAAACGAACAGATCGACCGCATGCGCCACGCCGCCACGCAGTCGCTCCTGGAACGCAACGACGTCATCATCGTCGCCTCCGTCTCCTGCATCTACGGCATCGGCTCGGTCGAAACGTATTCAAAGATGGTGGTCAAGCTCGAACCCGGCGGCCGCATCGATCGCGACCGCCTGGCCAAAGCCCTCGTCGAACTCCAATACCGCCGCAACGACGTCGCCTTCCAGCGCGGCACCTTCCGCCTGCGCGGCGAAGTCGTCGATATCTTCCCCGCCCACTACGAAGACCGCGCCTGGCGCGTCACCCTCTTCGGCGACGAGATCGAGGGCATCTCCGAATTCGACCCCCTCACCGGTGAAACCACAGCCAAGCTCGAAACCATCACCATCTACGCCAACAGCCACTACGTCACACCCCGCCCCACCCTCCAGCAGGCCGTGCAGGACATCAAGCAAGAGCTGAAGGACCGCCTGGATTTCTTCACCACCAACGGCCGCCTGCTCGAAGCCGAGCGCCTGCAGCAGAAAACCGCCTTCGACATGGAAATGATCGAGACCACCGGCTCCTGCAAATCGATCGAGAACTATTCCCGCTACCTCTCCGGCCGCAACCCGGGCGAACCCCCGCCCACCCTCTTCGAATACCTGCCGGAAAACGCGCTGCTCATCATCGACGAATCCCACGTCACCGTCCCCCAGATCGGCGGCATGGAACGCGGCGACTACGCCCGCAAATCCATCCTCGCCGAATTCGGCTTCCGCCTCCCCTCCTGCATCGACAACCGCCCGCTGAAATTCGCCGAATGGGAAAGCTTCCGCCCGCAAACCCTCTTCGTCTCCGCCACCCCGGGCCCCTGGGAAATGGAACGCACCGGCGGCGCCTTCGCCGAACAGGTCATCCGCCCCACCGGCCTCATCGACCCCGTCACCGAAATCCGCCCCGTCGATCGCCAGGTGGATGACCTCCTCGCCGAAGTCCGCACCGTCGCCCAAAACGGCGGCCGCACCCTGGTCACCGTGCTGACCAAGCGCATGGCCGAGGACCTCACCGAATACCTCAACGAAAACGGCGTCCGCGTCCGCTACCTCCATTCCGATGTCGATACCCTCGAACGCATCGAGATCATCCGAGACCTCCGCATGGGCGTCTTCGATGTCCTCATCGGCATCAACCTGCTGCGCGAAGGCCTGGACATCCCGGAATGCCAGCTCGTCGCCATCCTGGATGCAGACAAGGAAGGCTTCCTGCGCAGCCGCACCAGCCTCATCCAAACCATCGGCCGCGCCGCCCGCAACATCGATGGCCGCGTCATCCTCTACGCCGACCGCATGACAGACAGCCTGCGCTACGCCATCGAGGAAACCGAACGCCGCCGCAACCGCCAGCGCACCTGGAACGAGGAACACGGCATCACGCCGCAGGGGATCCGCAAGCAAATCGGCAAGGTGCTCGAATCCGTCTTCGAGCAGGATTACGTCACAGTCGCCCCCATGGCCGACAGCTCCGCCACCGAATTCGTCGGCAAGGACCTCAAGGCCAGCATCGCCGAACTCGAAAAACGCATGCGCGCCGCCGCCGCCGACCTGGAATTCGAACAAGCCGCCCGCCTGCGCGACGAAATCAAACGCCTCGAAGCCCTGGACCTCGGACTCGAACCACCCCCCGCGGCCAGTGCCACGCTGCGGCCCAGGAAAGACCACACGCCTAAGCCGATGGGGCCGGGTGGTGGAGGGTACGATCCGAAGAAGCGCAGGGGTAGAAAGTAAGCGTCTTCTTTTTCTGAAGAAAAAGAAGCAAAAAGACTCTTCAAACTTTGCGCCCGGCTCCCATGGGGAACCGGGCGCAAACGGATAAAAGTTTTTTGGTTCTTTTTTTCAAAAAAGAACCGCTTAAGCCGGAATAGCCGCCGGCTCCGTCCGCTCGCGCTTCACGATCAGCTTGTTCAGCGCATGCACATAGGCCCGCACGGAGGCGACGATGGTATCGGTATCGGCCCCCTGGCCGTCCACCATCTTACCATTCTCCTCCAGCCGCACCGTCACGCGGGCCTGAGCGTCGGTCCCTTCGGTGACGGCGCCGACGGAATACAGCGTCAGCGTCGCCTCGTGCGGGAACAGCGCGTGGATGGCGTTGAAGCAGGCATCCACCGGCCCGTCGCCGGTGGCGGTGGCCAGCGTGGTGGTGCCATCGATCTCCAGCTCCAGCTCAGCCTTCGGCGGCGCCTTGCTGCCCGCGCGCAGATCGAGCGACACGAACTTGATGCGGTCGTTGCCGCGCATCACCTCGTCGTCCACCAGGGCAGCGATGTCGTCGTCGAACACCACCTTCTTGCGGTCGGCCAGGTCCTTGAAGCGGCGGAACGCGTCGTTCAGCTGGTTGTCGCCCACATCGCCATAGCCCAGCGTCTTCAGCTTGTCGCGAAAGGCGGCCCGGCCGGAATGCTTGCCCAGTACCAGGCTGGACCGTGCCCAGCCGATCGATTGCGGGGTCATGATCTCATAGGTGCCGGCATGCTTCAGCACGCCGTCCTGGTGGATGCCGGATTCATGGGCGAAGGCATTGCGGCCCACGATCGCCTTGTTCGGCTGCACGTCGAACCCGGTGATGGTGGACAGCAGCTTGGAGGTCTTGAGGATCTTCTCGGTCACGATACGCGGCTTGGCGCTCACGATGTCCGGCCGGGTACGCATCGCCATCGCAATCTCTTCCAGCGCGGCATTGCCCGCCCGCTCGCCGATGCCGTTGATGGTGCACTCCACCTGCCGCACCCCGGCCTGCAGCGCGGCAATCGTGTTGGCCACCGCCATGCCGAGGTCGTTGTGGTTGTGGGCTGAGAAGATCACCTTTTCCGCGCCCGGCACCCGGTTGCGCAGCATGGTGAACATGCGGGCAATGTCGGCCGGCATGGCGTAGCCAACAGTGTCGGGGATGTTGATGGTGGTGGCACCGGCGCGGATCGCGGCTTCCACCGCGCGGCACAGGAAGTCGTCATCGCTGCGGCTGCCATCCTCGGCAGACCACTCCACGTCGTCGGTGTGCTGGCGCGCCAGCGTCACGTGGGTGGTGATGCTCTCCAGCACCTCCTCGCGCGTCATGCGCAGCTTGTGCTCCATGTGCAGGTCAGAGGTGGCGATCACGATATGGATGCGCGGCCGGGCAGCAGGCTTCAGCGCCTCCGCCGAGCGCAGGATATCGGCGCGCGCATGGCGGCCCAGGCTGGCGATCACCGGGCCGTCCGGCCGGCGGCCGACGGTCTCGGCGATGGCCTTCACGCTCTCGAAATCGCCGACGGAGGCAATGGCGAAGCCGGCTTCCATCACGTCCACGCCCAGCTCGGCCAGCGCCTCGGCCATGCGCAGCTTCTCCTTGAGGTTCATGGAGAAGCCAGGGCTCTGCTCGCCATCACGCAGCGTGGTGTCGAAGATGATGATGCGGTCGTCGTCCAGCTTGCCGAAGCTGGGATGGGTGATGCTCATGCTGGGCACTTCCTCGTTTACTCTTACCGCGCCGTGTGGCGCCGATGGCCACGCGAGCGCGCAGCCGGCCTCAGGGCTTCCCCTGAGCGATGCCGCATTCGCGCGGCGTCACGCCCAGGGGCGGCTAAGTCGAAGAAGAAGGAGAAGGCCAAGGCGCGCCGACGGCTGCGCGGAAGCGCGCACGCTCAGATCGGCAAAGGGGGCAGCCTTGTGCATGGGATGGGACACTAGCGGCGCCCCCGCGATGGTGCAAGCATCGCCCCCGCAACCCAGAACAGCCGGAAACGCCCATGCCCCCCCAGAAACACAAGGTCGTATTCTGCCGCGCGCTGCATCCCACCGCGATGGAGATGCTCGCCGCCCGCCCGGATATCGAGGTGACGCTGCTCTCCACCGAGTTCCGTGGCCCGCCGATGACAAAGGAACTGGCGGCCAACGTCGGCGATGCCGATGCCATCATGGTTGGGCTGGAGAAGGTGCAGTTGGACCTGCTGAGCCAGGCCCCGAAGCTGCGCATGGTCAGCCGCTTCGGCGTGGGGTTCGATACGCTCGATATCCCGGAATGCACCCGCCGCGGCGTGACCGTGGGCGTGGTGAACGGCGCCAACGACCTGTCCGTGGCCGAACACGCCATGATGCTGATGCTGGCCGTCGCCCGCCGCACCACGGAATACGATGCCTCCGTGCGCGCCGGCACCTGGATGATCCAGACCGGGCGGCGCATGCATGAGCTGTCGGAGCGCACCATCCTGATCGTCGGCTACGGCCGCATCGGCACGCGCGTGGCCAAGCTGTGCACGGCGTTCGGCATGAAGGTGATGGTGCACGACCCCGCCTTCCCCACCCCACGCATCGCCGCCGACGGCCACATCCCGGCGCCGAACCTGATGGAAGCGGTACCGCAGGCGGACGTGATCAGCCTGCACTGCCCGCTGAGCGACGAAACCCGCAAGATGGTGGATGCGAGTTTCCTCAAGCAGATGAAGCCCACCGCCTGGCTGATCAACACCGCCCGCGGCGGCCTGGTGGACGAGCCGGCCCTGGCCGAGGCGCTCGCCCGCGGCACCATCGAAGCCGCCGGGGTGGACGTGCTGGTGCAGGAACCGCCGAACCCCGACAACCCGCTGTTCAAGCTGCCCAACGTGGTGCTCGCCCCGCACAACGCCGCCGCCCCGCTGGAATGCTACGCCAAGATGTCCCGCCGCGCGGTGGCCAACATCCTGGACTACTTCGACGGCAAGCTGGACCCCGGCTACGTGGTGAACCCCGAGACCCTGGGGAAGAACTCCAAATGACCGCCCCCCTCGCCTGCCAGCGCGACCTTTTCGAAATCCCGGCGGAGGTCGCCTATCTCAACGCCGCCGCCTATGTGCCGCTGCCGCGCGCGGTGCGGGAGGCGGGGCAGCTGGGGGTGACGACCAAGAGCTTCCCCTGGCACATGGGCGCCACCCACGGCACGGCGATCTCCGAACGCGCCCGCACCGCGGCAGCATCGCTGCTGGGCACGGCCGTGGACAATGTGGCGATCACCGGGGCGGTCAGCTACGGCATCGCCACGGCGGCGAAGAACCTGAAGATCGCGCGCGGCAGCCGCGTGCTGATGATCGAAGGCGAGTTCCCCTCCCTCGCCCTGGTATGGCCCGAGCTGGCCGCAGCGGCGGGGGCCACGGTGGAGGTGGTGCAGCGCCCTGCCGATGCCGACTGGACCTCAGCCCTTCTGGAAGCGATCGAACGCCCCGGCGCACCCCCCGTGGGTCTGGCCGCGCTGACGCCGTTGCACTGGAGCGACGGGTCCTTGATCGACCTCGCCCGCATCGCGCCTGCGCTGCACCGCCAGGGCGCGCGCATCGTGATCGACGCGACGCAGACGGCGGGCGTGCTCGATCTCGACCTCGATGTGCTGAAGCCGGATTTCCTGGCCTTCCCCACCTACAAATGGGTGCTGGGGCCGTATTCCGTGGCCTTCCTGTATGTGGCGCCGGAGCACCAGGATGGGGTGCCGCTGGAGAACCACGGCCCGGCACGGCAGGCGGGTTCCAACAGCTACATCCCCACCGCCCGCCGCTTCGACCGTGGCGAGCGCAACGATCCCGTCGGCCTGCCGATGGCCGCCGTGGGGCTGGAACAGGTGCTGGAGTGGGAGCGCCCGGCGGTCGCAGCACGTCTGCGCGGCCTGACCGATGCGCTGGCCGCGGCGGTCGGCGACCTGCCCGGCATCTCCATGCTGCCGCGCGAGCGGCGCGCGCCGCATATCCTCGGCCTGCGTTTCGCCGGCGGCCTGCCGGCCGGAATGCTGGACCGGCTGGCCGGGCGGGGGGTGCATGTGGCAGACCGGATGGGCGTGATGCGCGTCAGCCCGCACGTCTACAACCATGAAGGTGACGTGGCCGCCTTCGCCGCGGCGCTGAAAGCGGAACGCGCCTCGTAACAGGATTGCACCGCCCGCGCTTGTGGCGGAAAACGGCGTGTGTGCGGGCGTGGCGAAATGGTAGCCGCAGCAGACTTAAAATCTGCTTCCCGTCAGGGAGTGTGGGTTCGAGTCCCGCCGCCCGCACCATGGTGCCGCGCATCGGCCGCTTCGCTCAGCCTCGGAACAGCGCGGCGTTGTCCGCGGCGTAGCTGGCCAGGCTGCGCGGCGCGGTGCCGGTGAGGGTCTGCACGTCGGCGGTCACGGCCGATGTCCAGCCTTCCCGGACGGGGTGGAAGATGGCGGCGAGGAAGCCGGCATACTCCGTCGGCACGCCGGCGCCGGTCAGCATCACGATGAAGCCCGCGTCATCGACCGGAAGATAGCGGATGGCGCGCCCCGCCGCGGCCGAGAGGATCGCCGCGGCCTCCGCATAGCCGAGCGGCGCGGGGCCGGTGAGGTTGAAGGCCTGGCCGTCGAAGCGGTCGCTGCGCAGGGCGGCGGCCGCACAGGCGGCGATGTCGCGCGCATCGATGAAGCTGGTGCGGCCCTCGGCCGCCGGCACGGCGATCACCCCGTGGCAGATGCCTTCGCGCCAGAAGCTGTGGAAGTTGTCGGCGAACCAGTTGGGCCGCAGGATCACATGCGGGGTGCCGCTGCGCTGCAGCGCGATCTCGGTGCGGCGGTAGGGGATGGTGTCATCCGCATCCGCGCCGAAGACGGACATCATCACCACCTTCACCCGCCGCACCGCCGCCGCGGCGATGAGTGCGCCGAACGACTCCTCGATGGCGAGATGGCCGGTCGGCAGCAGCAGGAAGGCACGGTCCACGCCCTCGAAGGCGGGGCCGTGCGTGGCCGCGTCGGCGAGGTCGAAGCGGATCGCCTCCGCGCCGGCGATGGGCGTGGCGTTGCGGGTTGCCGCCCGCACCGTCTCGCCCGCGGCGAGGAGCTGCGCGACGAGGTGGGTGCCGACGGTGCCGGTGGCGCCGAGGACGAGGATCTTGCCAGCCATGGGGTAGGGCTCCGCGAAGGCGATTTCCGGCACCTTTGGTATGTTTCGGAAACCAGGTTACGATTAGACCTTAGATAGAAAACCCGTTACCTGCTGTGAAGAAGGCACCATGAACTCACCTGGTCACCGCGCGGAAACCGCCCCGGCCGTCGTGCATGCCTACGACGTCTATGCCGAGGCCTGCCCCACGCGCCTCGTGCTCGATCGCCTGGCCGACAAATGGGTCGTGCTCATCCTGGGCCGGCTTGCCCTGCGGCCGATGCGCTTCAACCAGCTGCGGCGCGACATCCAGGGCGTGTCGCAGAAGGTGCTGTCGCAGACGCTGAAGCGGCTGGAGCGCGACGGGCTGCTGCTGCGCCGCGCCTTCGCGACGGTGCCGGTGACCGTGGAATATTCGATCACCCCGCTGGGCGCGACGCTTGCCGGGCGCATCGCCGAGATCGCGCAATGGGCGGAGCAGCATGTGGAGGCGGTGCTGGCGGCCCAGCGGCGCTACGACGAAGCCGGCGGCTGAACCCACCCAGGGCGGAGCGGGAAGGGCGCTACGCCCATCCCTTGGGGGCGCGGAACCCGCCCAGCACATCCTCCAGCATGCCGGCCACCGCGATGGTGCGGCGGTCGGCGTGCATGGGGCCGACGATCTGGCAGCCGATCGGCAGGCCGGAGTCGGTGCGGCCGAGCGGGGCGGCGGTGGCGGGCAGCAGGGTGGCGCCGATCACGCCGGGCCAGAACAGCAATTCGTTCCACTGTGTGCGCACGCCGCCGATCTCGGTGAATTTCTCCCACGGTTCCAGCCCCGGCATGTGCGGCTGGGCGGGCACGGCGAAGCTGGGGCAGATCAGCACGTCCCACTCGCGGAAGAACGCACCCCACAGGCGGCGCATGCGGGTGCGGCGGTCATTCAGCGTCAGCCAGGCGCCGTGGGAGAGGCCGACGGCGCGGAGCATCTCTGCCCCTGCGGAGCGGTCATCCGGTTTCAGCGCGGCGACGTGTTCGGCCATGCGCGCTTCCTCCTCCGGCGGCAGGCGGCTGAAGCTGACGGCGCCGAGCAGGCGCAGATAGAGGCGGAAGGCCTCCGCCGGGTCGATGGAAGGGCGGGCGGTGGTGCTGACGATGGCACCTTCCTCGGCCAGCGCGGCGCCGGCGGCGAGCACGGCCTGGGTGATTGCGGGGTCGGTGCGGGTGGCGTCGTCTTCCGCCCAGATGGCCACGCGCAGGCCCGTGGGGGATTTGGGGCCGCGGGGCAGCTTGGCTGCGGTGATGCTGTCCAGCGCATCCGGGCCGGCCAAGATATCCAGCGCCAGGGCGAGATCCCCGGCGCTGCGGGCCATCGGGCCGATGCAGGCGATGTCCACCTGGCCTTGCCCATCCGCCACCGGGGCGTGGCCGTAAAGCGGCAGCAGGGCGTGGCTGGGCTTGTGGCCGAACACGCCGCAGGCATGGGCGGGCTGGCGGATGGAGCCGCCGATATCGCTGCCCAGTTCCAGCCCCGTCAGCCCCGCGGCCAGCGCCGCGGCCGCGCCGCCTGAGGAACCGCCGGGGGAGCGAGACAGGTCCCACGGGTTGTTGGTGGTGCCATGGATCGGGTTGGCCGCCTGCCAATCTTCCAGCATCGGCGGCACGTTGGTCTTGCCCATCACCACCGCGCCGGCATGGCGCAGGCGCTCCACCACCAGGGCATCGGCGGTGGGAATGCGGCGCAGCGCCTCCACGCCCCAGGTGGTGGGCAGGCCAGCAACGTCGAAGCTTTCCTTCACCGTCATCGGCACGCCGTGCAGGGGGCCGATGGGGTCCTTCACCTTGTCGAGCGCCTTGGCCCGGCGGCGGGCGGCCTCGAAATCGCGGACCACCACGGCGTTGAGGCGCGGGTCCAGGCGTTCGATGCGAGCGGCGAAGTGATCAAACGCCTCCACACAGCCGATCTTGCGCTTGCGCACCATGGCGGCGAGGTGTTTCGCGGAGCGGAAGGCGATGTCGGCCATGCGCGTCTCCAAGAAAGGGTCTTCTTTTTTCTGAAGAAAAAAGAAGCAAAAAAGACTTCATTCGTTTGCGCCCGCCCGAGGGCGATCCGCAAACGAATGAAAGTTTTTTGGTTCTTTTTTTCAAAAAAGAACTGCTTGCTTCCTTAGCCCATCGAAGAGTTGAACGACCCGCCATCCATCACAAGGTTCTGCCCCACGATGAACCCGGCGCTGGCGCTGCACAGGAAGGCGCAGGCGTCGCCGAACTCCGCGGGGTCGCCGATGCGGCCCGTGGGGTTGCTCTTGCCCACATCGGCCATCGCGTCCTCGAAGCTGCGGCCGGTCTTTTCGGCCACGGCCTTGGTGGTGCCGCGGATGCGGTCGGTGTTGAACGGGCCGGGCAGCAGGCCGTTGATGGTCACGTTGTGCTTGCACATCTGCCGCGCCAGGCCGGCGACGAAGCCGGTGAGGCCGGCGCGGGCGCCGTTGCTGAGGCCCAGATGCGGGATCGGCGACTTCACCGAGGCGGAGGTGATGTTCACGATGCGGCCGAACTTGCGCTCCGCCATGCCGTCCACCACCGCCTTGATGAGGAAGATCGGGGTGAGCATGTTGGCGTCGATGGCCTTGATCCAGTCCTCGCGCGCCCAGTTGCGGAAATCGCCGGGGGGCGGGCCGCCGGCGTTGTTCACCAGGATGTCGGGGTTGGGGCAGGCGCCGAGCGCATCGGCACGGCCCTGGTCGGTACTGATGTCGCCCACCACGGTGATGACGTTCACCTGATACTTGCTGCGGATTTCCGCGGCGGTGGCCTCCAGCGCTTCGGCGCCACGGGCGGTGATGACGAGATCCACGCCTTCACGGGCGAGCGAGATGGCGCAGGCACGGCCGAGGCCCTTGCTGGCGGCGCAGACAATGGCCTTGCGGCCGCGAATTCCGAGATCCATGGGTCAGGTCTCCTCCAGGTTGGTGATTTTTTGCAGCTCCGCCCGGATCGGGTCCGGGATCGGTACCGGCCGCATGGTGGCGCGGTCGACATAGACATGCACGAAATGGGCGTGGGCGGAGGCGGCATCCTCATCGTTGCGGAAGATGCCGATGCCGTAGCGCACCGAGGAACGGCCGAGCCTGGTGGTGGCGAGGCCAACGGTGATGTCGTCGGGGTAGGCGGTCTGGGCCAGGAAGCGGCAGCCGGTGTCGGCAACGATGCCGATGATGGGGCTTTGGCCGATCATCAGGCAGCCATGGTCGATCAGGAAGCGGTTCACCGCCGTGTCGATCCAGGAATAATACACCACGTTGTTCACGTGGCCGTACACGTCGTTGTCCATCCAGCGGGTGCCGATGCGGTGGAACCAGCGGAAGGCGGCACGGGTTGGCACGGGCGGGCGGGCGGGTGGCTGCATCGGGGCCCCGGGACGGTGGGCGGCCAATGAACACCGTTCGCGCGCGGTGGTCCAGACGGGCGCATTGGACATGGTGCAGCGGCTTCGGTAGACCGCGGGCGCATTCAGCGAGGACCCGGCTTATCGTGATCCGTTTGCCCCGCCGCCGCTGGCTTGGCCTTGTCGGCCTTGCCGCCCTGCCCCGCCCCGTGCACGCGCATGCCATCCTGGTGGAGAGCGACCCGCCGCATGAGGCGAAAGTGCCGGAAGGGGAGCGCGTGCTGACCTTCCGCTTCAACGCGCGGCTGGACCGGCTGCGCTCGCGCCTGACGCTGATCGGGGCGGACAAAACCCAAACCGTGCTGGCGCTGCTGCCGGGGTCGGATGAGGTGCTGTCGGCGCGCGCGGTGCTGGTGCGCGGGCCGGCCACGGTGCGCTGGCAGGTGCTGGCGATGGATGGGCACATCACCCGCGGCGACGTGCCGTTCACCGTGACAGGCGGCTGACGTGGAACTTCTGGTCGATCTGTTCGGCTATCTCTCGATCGTGCTGCACGGGGCAACGCTGGCCGGGCAGGCGATTGCGCTGGGCGGCGCGCTGTTCCTGGTGCTGCTGGCGCAACCGAAGGCCTGGCTGCTGGGGGCGACCGGGGCGCGCATCAGCGACGGCGTCGCGCGGCTGGCGGGCTGGGCGGCGCTGGGGATGGCGGCGGCGGAGGCGGCTTCCGTGGCGCTGCCCGCCCTGCTGCTGGCCGATACGCTCCAGATGAGCCTGATGGATGCGCTGGGCGCACAGTTCGCGCTGGCGGGCATGGCGCGGACGGTGCTGGGGCTGGTGCTGGCGGCGATGCTGTTCGGCATGGGCGGGCGGGCGCCGTGGTGGCTGGTGCTGCCGGTGGTGCTGGGCGTGCTGGCCACCGCAACGCTTTCCACCCATGCAGCGGCGCGGCTGGAAGGCAGCCTGCCGCTGCTGGCGGTCTCCGGCATTCATCAGTTCGGCGCGGCGCTGTGGATCGGCGGCATTCCCGCCTTCCTGCTGGCGCTGCGGCGGGCGCAGGTGCCCGGCGCGATGGTGGTGGTGGGGGAGCGGTTCTCCACAATTTCCATCATCGGCGTGGCCTGCCTGCTGGGCTCCGCGGGGGCGCTGTGGTGGGCCTATATCGGCGATGTGCATGGGATGTACGGCACCGCCTATGGCGTGATGGTCTCCGCCAAATCCGCGATGTTCGCCGGCCTGCTGCTGCTGGGGCTGGGCAATTTCCGGCTGATCCGGCGGCTGAAGCGCGAACGTGGCCAGTCGCCCACGCGGCTGCTGCGCTTCGCGGAGGTGGAGCTGGGCGTGGGCATCGCGATCTTCTTCGCCGCCTCCTCCATCACCTCCGTGCCGCCGGCGGTGGATCTGCGCGACGACCGGGTGACGATGCAGGAGATCGTGGAGCGCAACTGGCCGCAATGGCCGCGGCTGGAGTCGCCAGACCACGCGGAGCTGACCCAGCCGGCGCTGCAGGCGAAGCTGGACGCGGAAGCGCGCGAGGCCGGGCGCAAGCCGCAGCTGGCGTTCAACCCGGGCTCCGGCATCCTGCCGCCGCGCAACGCGGCCGATATCGCGTGGTCGGAATACAACCACCACTGGGCCGGCCTGTTTGTGATCGCGATTGCGCTGCTGGCGCTGCTGCACCGGGCCGGGCTGGGGATCGCCGGGCACTGGCCGCTGGTGTTCCTGGGGCTGGCCGGATTCCTGTTCTTCCGCTCCGACCCCGAGGCCTGGCCGCTGGGTGCCGTCTCGCTGATGGACAGCCTGCGCGACGTGGAGGTGCTGCAGCACCGCATGATCGTGTTGCTTCTCGTCGTGTTCGCGCTGTTCGAATGGCGGGTGCGGATCACCAAGCAGACGTCGGGATGGCAGCCGAAGGTGTTCCCGATCCTGACGGCGGTGGCCGCCACCGCGCTGCTGACGCATTCGCACGCCATCGCCAATGTGCGCGAGCAGCTGCTGATCGAGATCACCCACACGCCGCTGGCGCTGGCCGGGCTGGCCGGTGCCTGGGCGCGCTGGCTGGAACTGCGGCTGGACCCGCCCGGCAACCGCGCCGCCGGGTGGGTGTGGCCGCTGTGCTTCCTGGTAGTGGGGCTGGTGCTGCTGGTCTATCGCGAGGCGTAAGGCGGGCCGCTCAGGCCGGCGCGGCCGGTTCGCCCTGGCGGCGGCGATAGCGGTGCAGGCCGAGGCCGAGCAGGCCGGTGGCGAACAGGGCCATCGTGGCCGGTTCCGGCGTGGCTGTTTCGGGCTGCTGCTCGACGAAGGCGAAGGTTGCCGTGAGGAACGCGTCGGGCACCAGGTTCCTCGGGGTGATGGTGATGGTGTCGCCCACGAGGCTCCAGGCCAGGTTCGCGTTGAAGTTCTCTTCGGAGATCAGGGTCAGGCCGTTGAAGGCGCCTGGCGTTTGAGAGGTGAAGGCGAAAGTGAACGGCTCGAGCGGGGTCGGTTCCACATCGGGCGGATACTGCGTTGCGAAGGTGAAGCCGTTGTCCTTGAAGTCGACGCCGACGGACATCACGGAGACGGATTGGGCGAGACCCCCGCTGTAGGCGAACTCGATGTAGTTGTAGGAATAGAGCGGCGGAGGCCCCTTGGCGTCGCTCTCAAAGCTGAACAGGACGGTATCCTTGACGGTGACAATCGGGCCGCCCTCGAAGACGACCGAGTTGCCGGCCACGTCGGCCTGTGCCCGCCTGTATGCCGACCGGCATGGAGCCGCCTGCGCTGGTGTTCAGCGTGGTGAACAGGTTGAGGCCGGGGTTGGCGTTCTGGATGTAGCTGCCTTCGACCTTGACGCCGAGCAGTTGGGCTTCGGCGGGGGCGGCGGTCGCGATCAGGGCCGCGGTGGTGACGGCGGCGGCATTGAGCCAGTTCGACATGGGGCGGGGCGTTCCGGAACGAAGAGTGAAAAGTGGGCGGTTGCGGCGAAGAAGGCGGCCACTTTCAAGGTTCATTTAACGATTTCTGCCGCACCGGCAAGCCGGACGTATCAAAAAAATGCACGCCGCGGTTGGTTCAAGACCAAAAGAAAGAATCTTCTTTTTCTGAAGAAAAAGAATCAAAAAGACTTTCATGAACTGCGCCCGCCCCTCCTTGGAGAGACGGGCGCAAACGGATAAAAGTTTTTTGGTTCTTTTTTTCAAAAAAGAACCGCTTGCTTCCTTACCCCACCCGATTCTGCACAAGATCCGTCACCACGGCGGGATCCGCCAGGGTGGAGGTATCGCCCAGCCCGTCCACCTCGTTGGCGGCGATCTTGCGCAGGATGCGGCGCATGATCTTGCCGGAGCGGGTTTTCGGCAGGCCCGGCGCCCACTGGATGGCATCCGGCGCCGCGATCGGGCCGATTTCCTTGCGCACCCAGGCGATAAGCTCCTTGCGGAGGCTCTCGGTGGGTTCCTCGCCGAGCGTGAGGGTGACGTAGGCGTAGATGCCCTGGCCCTTGATGTCGTGCGGGAAGCCGACCACGGCGGCCTCGGCCACCTTGGGGTGGGCGACCAGCGCCGATTCCACCTCGGCCGTGCCCATGCGGTGGCCGGAGACGTTGATCACGTCGTCCACCCGCCCGGTGATCCAGTAGTAGCCGTCGGCGTCGCGGCGGGCGCCGTCGCCGGTGAAGTAGCGGCCGGGGAAGGTGGAGAAGTAGGTCTGGATGAAGCGCTCGTGGTCGCCATAGACGGTGCGCATCATGCCGGGCCAGGAGGTGGCGAGGCAGAGATTGCCCTCGGTGGCGCCGTGGAGTTCGTTGCCTTCGGCGTCGACGATCAGCGGGGTGACGCCGGGCAGCGGCTTGGTGGCGGAGCCGGGCTTCTGGGCGATGGCGCCGATCAGCGGGGTGATGAGAATGCCGCCGGTTTCGGTCTGCCACCAGGTATCGACGATGGGGCAGCGATGGTCGCCGACAACGCGGTGGTACCACAGCCAGGCCTCGGGGTTGATCGGCTCGCCGACGGAGCCGAGCAGGCGCAGCGAGGCGCGGCTGTGCTTCTTCACCGGGCCCTCGCCCTCGCGCATCAGGGAGCGGATGGCGGTGGGCGCGGTGTAGAAGATGTTCACCTGGTGCTTGTCCACCACCTGCCAGAAGCGGCCGGCATCGGGCCAGGTGGGGATGCCTTCGAACATCAGCGTGGTGGCGCCGTTGGCGAGCGGGCCATAGACGATATAGGTGTGGCCGGTGACCCAGCCCACATCGGCGGTGCACCAGTAGACCTCGCCGGGCTTGTAGTCGAACACCAGCTCATGCGTGTAGCTGGCCCAGACCATGTAGCCGCCAGTGGTGTGCAGCGCGCCCTTGGGCTTACCGGTGCTGCCGGAGGTGTAGAGGATGAAAAGCGGGTCTTCGGCGGCCATCGGCTCCGGCTCGCACCAGGGTGCGGCAGCGGCGGTGATGGTGGCGTAGTCGTGGTCGCGGCCGGGCTGCATGGCGATATCGCCGCCGGTGACCTTCACGACGACCACGTGCTTGATGCTGGGGCACTGGGCCACGGCAGCGTCGGCGTTTGCCTTCAGCGGCACCTTGCGGCCCCCGCGGCGGCCCTCGTCGGAGGTGATGAGGATCTCGCAGGCGCTGTCCTGGATGCGGTTGGCCAGGCTGTCGGGCGAGAAGCCGCCGAACACCACGGAGTGGATGGCGCCGATGCGGGCGCAGGCGAGCATGGCCACGGCGGCTTCCACCACCATCGGCAGGTAGATGCAGATGCGGTCGCCCTTCTTGGCCCCCAGCGCCTTCAGCGCGTTGGACAGCCGGCACACGCGCTCATGCAGGTCGCGGTAGGTGACCTTTTCCTGCGCGTTGGGGTCGTCGCCTTCCCAGATGATGGCGACCTTGTCGCCGTTGCGGGCCAAATGGCGATCCAGGCAGGAGACGGAGGCGTTGAGCACGCCATCCTCGAACCACTTCACCCGCACATCGCCGGTGAAGTCGCCGGAGACGGTTTGGGTGGGCGGCTTCATCCAGGCCACGCGGTGCGTCTGTTCAAGCCAGAAGCGCGTTGGGTCGGCCGCCAGCCGCGCCTGCATGGCGGCGAGGCCCTCTGCATTGACGTGGGCGTGGGCGGCGACTTCCGGGCGGACCGGAAAGAGGCTGTCGGACATGTCTGGGTTTCCCCTGGTTCGCGTTTCGGCGTTTGGATTAGAGGCCCGCATCGGCGGGCACCAGCACCATGCCGTCCTTGATCTCGATCATAACCTGTTCCAGCCGGTCGCCAAGGCAAGGGCCGCGCAGGCACTCACCGGTGTCGATCTGGAACTCGGCACCGTGGACGGCGCAGATGATTTTCGAGCGATCGCGGGTGAGGAAACGGTGCGGCGCCCAGTCGAGCGGTACGCCGATATGGGGGCAGGAATTGACGTAGACGAACACCTGCTCGCCCTGGCGCACGGCGAACAGGCCGGTGAAGCCGCCGGGCGCAGGATCGAAGCCGCGGGAGTCGCCGTCGGGAATGTCTTCCAGAGGGCAGAGGGGGCGGAGGGGCTGGATCATCGGACCGGGAGTGGGTGCGGGGAGGGCAAAGGAAGCAAGGGGTCACAGAGAGCACAGAGGGCCACGGAGAGCACGGAGAAGGATAGGGATTGGAGCATGTGCCGGGTGGCCGCGCTGCAAACGATCTGCTCTGTGCTCTCTGTGGCCCTCTGTGCTCTCTGTGACCACTTCGCTTTTTCGCTACCCCTTCACCCCACCCAACGCACAGATCGCCACCCAGAATTCCTCCGTGATGGCCATCACGGAAAGCCGCGACTGGCGGATCAGGGCAAGCTCGGCAAAGGCGGGATCGGCCTTGAGCTGTGCGAGGGTCACGGGCGTCTTCAGCGGCTTCACCGCCTTCATGTCCACGCAGACCCAATCGCCCTTCTCGCCGGGTTCGATGGTGGGGTCCGGGTAGGCTTCGCGCACCACCTGGACGATGCCCACCACCTCCTTGCCGATGTTGGAGTGGTAGAAGAAGGCGAGGTCGCCCTTCCTCATGGCCTTGAGGTTGTTCTTGGCCATGTGGTTGCGCACGCCGGTCCAGGGCTCGACCTTGTTTTCCACCTGCTGCTGCCAGCTGAAGGCGTCGGGCTCGGACTTGACCAGCCAGTGGGCCATCGGGGCGGCTTCCTTCGTACGGGAACACGAACGCTGGATGACATAGGGGCAAGGTGGGCGCCCCGCAAACCCAGGGTGCTTCAAAGCGCGGGCCGCCTCCCGTATGGTGCGCCGCCGTGAGCACCTCCCCCGCCATTTCCCCCGCCAGTGGGCGCAGCCTGCACCGCTTCGCCAATCCCGGCCGCTTCCTGCGGCTTTCGGCGCGCGTGCTGCCGTTCCTGGCGGTGCCGGCGCTGCTGCTGACGCTGGGCGGGCTGGCCTGGGGGCTGTTCGTGGCGCCGGCGGACTACCAGCAGGGCGACGCGATGCGGATCATCTATATCCACGTGCCGGCGGCCTGGCTGGCAAGCGGTGGGTATCTGGGGCTGGCGATCTGCGCGCTGCTGTCCCTGGTGTGGCGGCATCCGCTGGCGGACCTGGCGGCGGTGGAGATCGGGCCGGTGGGGGCGGCGTTCACCGCGCTGTGCCTGGCCACCGGCAGCCTGTGGGGCAAGCCGATGTGGGGCGCCTGGTGGGTGTGGGATGCGCGGCTGACCTCCGTGCTGGTGCTGTTCTTCCTCTATCTCGGCCACATCGCGCTGGTACGGGCCTTCGATGAGCCGGAGCGCGGCTATCGCGCCGGCGCCATCCTGGCGCTGGTGGGGGTGGTGAACCTGCCGATCATCAAGTTCTCGGTGGATTGGTGGAACACGCTGCACCAGCCCTCCACCCTCACCGTCACCGGCGCACCGAGCATGCATGTGGACATGCTGTGGCCGCTGCTGACCTGCATCCTGGGCTTCTCGCTGGGCTTCGCGGCGGTGGTCACGGCGCGGCTGCGGGCGGCGGTGATGGAACGGCGCATCCGCGGGCTGCTGCTGGCCCAGGCGCAGGGGATCTAACGATGACCCATCTGCCCTATGTCGCCGCGTCGTACGGGCTGGCCTTGCTGGTGGGGGTGGCGTTCGCCGCCGATGCCTGGCTGCGCATGCGCCGCGCGGCGCGGCGGCTGGAGGCGATTGACCCCCGGGGCGACCCCCGCCGCAACCGGAAGCGTGCGGGATGAGCCTGCTGCGCACACGCAAGGGGCGGCGGCTGGCGGTGGTGCTGCTGGGGCTGCTCGGGCTGGGCAGCGCCACGGGGCTGGCGCTGATGGCGTTCAACGACACGCTGGTGTTCTTCGTCACCCCCGGGGACATGGCGGAGAGCCCGCCGCCGGCCGGGCGCACGCTGCGGCTGGGCGGGCTGGTGGAAAACGGCAGCGTGCTGCGAGACCGGCGCGACGGCAAGCCGGTGGCGAAGTTCCGCGTGACGGACGGGCGCGCCGCGGTGGATGTGGAGTTCGCCGGCATCCTGCCCGACCTGTTCCGCGAGGGGCAGGGCGTGGTGAGCCTGGGCACGCTGCGCCCCGACGGCAGCTTCCTGGCCAGCGAGGTGCTGGCCAAGCATGACGAGACCTACATGCCCAAGGAAGTGGCCGAGGCGCTGAAGAAATCCGGCCAGTGGAAGCCCGAAACCGGGCAGGCCCCGCCGGCCGGCACCTGGAACACGCTGGCACCGCGCAAGGGCGGCGACTGAGATGTTCATTGTACTGGGGGTGCTGGCAGTGCTGCTGGCGGCGGGCATCGCGGTCTATGCCTTCTGGGACGAGTTCGTGCCGCGGCCCAACACGCTGGCAGCGCTGCGTGGCAGCCCAACGCGGCTGCAGGACCAGCGCGTGCCCGGCTTCACCCTGCCCGGCCTGGTGGGCCCGGGGTTCGAGACGCGCGACCTGCTGACGCGGCGCAAGCCGATCGTGGTGAAGTTCTGGGGCACCTGGAGCCCGGCCTGCATCCTGGAATACCCGGTGCTGATGGACCTGCAGGCGTCACGGCTGGAGATGTGGGGCGTTGCCTTCCGTGACAGCCGGACCAACGCGCTGGACTACCTGGAGCGCAACGGCAACCCGTATGCCCGCGTGGCCCATGATGTGGCGGGGCGCGTCGCGTCGGACTGGGGCGTGACCAGCGCGCCCTCCACCTTCCTGGTGGATGGCGAGGGGATCGTGCGTTGGGCGCACAAGGGGCCGCTGACGGCGCAGATCGTGGCGCGCGAGCTGCAGCCGATGATGGAGCGGTATTCGAACTAAGCCCCGCGGTCACGCCGGCGGGCTGGGCAGCTCGTCGGTGGTGGTCCAGCCCGGCTCGATGGAAAGGCTGGCGCGGCGGCAGAGATCCACGCCGCGGCGCTCCTCCGCGGCCCGATTCTCGAACACCACGCGGATGTCCACGGTGCAGCCGCCGCGGAAGGTGACGGAGCCGTGCTCGCCCACGGAGATGGCGCGCGGCAGCAGGTCGGCGCCCCAACCCGGCGCATCGGCGGCGGAAACGAACACCTGCTGGATGGCGCGGCCGCTGCCGTTGGCGAGCAGCAGCTGGTGCACCTGCAGGGCCACCGGCGGCTGGGTGCGGGCCTTGCCATCGAACGCCACCTGGCGGTTGCGGCAGAGGTTCTGGGCCGGCCGCTCCTCCCGGCTTGAATCCTGGTAGATCACCAGCACATCGAAGGCGCAGTCGCGCACCCGGCCGAGGCGCAGGCGCAGGATGCGGCCGGGTTCCAGCACCGCCTCCCCCAGCCGGTCGTCGCCCCAGGCTTCGGCGCTGGTGGGGGAGACATAGGCCTCGGTGATCGGCAGCGGGCTGCGGTTGGCCAGGGTCACCTCGCGCTCACCCAGCGGGCCGGGCGGCGCCGGCTGGACGAGGGGGACGGCCAGCGGATCGCGCGGCCGGTCGGCCTGCGCGGCGGCAGCGGTCGAAAGCACTGCCATAAGGGCTGCGGCGAGGGCTGCGGCCGGCTGGCGGGGCTGCATCGCGGTCTCCGAATCCCCCCTGCTGGGCCCAACTGCCGATCCGGGAGGCGCTTGAATACATGAGCGAAATGGCGGGGGAGAAGGCAACCCACGTTCGGTTGCAATCCGGCACGCACACGCCATGTTGATGACATGAACGATGCCAAAACACCACAACAGACCACGCCGGCTTCACCGAAGGCCGAAACACCGGCGGAAAAGCCGGCCACGCCCAAGCTGCCGCCGGAAATCGGCGGTGCGCCGGGGCCGGAACCCACGCGCTATGGCGACTGGCAGCACAAGGGCCGGGTGACGGATTTCTGAGCCGGCAACCGCCGCGGCGCGCGATATTTCGCGCTCCTGGCCGTTCATGGTTTGGCAAGGATTGCAGACTTAGCTTTTCGCAATCTGGCGCCAAAACGGTGCGTTGGCTCATCGCGCACTGAAGGCTTCCTTTCATGGCGAGCGATCTCTCCGTGCCCAAAGTGGGCGCCACTGCGGCTGCCGTTGAACCTGGGCGGGTTCGCGTTGCGGGCCAGCCCCCCCGGCTGGCCACCGTTTCCGCGCCCCCTGCCGATACCGTCCCCGATACCGGCAAGCCGATGGCGAACCCCACGCTGCGGCTGGATCCCGGCCTGGCGCTGGTGGTGATCGAGTTCCGCGACGGGGCGGGCAAGGTGCGCGAGACGATCCCGACCGAGGCGCAGCTGGATGCCTACCGCGCCTCCCAGCGCAGCAGCAACGCGCCGGTTCCCCCGCCAGGCCAGCCCAATGGCCAGGGCGACGCGGACGGCATCAAGCCCATCGGCGGCAAGCGGCCGGAGCTCAGCGAGGCCCCCGCTGTGGCGGCACCGCGCGCGCCCGCCACGGCACCACCAGCCGAAGCCGCCGCCGCCCAACCGCGCGGGCCGGCCGACAGCGCGGTGCCGGGCCTGCCGGTTAAGGCTTCGGAAACCGGCACGGCCTGACACTGGCGCCCTTCATGGAGGGCCAGCCATGCGCCGACTTCTGCTCGCGGACCGCGTCAAGGACCGGCGCGGCAGCTTTCTCGCGCCGCTGATCCCCGCGCTGTCCGAACACTACGAGATCAGGTTCCACTCGGGGCCGCCAGGGCCGGAGCTCGCGGCGGCGATCGCCTGGGCAGATATCGTCTGGCTGGAATGGTGCTGGGACCACGCGGTATGGGCCACCACCAGCGGCGCGCTCGGCGGCCGGCCCTGCGTGGTGCGGCTGCATTCGATCGAGGCGCTGCAAACCGACTATCCCGCGCGGATGGACTGGCGGCAGGTGGATGCGCTGGTGACCGTGGGCGAGGATATCGACGCGCTGGTGCGCGAGCGCTTCCCGGCCTCGGCCGCCGCGGGCGCGCGCCATGTGGTGGCGAACGGCATCGACCTGCAGCGCTTCGCCCCCGGCCAGCCCAATCGCACGCGCATCGGCTGGGTCGGCCATATCGAGCCGAAGAAGAACCCAATGCTGATGCTGCAGGTGATGCATGCGCTGAACCGGGCGGAGGCGGGCTACAGCCTGCACGTGGCCGGCGCCTTCACCGATCTGCGCACGCTGCGCTACCTGCAGCGCATGGTGCCCAAGCTCGGCCTGCAGGGCTGCGTGCGCTTCGAGGGCGAGGTGGCCGACATGCCGGCCTGGTATGCCGACAAGGGCGTGCTGCTCTCCACCACCATGTACGAAAGCTTCGGCCTGAACATCGGCGAGGCGATGGCCGTGGGCGCCTTCCCGGTGGTGCATGATTTCCCCGGCGCGGACCTGCTGTGGCCGACGGAATGCCTGTTCGCCTCCGTGGAGGAAGCCGTGGCGCTGATCCGCGCGGCGCGGCCGGGGCTGTATCGAAATTGGGTGGCGGAACGCTACGGGCTGGCGCAGCAGGCGGCCGCCATGCTGGGCGTGCTGGACATGCTGCCGCAGCGGGTGCCGCGCGCGGCCTGATCGCCGCCGCGAATCCTGCAGCCCATCTGCCTCCCATGCGTTATGGCAGAACGCCATGACGGGAGTGCCGGATGAGCAGCGGCCTGATCGCCTTGCTGGACGACATGGCCGCGCTGGCCAAGGCGGCAGCGGCCAGCATCGACGACGTGGCGGCCCAGGCCGGCAAGGCGGGCACCAAGGCCGCCGGCGTGGTGATCGACGATGCCGCCGTCACACCGCGCTACGTGGCCGGCCTGGCGCCCAGCCGGGAACTGCCGATGATCGGCCGCATCGCCCTCGGCTCCCTGCGCAACAAGCTGGTGTTCCTGCTGCCCGTGGCGCTGGCGCTGGGGCTGTTCGCACCCTGGGCCATCACGCCGCTGCTGATGCTGGGCGGGGCCTATCTGTGTTTCGAGGGCGCGGAGAAGGTGGTGGAGGCCGCGGTGCCGCACCCTGCCCCGGCGCAGGAGTTGGTCATGTCCCAAGCCGTGGTGTAGCAACGGCGTGCTGAGCAGCGTTGGCTGCTCGCTCAGGCTGCCATGGGCGGCAAGCTGACGGCGCGATCATCGCCGAGTGTGGCGATGGTTTCCAGTGTCATGTATCGAGCGCGC
>JAPLOI010000071.1 GCA_026400815.1 Alphaproteobacteria bacterium
CGGCCGCGCGGCGCTGGCCCGCGATATGGGCCCGCACCGCGCCCTGATCATGCGCAACCACGGCCTGCTCACCTGCGGGCGCACCGTGGGCGAGGCGTTCTGGCTGATGCACACGCTGGAACGCGCCTGCCAGGCCCAGATCGCCGCGTTGGCCGGCGGCTCGCCGCTCTACCCTGTTACCGCCAAGACCTCGGCCTGGTTCGGCTCGCTGCTGAGCGAGAAGGATTTTTCGCTGGATCGGGGCGAGCTTTCGTGGCCTGGGCTGTTGGATGTTCTGGATAGTGTGGATGCATCCTATCGGCAGTAAGCAAGCGGTTCTTTTTTGAAAAAAAGAACCAAAAAACTTTTATTCGTTTGCGGCTCGCCCTGAAGCGGGCGCAAACGAATGAAGTCTTTTTTGCTTCTTTTTTCTTCAGAAAAAAGAAGACCCTTCCTTCATACCCCCCATGCGAGCGCGCTGATTCCCGCGGCGCGGCCGCCACGGTAGTCTGCTCCCAATGATTCGGGGGGAGACTGGAATGAGTGCCACGGCACTTCAGCCGGCGCCGCTGCGCCTGCCGGCGTTGCTGGCGCGGGTGTATCTGCCGTTCGCGGCGGCCTACTTCCTCTCCTACCTCTACCGCACCGTGAATGCCGTGGTGGGCCCGGTGATCGCGGCCGAGCTGAACCTTTCCGCCAGCGACCTTGGGCTGCTCACCAGCGCCTATTTCATCATGTTCGCCGGCATCCAGCTGCCGCTGGGCCTGGCCTTGGACCGCTACGGCCCGCGCCGGGTGCAGGCCACGCTGCTGCTGTTCGCGGCGGCGGGGGCGGCAGTGTTCGGCCTGGGCACTTCGCTGCCGGAGCTGGTGGCCGGGCGCGTGCTGATCGGGCTGGGCGTGGCCGCCGGGCTGATGGGCGCGTTGAAGGTGATCAACCTCTGGTTCCGCGCCGAGCATTGGCCGCTGATGAACGGGGTGCTGATGGCCGCCGGCGGGCTCGGCTCGCTGGTGGCTACCGCGCCGGCGCAGGCAGCCCTCGGCGTGATGACCTGGCACACGCTGTTCTTCTGGCTCTCGGCGGCAACCCTCGCTGTTTCAGCCTTCATCTTTGTCGTGGTGCCGGAGCGCGAGGGCACGCGCGCGCCGGGCACGCTGGGCGAGCAGATGGGCGCGATCGGCACCATTCTGCGCAGCCGGGCCTTCTGGCGCCTGGCGCCGCTGGCATCGGTGCAGCAGGCGAGCTTCATCGCCATCCAAACGCTGTGGATCGGCCCCTGGCTGCGCGACGTGGCCGGGCAGGATGCCGCCACGCGCAGCACATCGATGCTGTTGGCCGCCGTGGCGATGACGGTGGGGTTCCTCTCCTCCGGCATCGTGGCCGGGGCACTTTCGAAGCGTGGTATCTCCCATTTCGCCACCTCCACCGGGGCGATCGCGTTGTTCACCGTGTCGCTGGCCGCCTTGGCATTGTTCGGCGCCGCGCTGCCGCTGGGGGCGCTGGTGTGGTGGTGCGCCTTCGCGTTCCTGGGCACCTATGTGATCGTGTATTACCCCGTGCTGACGCAGGCCTTCCCGCTGGAGTTGAGCGGGCGGGTGACCACCTGCCTCAACTTCCTGATGTTCAGCACCGTGTTCCTGTTCCAGTGGGGGATCGGCGTGATCCTGGACCTGTGGCCGCGCACCGCGAATGGCGGTTACGCGCCGCAGGGCTATGCGGTGGCGTTCGGCGTCTGCGTGGCCGCACTGGCCGCGGGGCTGGCGTGGATGGCGGTGTTCCGGCCGAAGCCGGATTAACCGCCCACCAGCCGCCGCACATCGTGCAGGCTTTCCACCACGGCCACGCATAGGGCGCGGATTTCGTCGGTGGGGCTGATGATGTCGGGCACCATCACCGTCATCATCCCTGCGGCATGAGCGGAGCGGACGCCGTTGTGGCTGTCTTCGATCGCCACGCACAGGGCGGGATCGATGCCGAGATCGGCCGCCGCGCGCAGGAACAGGTCGGGCTTCGGCTTCGAGTGCTCCACGTCATCACGCGTGCGGATCACCTCGAAGCGATCCCACAACCCGGTGCGGCGCAGATTGTCCTCGGCATTCACCCGCGTGGCCGCGGTGGCGATGGCCATCGGCGTGCGGGTTTGCTCCAGATGGGCGATCAGTTCCAGCGCCCCGGGCTTGATCGGCACGCCTTGGTCCAGCAGCTCCGTGCGCCGTGCCAGGTACATCTGGCGGTGCTCGGTGTAGGGGAAGTCCTCGCCGAGATGGGCGCGCAACCGGGACTGGAACTCGGTGCCGGGCAGGCCGACCAGGCCGTGCAGGAAGCTTTCCGGCAGCGGATAGCCCAGCGCGGTGGAGGTTTCCAGGAAGGTGCGGATGTAGATGCTCTCAGTGTCCAGCAGGGTGCCGTCCATGTCGAAGATCACGGCTGCATGGGGGCGCGGCAGGGTCATAGCGTGTGGGCCAGTTCGGTGTTGGCAAGCGCTTCGTCGCGGGTGAGCCATTGGCGCTTGCGGCCATAGGCGCCGTAGAGGGCGAGTTGGTCATCGCGGTGTGGGCTGGGCGTGCCGTCTGGCGCGGTGAAGCCGGACTGGCCCGGAGGCATCACGTCGTAGAGCTCGATACCGTCCGCGCCTAGCACCGCCATGTTGTTCTCGGTGCCGCGGTTCATCAGTGCCTGCAGCGCCATGGTGTCGGCATGGCGGGCCTGGGGGATGCCCATGAAGTTCTGCGTGCGGAACAGGGTGGTGCTGGCCTTGGTGCGCCACTGCGCGGGATCGGGGCCCTGTTCGGCGGTGAGCGTGGCGACGGCTTCGGCGAGGGCTTCGCGGATCAGGGCATCGGCGTCGCGGCCGGCGAGGAAGTCGTGTTCGGTGGCGTCGCCGCGCACCACGCGGTCCAGCAGCTTGGCCAAAGGCGGGATGTTGTAGCTGTAGGATTGCGGAATGGCGGGATCGGGGAACAGGGCGGCGAGGCCGGCCGCGAACTCGCGCGGCGGCACATCGGCCAGCACGCGGCGCAGCAGGGCGGGAAGCAGGGCGTGGAGGATCGGCACGCCCGGAGAGATGGAGTCGGCGCCGGCGGACGCAAGGCTCCCCTCCCAGCCCCGCATCGCCTCGGCGGCGCGGCGCAGAGGGGTGTCGGCCGGAAGCGATGCGGTGGCGGCGAGGATGTGGGGGACGAGGCAGCGGGCGTTCAGGTCGATCAGCGAGGTTTGCTCGATCAGGCCCCAGAGCTGCTCCACCGTGGCGGTGGCGGGCAGGCGGAGCTCGATCTCGCTCAGGCGGTCGGCGGCGGACCAGACGAAGGTGCAGGTGTTGTCGTGATCGACAGCGGGCTTGTTGTTCCAGTTGGCGATATGTCCCTGGGCGGGGTTCACCACCTGGGGATTGGTGGCGAAGGGCCTCAGGCCGCGCCATTCCATCTCGCCGCGACCATCGGCGGGCAGACGCGGGTCGTGGCCGGGGGCGCGATCCGGATACTGGCCGGCCAGCGCGTAGGCGATGTTGCCCTGACGGTCGGCGAAGTAGGTGTTCACCATGCTGGCCTTGCGGGCGATCTGGGCGCGGAAGCTGGCGTGGTCCTGCGCGAACATAGAGCCGATCCAGCCGAGGAGGGATTCGATCTCCTTGCCGTGCCAGCTGCGCTGCTTGGCGTAGGCGGTGTGGTTCTCGTGGTCGGTGAGGGCGACGAGGCCGTGGTGGGTGGAGAGCACCTCGATCTCGACCGGTGGTTGGCCGCGGACCTCGATGGTTTCGCGGCGGGACTGCATCTCGTGCCAAGCGCCGTTGTGGCGGTATTGGCGGTGGTTCTGCGGGTTCAGGTGTTCCTGGAAGATATCCACGCATTTGCTGGCGCCGGCGGTGGAGCCCCAGGCGATATGGCCGTTGCTGGCGAAGAGGATGATCGGGTAGGCGAAGGGCGTGTTGCCCACGATGTCGAAGCCCGGGCCGTGCAGGCCGATGCCGTAGCAGTAGGACGGGTTGAACCAGCCGAACTGGGGGCCGTTCACCAGCACCGTCTTGCCCTCCGCAACCCGTTCCGGCCGGACCAGCCAGATGTTGCTGGCCCTCGGTTCCAGATCCGCGGCGAAGGCGCCAAGGCGCAGGCGCTCGAGTTCCATCCATTCCTTCGCTGCGGCTTTCGAGAGCGGCACCGGATTGGTGGGCGGCCATCGCTGCGGCGAGCGGCCGTCATGGTCCTGGCGCGGCACCGTGGTGGGTGCTTCGGGGTCGTTGCGCCAGCGTAGCGCATCGACCACCGCCCTGCCCTTCTCCGCGCCGTGCTGCTCGATGCACTCGCCCAGCAGCACCAGGTTGGTGATCTCCGAGGCGGTATCGGAAAAGCGGTTGGCGAGCGAGCCCACCCAGACCATCGCCACATCCTCCGGCGTGATCGCCGTGGGCTGGAAGCCGAAATCGAGATACTCGCGCGGCATCAGCTTCGCGGAGTTCGCCAGCACCTGGGCCAGGCGCTGGTTGTAGCCCTCCGCGTAGCCTTCGAAGATGTCGCGGTCTTCCGGCTTCAGCGCTGCGATCTGGGCGGCGATAGAGGCGGGGGTGTAGTTGCTCCGCACCATGCGGTCGAAAGCGAGGTAGTCCGCGCCGAGCACGTCCGCGACGCGCCCGGTGAAGCTGCGGCGGGACATGTCCATCTGGAACAGCCGGTCCTCCGCCACCGCAAAGCCGTAGCCGCGATAAACGCCGCGCAGACTGTCCGCGAAGACATGGGGCACCCCCCAGGAATCGCGGCGGATCTCAACCATCGAACAGGCTCCGGACTTGCGGCCCGGAGGCTAGACGGAAGGGGACAGGACAGGAAGGCCAGGGCTCTGCCCTGGACCCGCCAGGGACCTGAGGTCCCTGGACCCACTCTCTTTTGCCGGCGGTGAGGGGGTATCTCTCCGGATCATCGATCCGGAGAGATACCCCCTCACCGCCGGCAACAAACGAACGGGGTCTGGGGCCTAAGGCCCCAGCGGGGTCCAGGGGCAGAGCCCCTGGCCTTACTGCCGTGCCGCCTTCAGTTCCTCGGCCACCAGGAACGCCAGTTCCAGCGCCTGGGCGCCGTTGAGGCGGGGGTCGCAGAGGGTGTCGTAGCGGGCGGCCAGGTCGTCATCGGTGATGGCGTGGGCGCCGCCGGTGCATTCGGTGACGTCCTTGCCGGTCATCTCGATGTGGATGCCGCCGGCATGGGTGCCTTCGCTGCGGTGGGCGGCGAAGAAGGCGCGGATTTCGGCCAGGATCGCATCGAAGCTGCGGGTTTTGTAGCCGCTGGTGGCCTTGATGGTGTTGCCGTGCATCGGGTCGCAGCACCAGACCACGTTGAGGCCTTCCGCCTTGGCGATGCGCAGCAGGGGCGGGAGGTTGGTGGCGAGTTTCTCGGCGCCCATGCGGGTGATGAGGGTCAGGCGGCCCGGGGTGTTGTTGGGGTTGAGCGAGGTGCAGAGGGCGAGCAGGTCGTCGCGGGTCATGCCCGGGCCGACCTTGAGGCCGATGGGGTTGCCGACACCGCGGAGGAATTCCACGTGGGCGCCATCGGGCTGGCGGGTGCGTTCGCCGATCCAGAGCATGTGGGCGGAGCAGGCATAGGCGCCGCCGGTGAGGCTATCGGTGCGGGTGAGGGCTTCCTCGTAGGGGAGGAGGAGGGCTTCGTGGCTGGTCCAGAAATCGGTTTCCATCAGCTGCGGTTGGCCGCCGAGGCCGCAGGCGGCCATGAAGGCCAGGCTTTCGTCGATGCGCCGCGCGATGTCTTCGTAGCGCGGGCCGAGCGGGGAGTTGGCGACGAAATCGCGGTTCCACTGATGAACGCGGCGCAGGTCGGCGAAGCCGCCCTGGGCGAAGGCGCGCAGCAGGTTCAGGGTGACGGCGGACTGGTGATAGGCCTCGCGCATGCGGGCGGGATCAGGCGTGCGGTCGGCGGCGGTGAAGTCGGGGCCGTTGATGATGTCGCCGCGGTAGCTGGCGAGGGTTTCGCCGCCGATCGTCTCGGTATCGCTGCTGCGCGGCTTGGCGAACTGGCCGGCCATGCGGCCGACCTTCACCACCGGCATGCCGGCGCCATAGGTCATCACCACGGCCATCTGCAGGATGGTGCGGAAGGTGTCGCGGATCAGGTTGGCATGGAATTCGGTGAAGGATTCCGCGCAGTCGCCGCCTTGCAGGAGGAAGGCGCGGCCTTCGGCGACGCGGCCGAGCGCGGTGGTGAGGGTGCGGGCCTCGCCGGCGAAGACCAGCGGGGGGGAGGTGCGCAGCTTTGCCTCAGCCGCGGCAAGGGCCTCGGCGTTGGGGTAAGTGGGCATCTGCTGCGCCGGGTGGGCGCGCCAGGAGGCGGGGAACCAGTCGGCCGCCGGGGACGGGGCGGCCGGGAGATTACGGGTGGACATGTTGCACCCCTCGCTTCGGCTGCGGCGGGGTGGGCGGGCCGGTCAGGACGTCGAAATCGTCGGACATGCGTTGCTCCTGTGGTGGGAGCCGCTTTGCCCTGGCGGGGGAGATTTCGTCGGGGGGTAGAAACGCAAAAGCCGCCAGGGTGTGGCGGCTTTGGTGGTGCGTTGTATGCGCAGACCTAGACCGCCGGGGTGTAATACCAGCGGTACCAAAATCGCGAGATCGGCGATGTGGCGGGGTTGCACATCCAAAAACCCTAGCTGGCCTCACGGGCCGGCGCAAGGGCCGAGCGAGGCGTCATTGGTTCTTCATCGTGGTGTCATCGCGGCGCAACGGTCAGTCCGTAGACACCGGGCTCACTGTTGCAGGGGGAACACGCCATGTCGTTCAAGATGCTGGGCCGCGCCGTTGCGCTGGCCGTTGCCACCGTTGTGCCGCTGCTGGCCGGCGCCGCGCAGGCGCAGCAGCGCACGCTCACCGTGTATTCCTCGCTGGACGAGGACCAGGCCAAGGCGCTGATCCGTGGCTTCGAGGCGAAGCACCCGCAGGTAAAGGTGAACGCGATCCTGGGCTCCACCGCGCCGATCATCGCGCGCGTGATCGCCGAGGCCGCCGCGCCGCAGGGCGACGTGATCATGGGCAACGCCGTCTCCGCGCTGATGGCCGCCGATGCGCGCGGGCTGCTGCTGCCGTACAAGCCGGCGCATTTCGACAAGGTGAGCCCGATGATGCGCGACGGTCGCGCGGAGCCGGTGTGGGTGGGCATCGATGCCTGGGCGGCTTCCGTGTGCTTCAACACCGCCGAGGCAGCCAAGAAGAACATCCCGGCGCCAGTGACCTGGGAAGACCTGACCAAGCCGATCTATCGCGGCCAGATCACCATGCCGAGCCCGCTTTCCTCCGGCACCGCGCTGCTGGCGGTGAATGGCTGGCTGACGGCGTTTGGCGAACAGGCCGGCTGGGCCTACATGGACCGGCTGCACGAGAACGTGGCGCGCTACGGCCATTCCGGCTCCGCCCCGTGCCGCCAGGCGGCCACTGGCGAATCGCTGATCGGCATTTCCTATGCCGCGCCGGGCGTGAAGCTGATCAACGAGGGTGCGCCGATCAGCATCATCCTGCCGACCGAAGGGCTGGGCTGGGAGATCGAGGCGCTGGCGATCATCAAGGGCGCGCGCAACCTGGCCGATGCCAAGGTGATGGCGGATTGGATCTCCTCGCGCGAGGCGGCGGAAATCTCGGCGAAGTTCCTGCCGATCACCGCCTATGACGACATCCAGTCGCTGCCGAAGAACTACCCGGCCAATGAGCGCGAGAAGCTGCTGAAGATGGATTTCGGCAAGCTCGCCGCCAGCCGCGAGGCGGTGATGGCCGAGTGGCAGCGCCGTTATGGCACCAAGGTGCCGCCGCGGAACTGATCGTGCAAGACGGCACAGGGGGCACGACCCCCTACCTGTCGGTGCAGGGCCTGGGCAAGCGCTATGGCGCGGCCCAGGTTGTGCGCGATGTGGGCTTCGAGGTGGCGGGCGGCGAGTTCGTTTGCATTCTCGGGCCGTCCGGCTGCGGCAAGACGACGCTGCTGCGGCTGATCGCGGGGTTCGAGCGGGCCGATGCCGGGACGATCCGCCAGGCGGGAGCGGACATCACCGCACTGCCGCCGGAGCGGCGGGATTTCGGGATCGTGTTCCAATCCTATGCGCTGTTCCCCAACCGCGACGTGGCGGGGAATGTGGTGTTCGGGCTGGAATCGGTTGGCATGGCGCGGGCCGCACGCGCGGCGCGGGTGGCGGAGCTGCTGGCGTTGGTCGGGCTTTCGGACCATGCGCGGAAATATCCCAGCCAGCTTTCCGGCGGGCAGCAGCAGCGTGTGGCGCTGGCCCGCGCGCTGGCGCTGCAGCCAGGGCTGTTGCTGCTGGACGAGCCGTTGTCGGCGCTGGATGCCAATGTGCGGGCGCATCTGCGCGACGAGTTGCGCGGGCTGCAGCGGCGGCTGGGGGTGACGACGCTGATGGTGACGCACGACCAGGCAGAGGCGCTGTCGGTGGCGGACCGGATCGTGGTGATGAATGCCGGGCGGATCGAGCAGGTGGGGTCACCGAGCACGCTGTACACGCGGCCAGACTCATTGTTCGTGGGGCGCTTCCTGGGCGAGCTGAACGCCTGGAAACTAGCGGCGCTGGAGGGATCGGCGGCGCGGATCGCAGGAGCACGGCTGGTGCTGGCCGATGCGCCGGCGGCGCTGCCGGGCGAGCCCTGGCTGTGCATCCGGCCCGCCTCGGTGGTGGTGGGAGGCGAGGCGGAGGGGCGGGAGAACCGGCTTTCCTTGCAGGTGGCCTCGGCTTCGTTCCTGGGCGATGCGGTGCGGCTGGCGCTGGAGGGCGAAGGGTTGCGGGTGCTGGCGGATGTGCCGTTCGCACGGCTGGGGCGCATCCCGGCGGTGGGCGAGGCGATGACGGTGGCGCTGCCGGCGGCACAGCTGATGGTTCTGCCCGGGCATGGCTAGGTTTGCCGGGGTTGGGGGGCGGGTGCTGGGGCACGCGCTGCCCGGGCTTTTGCTGCTGGTGCTGGCGGCGGGCACGGTCCTGCCGCTGGCAGCGCTTTTGGGCCGGGCGTTCCTGGACCGCAACGGCGGCTTCGCGGGGATGGCCAATTTCGTGCGCTATGCCACCGAGCCTGGCCTTGCGGTGGCAGCGTGGAATTCGGTGTGGCTTTCCGCGCAGACGACCGTGATCACGATCGTGCTGGCCTATCCCTATGCCTATGCGCTGGCGCGCTCGGCGATGCCGGGGCGGGTGGCATTCCGGCTGGCGGCGATGCTGCCGCTGCTGGCGCCGTCGCTGCTGCCGGCGTTCGGGATGATCTACCTGTTCGGCCAGCAGGGGGCGCTGCGGTCCTGGCTGATGGGGGCGGAGCTGTATGGCCCGGTGGGGATCGTTCTGGCGAGCGTGTTCCATGCGCTGCCGCATGCGGTGCTGCTGTTGGCCGCGGGCCTGGCCGCCGGTGATGGGCGGTTGTACGAGGCGGCGCAGGCGTTGCGGGCGGGGCCGTGGCGGCGGTTCATGACGGTGACCCTGCCTTCGAGCCGGTATGCGCTGGTGAGTGCCACCAGCGTGGTGTTCGTGCTCGTGTTCACCGATTTCGGCGTGCCGACCGTGGTGGGCGGATCAACCAACGTGCTGGCCACCGACATCTACAAGCTGGTGATCGGGCGGTTCGACTTCGAACTCGGCGCGGTGGTGGGGGTTCTGCTGCTGGCGCCGGCGGTGCTGGCCTATGGGATCGACGCGCTGGCGCGGCGGACGCAGCGCGCAAGCCTTTCGGGGCGGAGCGTGCCGATCGCCGCCGTGCGGATGCCGGTGCGGGACACGGCGCTGTTCCTGTTCTGCGCGGCGGTTGCCGCGGCGATCCTGGGCGTGATCGGGATGGCGGCCTGGGGCTCCCTGGTGCGGTTCTGGCCCTACAACCTGACGCTTGGGCTGCACAATTATGCGCGGCTGCTGGAGGATGCGGACGAGTTCCGGGCGGTGGCGAACAGCGTGGTGCTAGCGGCTGGGACGGCGGCGGTGGGGACGGCGATGGCGGCGCTGACCGGCTGGCTGGTGGCGCGGCGGGTGGGGGCGGGCTGGGCGCAGGGGGCGATCCAGGCGGTGGCGATGCTGCCGGTGGCGGTACCCGGGCTGGTGCTGGGGCTGGGCTACGTCTTCTTCTTCAACAACCCGGCGAACCCGTTGCATGGGCTGCAAGGGACGATGGCGCTGCTGGTGGTGTGCACGGTTGCGCATTTCTACACCGTGCCGCACCTGATGGCGGTGGGCGGGCTGGTGCGGCTGGACCGGGAGATCGACCTTGCGGCGCAGGCGCTGCGGGCGGGGCCGGCGAGTGTGGGGCGGCGGGTGTATCTGCCGTATTTGGCCCCGGTGCTGGTGGAGATGTTCGGCTACTTCTTCGTGAACGCGATGACGACGGTGTCGGCGCTGATCTTCCTGTTCAATGCGCAGACGCGGGTGGCGGCGATCGCGGTGGTGAACCTGGTGGAAGGGAGCCGGTTCGGGCAAGCGGCGGCGTTCGCGGTGGTGCTGATGGTGCTGTCGCTGGTGGCGACCGGCGTGCAACTGGCGGTGCGGGCGGCGATCCTGCGGCGGCAGCGCTGGCGGGTGCGGTAGGTTTTTTCTATTATATCGTGAAATTTAGAACGCAGTCAGGCGTCCTGCCCCATTGTTGCGGAGACTGCGAGCCATGATCGACCAGACCCAGTTCGCGCTGTTCCTGGCCGCGGCCATCGTGCTGGCGGCAACGCCTGGGCCGGGGATTTTCTATGTGGCGGCGCGGACGCTGGCCGGGGGGCGGGCGGAAGGGATTGCCTCCAGCTTCGGGACCGGGCTGGGCGGGCTGGCGCATGTGGCAGCGGGCGCGTTGGGAGTTTCCGCCGTGGTGCTGGCGAGTGCCGAGTTGTTCACGGCACTGAAGCTGCTGGGGGCGGGGTATCTGGTGTGGATGGGGGTGCGGACCGTTCTCGCAGCGCGGCGCGAGGCGCTTGTGCTGGACGGTTCAGTACCAGCGATGGGGGTGCAGCGGGCCTTCCGGGAGGGCGTGATGGTGGAGGCGCTGAACCCGAAGACGGCGGCGTTCTTCCTGGCGTTCCTGCCGCAGTTCGTGGACCCGGCGGGGAACGTGGCCGCCCAGTTCGTTCTGCTCGGCGTGGTTTCGGTGGCGTTGAACACCGCAGCCGACGTGGTGGTGGCGTTCCTGGCCGGGCGGCTGCGCGATGGGACCGGGGCGCGGCCCGGGCTGGTGCGGCGGCTGCGGGAGGCTTCCGGGACGGCAATGGTGGCATTGGGGGTGGGGTTGGCGTTGGCGAAGCGGCCTGGGTAGGGGGGACTTCGGCGGGGCTTGCGGGGTGATGGCAGCAGCGCCATTTTGATGGCGTCGCTATCACTCTGCGGGAGGTGCCATCATGGCGGCGGTGACGATCCGCAATCTGTCGGAGGAGGCACATCGCGCGCTCAAGCAGCGGGCGGCGCGGCATAACCGCAGCACCGAGGCGGAGATGCGGGCCATCCTGGAGGCGGCGGTACGCCCGCCGGAGCGGCTGCTGATGGGCACGGCGTTGGCGCAGGCCGGCGCGGCGGCCGAGCTGACCGGCGGTGATGTGGAGGCGCTGGAGCGGGAGCTGAAGGCGCCGCCGGCCGAGCCGATGCGGTTCGAATGATCCTGCTGGACACCAATGTGATTTCCGAGGCGATCAAGCCCATGCCGCATCCTTCGGTGCGGGGCTGGCTGGATGCGCAGGCGGCCGAGACGCTGTTCCTTTCCAGCGTGACGGTGGCGGAGATGACCTTCGGGATCCGGATGTTGCCCGCGGGGCGACGCAAGCAGGCGTTGGAGGCGGCGCTGGCAGGCGTGCTGGCGCTGTTCGCGGGGCGGGTGCTGGCCTTCGACGAGGCAGCGGCGCTGCGCTACGGCCCGTTGGTGGTGCGGGCGCGCGCGGCGGGGAAAGGATTTACGACGCCGGACGGCTATGTCGCGGCAATCGCGGCGGCGCGGGGGTTCGCGGTGGCGTCCCGCGATGGGAGCGCGTTCGTGGCGGCGGGGGCGGTGGTGATTGATCCGTGGCGGGCTGAGGCCGGCCGCGCACACGGTGGGGTGTGATAGCCTGGGGCGGATGACAGCGCACGCAGCGCCGCTTGGGGCGGGGGTGGGCGGCATCCGGAGGCTTCGGCGATGAAGTTCGGCATTCACAATCCGTCCTGGCAGTTCGACGGCGGGGCGGCGGGGATCTTTCCCGGAGTGGCGGCGAAGGCGCGCTGGGCGGAGGAGAATGGGTTCGCCTGGTTCTCGGTGATGGACCACCTGATCCAGATACCAATCGCTGGGGCGCCAGAGGAGCCGTTCATGGAGGGGTGGACGGTGCTGGCGGCGCTGGCGGCGGTAACGAGCCGCATCCGGCTGGCGACGCTGGTGACCTCGGTGCATTACCGCAACCCGGCGCTGCTGGCGAAGATTGCGGCGGGGGTGGACCAGATCAGCCAGGGGCGGCTGACCTTCGGGTTCGGGGCGGGGTGGTTCGAGACGGAGTACCGCCAATATGGCTACGAGTTTCCCAAGGAGCCGGCGATGCGGATCCGCCAGATGGTGGAGGCGCTGCGGCTGATCAAGGCGATGTGGACGCAGGAGCGGACCACCTTCGAGGGCAAGTGGTTCCGGGTGGAGGATGCGATCCTGTCGCCCAAGCCGCTGCAGGTGCCGCATCCTCCGATCATGATCGGAGGCAGCGGGGAGCAGATGACGCTGCGGGCGGTGGCGCGGCATGGGAATGCCTGCAACCTGTTCGGTGACCCCGCCACGGTGCGGCGCAAGCTGGAGGTGCTGCGCCGGCATTGCGACGAGGCGGGCCGCGACTACGACGAGATTGAGCGGACCAACACGATCGGGCTGCTGCTGGCACCGACGGCCGAGGCGGCGGCGGAGAAGCGGGCGCGGCTGGATGCGGCGGGGCGGTTCGGCGGGCTGTGCGGGACGCCGGCGCAGGCGACCGCGCTGGTGGGTGCCCATGCCGAGGTGGGCATCCAGATGGTGATCAGCAGCGCATTCGCGAATGATGCGGAGACACTGGAGCTGCTGGCTTCGGAGGTGATGCCGCAGTTCCGGTGAGGGGGAGGAAGGAAGAAAGATTCACCACGGAGGCGCGGAGGGCGCAGAGGCGGCACGGAGGTTGTGGCGCGCGCGGCCCTTGTTCGGGAAAGTCTTTTTGCTTCTTTTTCTTCAGAAAAAGCAGGCCTTGCTTGCTGCCCGCGCGGGTCAGGCGCGGCGGGTGGCCTTGCCGACGAGGTAGGCGACGCCTTCGGTGCCGACGGTCAGGGTGTGCATGCAGCCGGCGAGGATTTCGCAGCAATCGCCGGGCTTGAAAGTGGTGGCCGTGCCGTTGCGGCAGATTGTGACCTCGCCGCCGAGGACCATGATGCGCACGTCGAAATCATGGGCGTGGAGGTCTTCGGCGAAGCCGGGGCGCTGGCCGGTGTTGATGACCTCGTAGCCCTCGCGCTTGAGGTCGCTTTCAAAGGCTTCGCGGGTGACGGGGCCGGTGCGGCGGCGGCCGGAGAGGAGGGCGACGCCCTCGGGGCCGACGTGCTCGGCGTGCATGGTGCCGCAGGGGACGTGGAAGCACTGGCCGGCGCGGTAGGTGGTGGGGGTGTTGTTGCAGGTGATGGTGATCTCGCCGCCCAGGACGAGCGACTTGGCATCGAAATCGTGGCAGTGGTTGGGGGCGAGGAGATTCGGCTTCAGGGCGGTGTTGACGACGCGATAGCCCTCGCGCTTCAGCTCGGCATCGAATTCCGCGGTGTTCATGGCGTTTGCCCCCTTGGCTTGGATATGCGATTTGTCCTCTATGGAGAGCGTATTGTCAATTATAGAGGACGACGCGATCAGCCGGCGGACAGGCCTGGCGGTGAAGCGGCGGCGCGAGGCGGCGGGGCTGAGCCTGCGGGAGCTGGCGGGGCGGAGTGGGGTTTCGGCCTCCATGATCTCGGATATCGAGCGGGGGGCGAAGAGCCCGACGGTGGCGACGCTGGTGCGGCTGGCAGGCGCGCTGGGGGTGGGGGCGGCGGTGCTGCTGGAGGATGCGGCCGAGGCGGTGCGGCGCATTCATGTGATCCGGGCCGGCGAGGGGGAGCGCGGCTCCGGTGCTTTGGCGTGGGAGAAGCTGGGGCCGGCGGGGCCCGGGAGCCGGATTGAGTTCGTGCGGCATGTGCTTCCGGGCGGGGCGGTGCTGGGGCCATCGCCGGCGCATGCGGCGGGGACGGTGGAGCACATGCACGTGGTGCGCGGGCGGGTGCGGGTGACGGTGGGGGACGAGGTGGCGGAGATGGCGGCGGGGGATTCGTGCAGTTGCCTGACGGATGTGCCGCATGGAGTGGCGAACCCGGGCCGGGGCGAGGCGGAGGTTTATGTGGTGTTGGAGCGCGGGTGAGCGACGGGAGTGGTGCAATGCCGAAGGGGCATTGCATCCTAAGGGTGGTTCAGGAGAGTTCCTTGACCATCGCCTCGCGCATGATGAATTTCTGCATCTTGCCAGTGACGGTCATGGGGAAATCCGCCACGAACCGCACGTAGCGCGGGATCTTGTAATGGGCGATCTGGCCGCGGCAGAAGTCGCGGACTTCGTCTTCGGTGAGGGTTTCGCCTTCGCGGAGTTTGACCCAGGCGCAGAGTTCCTCGCCGAATTTCTGGTCTGGCACGCCGAAGACCTGGACGTCGGCAATCCGGGGGTGGCGGTAGAGGAATTCCTCGATTTCGCGGGGATAAACGTTCTCGCCGCCGCGGATGACCATGTCTTTGATCCGCCCCACGATGGCGCAGTAGCCCTCCGTGTCGATGGTGGCGAGGTCGCCGGTGTGCATCCAGCGGGCTTCGTCGATCGCTTCCGCCGTGCGTTCGGCATCGCCCCAGTAGCCGCGCATGACGGAGTAGCCGCGGGTGCAGAGTTCGCCGGGGGTGCCGGGCGGGACCACCCTACCCTCCTGGTCGACGATCTTGCATTCGAGGTGGGGGTGAATGCGGCCGACGGTGGCGACGCGGCGTTCGATGGGGTCTTCGAGGCCGGTCTGGAAACTGACGGGGCTGGTTTCCGTCATACCGTAGGCGATGGTGATGTCGTTGAGGTTCATCAGCGCCATGGCGCGGCGCATGACCTCGATGGGGCATGGCGAGCCGGCCATGATGCCGGTGCGCAGGGTGGAGACGTCGAACTCCTTGAAGCGGGGGTGGTCCATCTGGGCGATGAACATGGTGGGCACGCCGTAGAGGGCGGTGCATTTCTCGGCCTGGATGGTCTCTAGCGTAACGAGCGGGTCGAAGCCCTCCCCGGGATAGACCATGGCACTGCCGTGGGTGACGCAGCCGAGGTTGCCCATCACCATGCCGAAGCAGTGGTAGAGAGGCACGGGGATGCAGAGCTTGTCCTGCTCCGTGAGCTTCATCGTCTCGGCGGTGAAGAAGCCGTTGTTGAGGATGTTGTGGTGGGTGAGGGTGGCGCCCTTAGGCGCGCCGGTGGTGCCCGAGGTGAACTGGATGTTGATCGGGTCGTCGAACTGAAGGCGGGGGCCGAGTTCGGCGAGCTTGGCGCGTTCAGCGGCGCCGCCCATTCCAGGGATGTCTTCGAAGGGGAAGGCGCCGTGGATGGTTTTAGCGCCGATCTGGATGACGATGGCGAGCTTGGGCGCCTTCTTGGCCATGAGCTGGCCGGGGAGGCAGGAGGTGAGCTCCGGCAGCAGGGTGGTGAGCATGCCGGCGTAGTCGCTGGTCTTGAAGGCGGTGGCGGTGACGAGGGCTTTGCAGCCGACCTTGTTCAGCGCGTAGTCCAGCTCCGACAGGCGGTAGGCCGGGTTGATGTTGACCAGCACCAGGCCGGCCTTGGCGGTGGCGAACTGGGTGATGGCCCATTCCGCGTTGTTGGGGGACCAGATGCCGATGCGCTCGCCGGGTTCCAGGCCCAGGGCGACGAGGCCGGCGGCGAAGGCGTCGACCTTTTCGGCGAACTCGCGCCAGGTCCAGCGGATGCCCTGCTGGCGGACGATGAGGGCTTCGCGGGAGGGCCATTTCGCGACGGTCTTGTCGAAATGCTGGCCGATGGTGTCGCCGATGAGGGGCACGGTGCTGGCGCCGCTGACGTAGCTGGTGGTCAGGCCTGACTGGCTCATGCTGGTGCCTCCTGGTGTCTCCCGCATGTGATTCTGGGCGCGCGGGGCGGCGCGTGCAAGCAATTGACACGGCGTGGCCGCCAGTGCTGGCGTGGATGCAACAATCGAGGAGGCTTCCGCCATGGCCACTGCGCCGAAATACCCGATGATCCCGAACCCGACGCTGAAGCGGCTGAAGCAGGGCAAGCTGGCATTGGGGTTCTGCCCGTTCCATCTGCGCAGTGTCTCGGCCGCCATGCTGGGCGTGACGATGGGCTACGACTGGCTGTTCATCGATGCCGAGCACGGGGCGTTCACCACGCAGGACGTGTCGCAGATGTGCCTGGCGGCGCTGCCGCTGGGGATCACGCCGATCGTGCGGGTGTGCGTGGATGCGCTGGATGAGGGCACGCGGGCGCTGGACAACGGGGCGATGGGGCTGGTGATCCCGCATGTGGATACGCCGGAGATGGCGCGCCGCGTGGCCGATGCGTTCCTGTTCCCGCCGTTGGGCAAGCGCAGCTGGGGGGCGCCGCCGGCGGCGTTCTATTACGGCGGGCCGCCGATGGGCGAGGCGCAGGCGATCCTGAACCGGGAAAACCTGATCTGCGCCATGATCGAGACGGAAGAGGCCGTGGCGAACGTGGACGAGATCGCGGCAGTGAAGGGGATCGACGTGCTGATGATCGGCACTTCGGACCTGACCAGCACCATGGGCATTCCGGGCCAGTGGGGGCATGCCAAGGTGCAGGCGGCGTATGAGAAGGTGGGTGCTGCCTGCAAGAAGAACGGCAAGCTGCTGGGCACCGGGGGCATCGGCGATGACCAGTGGATGCAGCATTACATGCAGCGCGGCGCGCTGATGGTGCTGGCCGGCAGCGATCACGGGATGATCGTGACGGCCGGGACCGAGCGGGCACAGCGGCTGCGGGCGCTGGAAGGGGCGGCACCGGTGGCGGCACCGAAGGCGAAGAAGAAGTAAGAACCTTCTTTTTCTGAAGAAAAAGAAGCAAAAAGACTTTTGGTTATTAGGGCCGGGTGGCGGCACCACCTCGCCCCAATGAATGAAAGTTTTTTGGTTCTTTTTTTCAAAAAAGAACATGCTTCCTTCCTGTCGCGGATTGCCGCCGCCGCATGCGGGGGGTTAGGCTCCCTGCAAAGCGACAGGGAGACTGGGCATGCGGCGGTTGATGCTACTTTCGTGCGTGGCGGTGGCGCTTGGTGCGGGCTCTGCCTGGGCGCAGTCTTCCAGCGTATTGCGGCTGGGGCAGCAGGATGAGCCGGATGCGCTGGACCCCGCGCGCAGCGGCACGTTTGCCGCCCGCATTCCGTTCATGGCGCTGTGCGACAAGCTGTGGGATTTGCAGCCAGACCTGTCGTTCAAGCCGCAGCTGGCGACCGCATGGAAGTGGTCTGACGACAACCGGGCGCTGACGATCACGCTGCGCGAGGGCGTGACCCTGCACGACGGCACGCCGATGACGGCGGAGGTGGTGCGCGCCAACCTGGAACGCTATCGCACCGCGGCGGAAAGCAACCGCAAGGGCGAGCTGCGCAGCGTGAGCGCCATCGAGGTGGTGGATGCGAAAACGGTGCGGCTGGTGCTGTCCGCCCCGTTCGCGCCGCTGCTGGCAGCGTTGTCGGACCGGGCGGGGATGATTGCCTCGCCGGCGGTGTTCCAGCGGCTGGGCGCGGATTTCTTCAAGGAGCCGGTGTGCTCCGGCCCGTTCAAGTTCGTGGAACGGGTGGCGCAGGACCGGATCGTGCTGGAGAAATTCCCGGGCTACTGGGATGCGGGAAACATCAAGATCGACCGGATCGTGTTCCGGATGATGCCGGATACCACGGTGCGGCTGGTGAATTTGCAATCGGGCCAGATCGACATGCTGCAGGACCTGGCGCCGGCGGATGCGGGCAAGGTGCGGGCGGATGCGAAGCTGCGGCTGGTGACGACGCCGGGGCTAGGCTACGCGGCGATTGCGTTCAACCTGGCGAACGGGGCGGCTTCGGACAACCCGATGGGGCGCAACCCGAAGGTGCGCGCGGCGTTCGAGGCGGCGATCGACCGCAACGTGATCAACCAGGTGGCGCTGGAAGGCTTGTTCGTGCCGAACAACCAGACGGAGCTGCCGACCAGCCCCTACAACAACAAGGCGCTCCCAGTGCCGGGGCGCGACGTGGCCAAGGCGCGGGCGCTGCTGAAGGAAGCCGGCGTGGAGAAGCCGGTGTTCGAGCTGATGGTGGTGAACACGCCGCGCGACCGGCAGGTGGCGGAGATCGTGCAGTCCATGGCCAATGAGGCCGGGTTCGATGTGCGGGTGCGCGCGGGCGAGGTGAATTCCAACATCGCCGCCATGGGGCGCGGGGAATACCAGGGGCATATCAACAACTGGTCTGGCCGGGCCGATCCGGACCTGAACATCTCCATCTTCATCGGGGCGGATAGTTTCCAGAACTGGGGCAAGTACAACAGCCCGGTCTTCGAGGCGGCGATGGGCCGCGCGCGGGCGGAAACGGATCCGGCGAAGCGGGCGGCGGTGTACCAGGAGGTGACGAAGATCTACCTGGAGGATCGGCCGATGCTGAACCTGTACAACCTGACCTGGCTGTTCGCGCATTCGTCGCGGGTGAGCGGTTTCGTTCCGGTGCCGGACGGGCTGATCCGGTTCCAGGGCATGAAGCTAGATTGAGGGGAACATCATGAACCGCATCTTCGCCGCCGCGATCGCCCTGCCCTTCCTGGCGCTGCCGCTGGCGGCGGGGGCGCAACCCACCAGCGTGCTGCGCATCGGCCAGCAGGAGGAGCCGGACCAGCTGGACCCCGCCCGCGGCGGCACGTTCGGCGGGCGGTTCGCCTTCACCGCCATGTGCGACAAGCTGTGGGATTTGGCACCGGATCTGTCGTTCCGGCCGCAGCTGGCAACTGCGTGGAAGTGGTCTGACGACAACCGGGCGCTGACGATCACGCTGCGCGAGGGCGTGACCTTGCATGACGGCACGCCGATGACCGCCGAGGTGGTGCGGGCCAATCTGGAGCGGTATCGCTCGGCGCCGGAGAGCAACCGCAAGGGCGAGCTTCGCTCGGTCACCGCCGTGGAGGTGGTGGATGCCCGCACGGTGCGGCTGGTGCTGAGCCAGCCCTTCGCGCCGTTGCTGGCGGCATTGTCGGATCGGGCGGGAATGATTGCCTCCCCGGCCGTGTTCCAGCGGCTGGGGGCGGATTTCTTCAAGGAGCCGGTTTGCTCTGGCCCGTTCAAGTATGTGGAGCGGGTGGCGCAGGACCGGATCGTGATGGAGAAGTTCCCGGGCTACTGGGATGCCGCACGGGTGCATGTGGACCGGGTAGTGTTCCGCATGATCCCGGACAGCACGATCCGGCTGGTGAACCTGCAGGCGGGGCAGCTGGACATGCTGCAGGATCTCTCGCCCTCCGACGCGGCCAAGGTGCGCGGCGATGCCAAGCTGCGGCTGGTGACCACGCCGGGGCTGGGATACGCGGCGATCGGGATCAACACGCGGCATGGGCCGCGGGCGGAGACACCGTTCGGGCGTGATCCGCGCGTGCGCGCGGCGTTCGAGGCGGCGATTGATCGCAACGTGATCAACCAGGTGGCGCTGGAAGGCCTGTTCGTGCCGAACAACCAGACCGAGTTGCCCACGAGCCCCTATTTCAACAAAGCGCTGCCTGTGCCGGGCCGTGATGTGGCGCGCGCCAAGGCCCTGCTGAAGGAAGCCGGTCTGGAGCGGGTGGAAGTGGAACTGCAGGTGGCCAAGACGCCGCGCGACGTGCAGGTGGCGGAGATCATCCAGGCGATGGCGGCCGAGGCCGGGTTCGACGTGAAGGTGCGCAGCGGCGAGAGCGTTTCCAACATCCAGGCGATGACGCGCGGGGAGTATCAGGCGGGGATCCATAACTGGTCCGGGCGGGCCGACCCTGATCTGAACATCTCGATCTATATCGCCGCCGACAGTTTCCAGAACTGGGGCAAATACAACAGCCCGGCCTTCGAGATGGCGCTGGGGAAGGCGCGGGCAGAAACCGATCCGATGCGGCGCGCGGCGGCGTATCAGGAGGTGACCACGATCTACAACACCGACAAGCCGATGATCCCGCTGTACAACACGACCTGGCTGTTCGCGATGGCGTCGCGGGTGTCCGGCTTCGTGGCGGTGCCGGATGGGTTGATCCGCATCCAGGGCATGAAGGTGGAATAGCGTGGCGGTGTTCCGGCTGGGATTGGCGGGCGGCGGGCGGATGGGGCGGTTCCATATGGAATCGCTCCTCGCCGACGGGGATGTGCGGGTGGTTTCGGTGGCGGAACCCTCCGCGGCGGCGCGGGCGGAGATCGAGGGACCCGGCGTTGCCGTGCACGCCACGATCGGCGCGATGCTGGATGCCGCCAAAAGTCCAGGGGGCGGCATCGATGGCGTGCTGGTGGCGGTGCCGAGCCCGCTGCATGTGGGCGTGGTGCGGGAGATCGCCGACCGCGGCCTGCCGATATTGTGCGAGAAGCCCTGCGGGGTGACGGCGGCGATGGCGCAGGAAGCGCTGGGGATTGCCGAGGCGGCGGGCGTGGTGCTGCAGATCGCCTATTGGCGGCGCTTCGTGCCTTCGTTGCAGGCGCTGCGGGCGAGGATCGCTTCGGGGGCGCTGGGCGGGCTGTATCACCTGGATGCGCAGCAATGGGATGGGGCGCCACCGGCGGCGGCGTTCCGCGCGACCTCCGGCGGCGTTTACGTGGACATGATGGTGCACGAGCTGGACCAGATCCGCTGGCTCTCCGGCCAGGACTACGTGGAGGTGCGCGCGCTGGCCTCCCGCGTGGAGGAGGAGCCGGTGGCAGGGGATGCGGAATGCGCCACCGCGCTGTTCCGGCTTTCCGGTGGCACCACGGCGACAGCGACGGCGGGGCGGCGCTATCCCGGTGGGGATTCCATTCGCGTGATGGCCTATGGCACGCGCGATGCGGCCGATCTGCTGGTGCATCGGCCAAGCGAGGGGGTGGACGTGATCCCGGAGGCGTTGCGGCGCCAGGCGGCCGGGTTCGCGGCACGGGTGGGAGGTGCCGAGGGCACTGGCGGGGCGACGGCTTCGGATGCGGTGGCGGCGTTGGCGGCGGCGGAAGCGGCCACCCCTGCCCTTTCAGGATAGATGATGATGCAGTCTGGCACCGTGCGGATCGGGATCAATCCGATCACCTGGACGAATGACGACATGCCGGAGCTGGGCGGGGATATCTCGCTCGACACCTGCCTCGCCGAGACCAAGCAGGCCGGCTATGCCGGCACGGAGATGGGCGGGCGCTTCCCCAAGACGGCGGCAGAGCTGCGGCCGGTGCTGGCGGGGCATGGGCTGGAGCTGGTCTCCGGCTGGTTCGACGGGCGCATCCTGGAGCGGGAGCTGGAGGCGGAGTGGGACGCGATCCTGCCGCACCTCACCCTGCTGCGCGACATGGGCTGCCGGCACGTGGTGTATGCCGACGTGACCGGGGGGAAGCACGGCGACATCGCCCGCAAGCTGTCGGACCGGCCGAAGTTGGCGGATGAGGACTGGGCCAGCTATGGCCGCAAGGTGACGCAGCTTGCGGAGCGGATGGCCGGGTTCGGGGTGGGCATGGCGTTCCATCACCACATGGGCACGATCGTGCAGACCGGTGCCGAGATCGATGCCCTGATGCGCCACACCGGAGAGGCGGCGGGGCTGCTGTTCGACAGCGGGCATTGCCTGTTTGCCGGGGCTGATCCACTGACGGTGCTGCTGCGCCATGTCGGCCGCGTGGTGCACGTGCACTGCAAGGATGTGCGTCCGGCGGTGATGGACAAGGCGCTGGGCTTCGACTGGAGCTTCATGCACTCGGTGCTGAAGGGCGTGTACACCGTGCCCGGCGACGGGTGCGTCGAGTTCATGCCGCTGCTGGAAACACTGCTTGGGGCCGGCTACGGCGGCTGGCTGGTGGTGGAGGCGGAGCAGGACCCGCGCATCGCGCACCCGCTGACCTATGCGCGGATGGGGTTCGGGTACCTGGCATCGGCGGCGGAGGAGGCGGGGTTCGAGGTGGAGGAGTAGGAAGAAACGGGTTCTTTTTGAAAAAAGAACCAGAAAACTTTCATCCGCTTGGTGACAAGGGAATATCCCGCCCGCAAGCGGATGAAAGTCTATTTTGCCTCTTTTTCTTCAGAAAACGAAGATTCTTCCCTACAGCCCCAAGCGGTAAAACCGGTTCGCCGCCCCGAAGAACAGGTCGTTCTTCTCGCTCGCGCTGGCACCCTTCGCCAGGATTTTGCAGGCGTTCCAGAACACCTGGTACGAGTAGCTGCCCTTATCCACCGGGAAGTTGCTCTCGAACATCGAACGCGACGGCCCGAAGGCTTCGATGCAGGTGTCCATCCAGGGCTTCCAGGCGGCGGCGAGGGTTTCGCTGGAGGGCGGCTCCGCCTTATCGTGGAAGTCGTAGCCGTTGATGCGCATGCCGATGCCGCCGACCTTCACCATCACGTTCGGGCACTTGGCCAGTTCGCGGATGTTGGCGGCCCAGCCGGGCAAGATCTCGTCGCGCTTGCCGGCCCAGCGGCCGATGCCGAGCGGGCCGCCGCAATGGTTCAGCACGATGCCGGTATCGGGGAAGGCGCGGGCGAGGTCGATGATCTCCGGCAGCTGCGGGTGGTAGAGCCAGGCTTCGAAGCTGAGGCGCAGCTTGGCCAGCTTGGCGAAGCCTTCGCGGAACTTCGCATCCATCAGCAGGCCGGGCGGCGCGGGGTTGCCGGGGTTGTTGAGCAGGGGGTCGTCGTCGAACGCCACGATGTGGCGGATGCCGCGGAAGCGGCCGTTGCCGGCCTGGATATGGGCCTCCAGCACCTCCTGCACCGCTGCCCCAAGGGTGAGGCTGGCGTGGCTGACGATACCAGCGTTGACCTGGGTCTTGTCGCCATACACGCCGCTGGCGGACATGGAAGCGACGCCGTTGGCGAATTCGGTCTCACCGATCGGCTTCATCCCCTCCGGCCCTGTGGCGCGGTGGAAGGCGCGGCACTGGATGAAGACGGTGGCCTTGATGTTGTGGCCGGAATTCGTATCCGCCAGCAGATCGGGCAGCATGTATTGCCAGGACGGGCGATCCCAGAGGTGGTGGTGCGGGTCGATGATCGGCAGGTCCGGCTCCAGGATCGGCTCCTGGCGGCGGGCGAGCCAGTCGGCGCGCGGCATGAGGTAGGCGGCGTTCTGCGCGGCGGTCGGCGGTGGGGTGGCGCTCATCGTTTCTCTCCCTTTGTTCAAGGAGTTTCGGGAACAAGCCGCTCCCATGCAAGTTCGCGGTGGATTTCGCGGCCGTCGATCACGCGGGCCGGGGGGCGCAGGAACATGCGGCCGGCTTTGAAGCGGGCGGCGCGGATCTGGTTGGTGCCCAGCCAGTCCGGCGTGTCCGCGCCATCCACCACGGTGTGCAGCGTGGCGCCGTCGAAGGTGTAGGCGCCCATGTAGGAGCGATAGGCGCGGGTCTGGCCGGCGGGCAGCTCCGGCCGACCGTCGCACAGCACGGCGAGCATGCGGCCCTCGGCGGTGAGGGTCACGATGCCCAGCGAGACGGGGCCGTAGTTTTCCGGCACCTCGGTGCCGTCGGCGGTCCAGGCGCGGGTGAAAACCAGGCGCCAATGTCCTACGATACTGGGGCCGATGATCCGGGGGTCCTGGGCGGCCATCAGAGCGCTGCCACCGTGTCGGCAATATCCTGCATCCACTCACTCCTTGCGCCGCGGCGGTTGACGGTGCCGCTATAGTAGAACCCGTTGGCGGGATCGTAGAGCATCTTGGCCCCCCAGGCGCCGGAATGGCCATAGAGAAAGCGCCCGCCCGGGCTGCGGAAGCCGAGCACGCCATGGGCGACGGCGGCGTAGTTCTTCAGGCCCGCGGGCGTGCCGAAGCGGATCATCTCGGCCAGGGTTTCGCGGCGCTGGAACAGGCGGCCATCCAGCAGGCCGATCAGGAAGCGGTTGAGATCCGCCGCGGTGCCGATCACGCCGCCGCCGCCCCAATCGTTCGACAGGCTCATGCCCATGCTGACCAGCGGGTATTTGCCGTTCCAGACATCGGCGAGATCGCGCTGCCAGGGGGTCTGGTCGAAGTCGCTGTCGGCGTCGAACCAGCTCTCCGTCATGCCGCAGGGTTCGTAGATGCGGTGCAGCAGCAGGCGGGCGAAGCTTTCGCCGTGGAGCTGTTCGGCCAGCAGCGCCAGGATGGTGAAGGCGGTGTCGGAATAGTGGAAGCCGTGGCCGGGGCGGAACAGCGCGTTGTGGCCGGCGGTGTGGGCGGAGAGGTAGAAGTTCAGCACGCCGGCATCCGGGTTCTCCGGCTGCGCGGGGTTCCACGGCTTCCAGTGCATGGTGGTGCGCAGGCCCTGGGGGATCGGCCGGCCGGCGCGATACGCCTGGTAGTGCGGCTCCAGATCCGGGAAGCGGCGGCCGGAGAGCGAATTGGGGGCGGCGCGGCCAAAATACCCGCCGGCGAGGTATTCGCCGTCGTCGCCCTGGCCGTCGCGCAGGCCACTGGTGTGCGTCAGCATCTGGCGCAGGGTGATCGCCTCGCCCCAGCTGCGGCCTTGGATGTTGTGCAGGGCGCGAACGATGTACGGCGGCAGCACGCCGGTGTCGATCAGCTTCGTGTCGATCCCGGCCGCGCCGAGCTTGCCCTGCTCCGCGGCTTGGAAGATCAGCGCCGCGGTCATCGGCTTCACGATGCTGGCGATGTGGAACTGGGTGTTCACCTGCATCGGCTTGTCGCTGTCGTCGCGCATCCTGCCCGCGGCGGCGGCGGCACGCAGGCCGAGCGTGGGGTTCTCCACCACAACCACGGCGTTGAGGATGGCGTCCTCGCCGGTGGTGAGCAACGCGGGGACGAGGCGGTCTAGGAGGGATTGGAGCATGGTGATATCCCCAAGAAAGAAAGCGGTTCTTTTTTGAAAAAAAGAACCAAAAAACTTTTATTTATGAAAGTCTTTTTGCTTCTTTTTCTTCAGAAAAAGAAGGCCTTGCTTACTTCCATCCACCCACTGCAAGGATGCGATCATATAGCCGCCCAGGCGCGCGGGCGACTTCCTGCGCCATGGCCGGTTCCATGGAGGAATGCCCGCCACCCGGCACCACCACGAGGTTGGCGCGCGGCAGCAGGGCAGCGAGGTCGTAGGAATTGTCGGGCGTGCAGCAGCAATCGTAGCGGCCGACGACCATTTCCACCGGCAGGTGGGCGATGCGGGGCGCTTCATCCAGCAACTGTGTGCCCTCCACGAAGAAGTTGTGGATGGCGTAGTGGGCAAAGATGCGGCCGTAGCGGGCGCCGCGTTCCGGTTCGGCTTCGGCCAATGGGCTGTCGAAGGCCATGAAGCCGTTTTCGTAGACGTGCAGCTGGTGCGCGAAGCGGTCGGCTTCGGCGGGGTCGTTGTTCTCCAGGATGCGGCGGGCATAGGCGCGGCGCAGGTCGGCGCGTTCCTCCGGCGGCACCAGAGCGGCGAAGGCTTCCCACAGTTCGGGGAACATGGTGCGCACGCCCTGGAACCACCAATGCACATCCTGCGGGCGAACAAGCCAGGTGCAGGTGAGGTTCACGCCCAGGCAGCGCTCCGGATGGGCCTCGGCATAGGCGATGGCGACCACGCTGCCCCAGGAGCCACCGGCCACGATCCAGCGCTCGATGCCCAGCATCTCGCGGATCGCCTCCATGTCGGCGATGGTGGCCTGCAGCGAATTGCCGGCGAGCAGGCCGGTGGGGGTGGATTGGCCGCAGCCGCGCTGGTCGAACTGCACCACGCGGAACTTGGTGGGGTCGTAGAAGCGGCGGCGGGCGGGGACGTTCGATCCGCCGGGGCCACCGTGGCAGAGGATCACCGGCATCAGCCCGGGGTCGCCGGCATCTTCCCAGTGGATGCTATGGCCGCCATCCCGCGCCAGCATTCCGCTGGCACGGGCGGGCAGAACCGGGTGGAACGGGTCGTCGAGGCGCCTGGGCAAGGCGTGGGTGGGCAGGGGGTGCACGGCGGGGCTCCGGGTGAGGGGGGCCCCGCCGCGCGCGGGGCCCCTGGCAGGCGTCAGGCGCGCATCAGCGGGCCGCGGGTGGTGCAGAAGGCATCCACGGCCTGGGCAAAGCGCTCGCATTCCGCCTCGCCCACCGGCAGGCTCATCGCCACCATGCCGCGGCGGGCGAGGTAGATGCCGGCGGTGAGCATGTCGAAGAAGAACAGCTCCAGCAGGCCTTCCTCGTTGGCGGAGGTGGTGTAGCGCCGCACGATCTCGCCGGTGCGGAAATGCGCCTGGATCATGGTGCCCAGCCCGGTGAACTGCAGCGTCACCTTGTGCTTCTGCGCGATCTCGTTGAGGCGGTTGCGCAGCTTCTCGCCCTTCTGGAAATGCGCCTCCGCCGCCGCACTGTCGAAGATCTCGCCCAGCGCCACCACGCCACCGGCCATGCTGAGCACGTTGTTGTTGAACGTGCCGCTATGCACCAGCGCGCCGGGCTGGGTGGCGTCGAACGCGTCCATGATCTTGGCGCGGCCGCCGAAGGCACCGATGTTCATGCCGCCCGCGAGATACTTGCCTAGCGCGGTCAGGTCCGGGTGCACGCCGGTGAGCTTCTGCAACCCGCCGGAGGAATGGCGGCTGGTCATCACCTCGTCGAAGATCAGTACCATGCCCAGCTCGTCGCAGGTGGCGCGGATGGCCTGCAGGAACGGCACGCTGGCCGGGATGCAGCCGCCGGAGCCCTGCATCGGCTCCAGGATCACGGTGCCGATGCGGTCCTTGTGCTCGCGCATCAGGGCGACGGTGCCGTCGATGTCGTTGTAGTCGGCCATCACGTAGTCCAGCGGCGCGGTCATCGCGTTCGGGCCGCCGCCGGTGAAGGTCAGCACGCTGCCATGGTAGCCGCCGCGGAACACCAGGATGCCATCGCGCTTGCTGTGGTGGCGGGCGAGCGTGATGCACATCATGTTCGCCTCGGTGCCCGAGTTGGTGAAGCGCACCTTCTCGATCGAGGGGAAGCGGGCACACACCAGCTCGGCGAACTTCGGCTCGTTCTCGCCCACGGAGGCGAGGCCGATGCCGCGGCCGATGGCGGCCTGCACCTTCTCCAGGATGCGGGTTTCGGAATGCCCGAACAGGCCGGCGGTGTACTCGCCGCAAAGGTCGAGATACGCGTTGCCGTCGATATCCGTCACCTGGCAGCCCTTGCCGCCGGCCATCGCGGTCGGGAAGGGCGAGTAGTACAGGTTGGAGCGGGTGTTGCCGCCGGGCATCACCGCCTTGGCTTTCTGGTGCAGTGCCGCACTTTTCGGCCGGGCGGCGGTGTAGCGCTCATGCGCCTCGGCGATGGCGGACTCGAGATCGCTGTTGCGGGGGGCGGCGACGGTGGTCGCGGACATGGGTGTCTCCCTGGTGCCTGACAAGTCTAGCGAAGGCGGCGCCGGTGCAAAGCCCGGTTTGTGTCTTCGGATTTGTTATAACGGATTCAAGGCGTCGCCAAGGGGCCAAGCACCGGGCGGTACCCGGCGCGCAGTACGTTCACGGTGCTGCGCGGGGTGAGTACCGTCACGATGCGCTCCGGCTCGGCTCGAACGGGCGGAAGGTAGCCGTCCGGCGCGAAGGGATGCAGCCGCCCCTGCCACACCAGGGCGGGTTGCTCGCCGTTCAGGATGAACGCGCCGTCGGGCAGCTCGCCGAGCCGTGCCTCATGGCGGCGCTGGCGGCGGGCGGGGCCGACCCGGTCGGCATGCATGCGGCGGTTCATCGTGGGCGCGGTCGCGGGCTCGCCATGGGCGCGGCGCCAGGCGAGCTGGAACCGGCGGAACGCCTCACGCCGGCACTCGTAGCAAGGGCGATGCCCGGCCGCGAGCGCCACGGCCTCGTCGTGAAAAAACAGCTCGGTGTAGCTGTTGCCCCACACGATGCGCTTTCGGCCGTTGAAGCAGGTGAGGCAGACGAGCCAGGCGTGCAGCGACCAGCGCGCGGTACCCAGCGTCTGGTCTGGCCGGTGGATGCGGCCGCGATTGCCCATGAACATCCCGCGCGCGGGATGGGCGACGATCTCCCCGGTGGGCATCACGCGGTTCTCCAGCGGCATCGCATCCCCCTGCCCCGCATGTTGCCATCGGGCGCGCGGCGTGCGGCAATCGTTGCCTCATTCGGGGAGGATGCAAAATGGACTTCACGGGCAAGGTCGCGCTGATCACAGGCGGCGGCGGCGGGATCGGGATCACCACCTGCCTCGGCTTCGCCAAGCGCGGGGCGAAGGTGGTGGTGGTGGATTACGACGCCGCAATCGGCCAGGCCGCCGCGGCACAGGTGAAGGCCGACGGCGGCGAGGCGATCTTCGTGCGCGCCGATGTCTCCAAATCCGCCGACGTGCAGGCTTATGTGATGGCGGCAATGGACGCCTATGGCCGCATCGACTGCTTCTTCAACAACGCGGGGATCGAAGGAAAGGTCACGCCGATCACCGAATACGAGGAGGAGACCTGGAACGCCGTGATCGGGGTGAACCTCACCGGCGTGTTCCTCGGCATGAAATACGTGCTGCCGATCATGCTGAAGCAGGAAAGCGGCACGGTGGTGAACACGGCCTCCACCGCCGCTTTGTTCGGCGGCCCCGGCATGGCGGCCTATGTCGCCTCCAAGCACGGCGTGGCCGGCCTGACCAAGGTCGCCTCCTCCGACGTGGCCCGCTACGGCGTGCGGGTGAACGCAATCTGCCCGGGGCCGGTGGAAACGCGAATGATGCGCTCGCTGGAATCGCAGCGGAACCCAACCGACCCGGAATCGGTGCACGCCGCCAACGCAGCCGGCATGCCGACGGGGCGGTATACCTATCCGGAGGAGGTGGCGAACGCGGTGATGTATCTGTGCTCGGACCTGTCCTCCAACATCACCGGCACGCAACTGGTGATTGATAGTGGGCGGTCGGCATCGGGCGGATCGGCAATTGCGCCACGGAGGAATCAGTAAGCGGTTCTTTTTTGAAAAAAAGAATCAAAAAACTTTTATCTGTTTGACGCGGGTCCGTCCGCATCAAACAGATGAAGTCTTTTTGCTTGTTTTTCTTCAGGAAAAGAAGACTCTTGCTTGCTCCATTCTTCGTTGCGGTTCGGGCATGAGTCATCGCCGCGCGAGGCGGGGTTCTTGCGACGGATTCGGGGTGAATTCAGGCGGGGGATGACGATGGCGGCGCGCGGGCGGCCGGCGCCGGGCACAGTGCGGGCGCGCGCTGGCCGGACAGGGTCATGCCCCGGTTGGGCCTTCCGCGCATGAGCCAGCCGATCTCCGCGCGCAATTGGAGAAGGCGACGCAGGGCATAGGGGTTCTGGGCGGAGTCCAGGTCGTCGTTGAGGTCGGTATGTGTGGAGAAGAGCCAATCCTGGCGCAGCAGGTGCCGGGTGCGGCACGGGGCCCCTGCCCGCGCGAAGGCGGCGAACAGGGCCAGCAGCAGGAGCTTCAACGGCGCCGGAATCCGGGCGTGCAGAATCGCCCGCGCCCAGGGGCGCGGTGCGTCGGCTTCGCTCGGTGCGGCGGGTTGGTTTGGCATCACCTCTAACTGTGCCTGACGCAAGGGCGGTAGGCAAGGAAAAAATTACGTGCGCGGGGTATTTTTGGTTAGCTTGAATGGCGGCGCGGATGTACGAAAAGGGAGAAAGAGTCTTCTTTTTTCTGAAGAAAAAAGAAGCAAAAAAGACTTCAATAGCTGGTGCGGGAGCTAAAAGATCAGGCGTTGGGGGGCGGCGCGATGGATTGCTTCGCTGCGCTCCCAATCACGAATGAAAGTTTTTTGGTTCTTTTTTTCAAAAAAGAACCGCTTGCTTTTACGGCGTTGCCTTGCCGCGCAGTTCCTGGTGCCAGACCATCAGCCCGGCGGTGATGATGATGGCGATGCCGACGAAGGACCATACCCCGGGCACTTCGTGCCAGATCAGCAGGCCCAGCAGGGTGGAGTAGATGATGGCGCCGTATTCGAACGGGGCCACCAGCGTGGTCTCCCCGATGCGGTAGGCTTCCGTCATCAGCAATTGCGCCACCAGGGTGACGAGGCCGACGGTGATCAGGCCGGCCAGGCCGATCCAGTCCGGCGTGACCCAGACCGGCAGGCACAGCAGCCCGGCGAGCACGGTGCTGCCGATGCCGAACCACATGACGATGGCGCCGTTGCTTTCGCCCTGTTCGCCCATGCGGCGGATGGAGATCATCGCCAGCGCCCAGGTGACGACGCCGGACATCACGATCAGCACCGGCACCAGCGGCAGCGCATCGGCCCCCGCGGCCCAGGGGCGGACCATCAGCACCACGCCGAACAGCCCGGCCAGCACCGCCACCACGCGCTGCCAGCCCACGCGTTCGCCCAGCAGCGGCACGGAGAGGATGGTGAGGAACAGCGGCATGCAGAAGCCAAGTGCGGTGTTGGTGGCCAGCGGCAGGGCGCCGTAGCCGTAATAGGCGGTGAGCATGCCGATGAAGCCGAAGATCAGGCGCCAGACATGGCCCATGGGCTTTTTGGGCCGCAACGCCTGCACGCCATGGGCGCGCAGCTGGATGGGCAGCATCACCACGCCGACGACCAGGCTGCGGAAGAACATCATTTCCACCGCCGGGTAGCCGGTGGCCAGCGCCTTCACCAGCGCGGCGGAGACCGTATAGAGGCCCGAGGCCGCCATGACGCACAGAATTGCCCGCCGACGGGTGGCCCGATCCATGACGCGGACGCTATCGCGTGACGGGCCGCCCCGGTAGGGCGGTGCGGCAGGGCTGGGTTGCCCGGCCATGGGAAGATCGGTCCGGCATGATATAGCGCGGGGCATGACCGATCCCGCGAGTCGCTACCCGACCGTGCTGCAGGTGCTGCCCGCGCTGGAAACCGGCGGGGTGGAGCGCGGCACATTGGAAGTCGCCTCTGCCATCCATGCCGCCGGTGGGCGCGCCATGGTGGCCAGCGCCGGCGGACGGCTGGTGCCGAACCTGCTGCGGCTGGGTGCTGACCATGTGACCCTGCCGCTCGCCTCCCGCGATCCCTGGCGGATCTGGCGCAATGCCGCGCTGCTGGAGGAGGTGATCCGCAGCGAAAAGGTGGACATCGTGCATGCCCGCTCGCGCGCCCCGGCCTGGGCGGCGTGGCTGGCGGCGAAGCGCACGCGGGTGCCGTTCGTGACCACCTATCACGGCACCTATAGCGAGGGGTTTCCCGGCAAGCGCTGGTACAATTCCGTTATGGCGCGCGGCACGCTGGTGATCGCCATCAGCGGTTTCATCGCTGAGCTGATCCAGCAGCGCCATGGCGTGCCGCCGGCGCGCATCCGCATGATCCCGCGCGGGGTGGATGTTTCGCAGTTCGAGCCCGCGAAGGTGAACGGGGACCGGGTGCCGCGGCTGGCCCGCGCCTGGCGGGTGGAGGATGGGCAGCCGATCATCCTGCTGCCGGGCCGGCTGACGCGCTGGAAGGGCCAGGGCGTGCTGATCCAGGCGCTCGCCCGGCTGCGCAACACCGAAGCCGTGGTGGTGCTGGCCGGCTCCGACCAGGGGCGCCTTGCCTATGCCGAGGAACTCGCGGCCCTGGCCCGCCGGCTGCGGGTGGAGCACCGGGTGCGCATCGTCGGCAACGTGGACGACATGCCGGCGGCGCTGAAGCTTTCCGATATCGTGGTGAACGCCTCCACCCAGCCCGAGGCCTTCGGGCGCGTGGTGATCGAGGGCCAGGCGATGGCGCGGCCGGTGATCGCCACCGACCATGGCGGGGCGGTGGAAACCGTGGCGCACGGCGTGACGGGATGGCGGGTGCGGCCGAACGACCCCGATGAGCTGGCCGGAATGCTGGACCAAGTGCTTTCGCAGCCCCTGGCGACGCGGCTGGATATGGGGGAACAGGCGCGGGCGATGGTGCATGCGCGGTTCACCACGGCGGCGATGCAGGCGGCGACGTTGGATGTGTATCGGGAAGTTCTGGGGTGAAAGCCCGTCTGATACCTCCACTCTGGCGGTCATCCGACGGCGATTTTCTGTGCTCCAGTGCTCACGGCCATCAGGCCGCTCCGCTCCGGTGCTCGCAAATCACCGCCGGCCGGGGCCAGGCAGGCCCCTCTGACTCGCCAGAGCGAGGTCTCAAACGGGCTTTTTGGAAGGAAGCGCCTTCTTTTTCCAGAGAAAAAGAAGCAAAAATACTTTTCCGACTTTGCGCTTGTGGCAGACAATCCAGACACGTTGGCGTCTGATGCGTGTTCTTGTGATTCGTCTGGGGGCGCTGGGGGACGTGGTGATGTCCTTTGGGCCGTTTGCTGCCATCCGGGCGCATCATCCCGGGGCGGAGATTACCCTGCTGACCACGAAGCCATTTGCCGCGCTGGCAAATGCTGCGCCGTGGTTTGATCGGGTGGCGATCGACGAGCGGCCGGCGGCCTGGAACATCGCGGGGCTGCTGCGGCTGCGGCGCGCGCTGACGGGGTTCGACATAGTGTACGACCTGCAGACCTCCGGGCGCTCCGGTTGGTATTTCCATATGGCAGGGCGGCCGGACTGGTCTGGCAATGTGCGGGGGTGCCGGTTTCCGCAGCGCGGGCCGGAGAGGGAGCGCATGCACACGATCGAGCGGCAGCGGGACCAGTTGGGGATCGCGGGGATTACGGCGTTTCCCGCCCCGGACCTGTCGTTCCTGACGCAGCGCCAGGTGCCCGCCCTGCCCGCCCGTTTTGCGCTGCTCGTGCCCGGTGCCTCCGCCCATCGGCCGGGCAAGCGCTGGCCGGCTGCGCGGTATGGCGAGCTGGCGCGGGTGCTGGTGGGGCGCGGGCTGGTGCCGGTGGTGATCGGGGGGAAGGACGAGGTGGCGTTGGCCACGGAGGTACTGGCGACGTGCCCCGATGCGATCGACCTCACGACGAAAACCGCACTGCTGGATATCTTCGCCATCGCTGCCCGGGCCGCGCTGGTGGTGGGCAACGATACCGGGCCGACCCATATCGCCGCCGCGGCCGGCTGCCCCGCGGTGGTGCTGTTCTCCCGCGACAGCGACCCCACGATGACCGCGCCGCGCGGGCCGGATGGCAGCTGGCCGACCGTGATCCGCGTTCCCGTGTTGGCGGACCTGACCGTGGAGAGGGTTGCAGCGGCGCTGGCCTAGGGCGATAGAAGCCGGCTGTTTTTCGCCCTAGAGGAGACCACGATGCCCGCCATCACGCTGCCCGACGGCTCCGTGCGCTCGTTCGACGCGCCGGTTGCGGGCACTACCGTGGCGGCCGCCATCGGGCCCGGCCTCGCGCGTGCCGCACTTGCCATGAAGATCGACGGCAAGCTGGTTGATCTGTCTACGGTGATCGAGGCCGATGCGAACCTGGTGTTCGTGACGCGCAAGGACGAGGTGGCGCTGGAGATGATCCGCCACGATTGCGCCCACGTGCTGGCCGAGGCGGTGCAGGAGCTGTTTCCCGGCACGCAGGTGACGATCGGGCCCTCGATCGAGAACGGCTTCTACTATGACTTCGCCCGCAGCGAGCCCTTCACCACGGAGGATTTCGCCGCGATCGAGGCCAAGATGCGTGAGATCGTGGGGCGCAACGCGCCGTTCGTGCGCAGCGTGATCGACCGCGACGAGGGGATCGCCTTCTTCGAGGCCAAGGGCGAGAAGTACAAGGCCGAGCTGATCCGCGACCTGCCTGGCACCGAGGTGATCACGCTCTACAGCCAGGGCGACTGGATCGACCTTTGCCGCGGGCCGCATATGCGTGGCACTGGCGACGTGGGCACGGCGTTCAAGCTGATGAAGGTGGCCGGGGCCTATTGGCGTGGCGATCACCGCAACCCGATGCTCAGCCGCATCTATGGCACCGCCTGGCGCGACCAGAAGGAGCTGGATGCCCACCTGCACATGCTGGAGGAGGCGGAAAAGCGCGACCACCGCCGCATCGGCAAGGACATGAACCTGTTCCACCTCCAGGAAGAGGCGACGGGCAGCGTGTTCTGGCACCCGAAGGGCTGGAAGCTGTATCGCACCAGCGAGACCTATGTGCGCCGGCGGCTGGAGGCCAATGGCTACGTGGAGATCAAGACGCCGCAGCTGGTGGATCGCGCGCTGTGGGAGGCCTCTGGCCACTGGGAGAAGTATCGCGAGAACATGTTCCTCGTGCGCGTGGACGAGGAGGAGAAGACGCTCGCGCTGAAGCCGATGAACTGCCCGGGCGCGGTGATGGTGTTCAACCAGGGCATGCGCAGCTATCGCGAATTGCCGCTGCGCCTGGCGGAGTTCGGGCAGGATCACCGGTATGAGCCCTCGGGCGCGCTGCACGGGATTATGCGCGTGCGGGCGTTCCAGCAGGATGACGGGCATATCTTCTGCACCGAGGACCAGATCGGGGCGGAGACGGTGCGGTTCGTGGACCTGCTGTCTTCGATCTACCGCGATTTCGGCTTCGACAGCTTCCGGGTGAAGTTCTCCACCCGGCCGGATGTGCGGGCGGGGTCCGATGAGGTTTGGGATCGCGCGGAAGGGGCGCTGGAGCGCGCCTGCGCCGAGGCCGGCGTGGAATACGTGATCAACCCCGGCGAGGGCGCGTTCTATGGCCCGAAGCTGGAATTCGTGCTGCGTGACGCGATCGGGCGCGATTGGCAGTGCGGCACGTTGCAGGTGGATTTCGTGCTGCCGGAGCGGCTGGACGCGGAATACGTGGGTGAGGACGGCGCGCGGCATCGGCCGGTGATGCTGCATCGCGCGATCCTGGGCAGCTTCGAGCGCTTCCTGGGCATCCTGATCGAGCAGTTCGCCGGGCGCTTCCCGCTGTGGCTTTCGCCGGTGCAGGTGGCGGTGGCGACCATCGTTTCCGACGCCGACGGCTATGCGGCGGAAGTGGCGGCGCTGCTGCGCGCGAAGGGGCTGGAGGTGAAGCTGGATACCAGCAACCAGAAGATCAACGCCAAGATCCGCGAGCACAGCGTGCAGCACGTGCCGGTGATTGCCGTGGTGGGCCGCAAGGAGGCGGAGCAGCGCACCGTGGCCCTGCGCCGCCTGGGTGGCGAGGCGCAGGAGGTGCTACCGCTGGACGAGGCGGTGGCCCGGCTGGCGGCCGAGGCGATGGCGCCGGACCTGGTGCGCGGTGCCGCATAACAGGCCCTGGCCTTGAAAACAGGTGCTGGCGGCAACAACATGCTATGTTGCTGCCGTCGGCACCTCGATCGCCGCCCCGATAAGACGTCAACTGCCACAGGAGAGAACCATAGCCAGAGGCCCCATGCCCGCCGCGCCCAGCCGCGACGGCCCCCGCGTGAACGAGGACATTCGCGTTCCCCAGGTGCGACTGATCGACCAGGACGGCGAGATGCTCGGCGTGATGAGTGCGCGCGACGCGATCCAGCGCGCCTATTCCGTTGGGCTCGACCTGCTTGAGATCAGCCCGAATGCCGATCCGCCAGTGTGCAAGATCCTCGACTTCGGCAAGTTCAAGTACGAGCAGCAGAAGAAGAAGAACGAGGCGAAGAAGCGGCAGAAGGTGATCGAGATCAAGGAGGTCAAGGTCCGGCCGAACATCGATGAGAACGACTACCAGGTGAAGCTGCGCGCCATGAAGTCGTTCATCGAGGAAGGCGACAAGGTGAAGGTCACCCTGCGCTTCCGTGGCCGCGAAATGGCGCACCAGGATATCGGCGTGAGGGTGCTGGAACGCATCCGCGGCGACCTCGACGGCACCACCAAGGTGGAACAGATGCCGAAGATGGAAAACCGCCAGATGGTGATGGTGCTGACGCCGCGTTGAGGTGTCGCCCATCGGCCTATTCCGAGAGCCCCGCGGCGAACGCGGGGCTCTTTGCGTTTGGAGGGGTCACGCCGGGCCCAATTCCTCGTCGTTCACCCGCCGGCCGCCGTACAATATGCGAAGCACAATGACTTCGCGATCCGATACGACGTAGACGACCGACACGCGGCGCCGAAACGCAAGCACGCGCAGCCCGGGGCGGACAGAGGTGCGTGGAGCGCCCCGGTGCGGAAACGCGGCGAGCCCCAGGCAGACGTGCTCCACCTGGGTGGCATAGCCTAAAGCACGGTCCGGGCCAGCTTCGGCCGCTATATGGTCGTACAGTGCCAGCAGGTCGTCCTTGGCCCGCTGACCAAAGCGGACGCTATGACGCACGCCCCGACTTCAGCCGATCAGCATGGTGCTTCCGCAGCGCATCGCCAACGTCCTCGGCCGTGAGCACCTTTTCCGGCGCACGCTGCCATTCGTCGTAGGCCTCGGCCACCTCCTCGCGCAGCCAGCGCTCCACGGCGGCGTCGCGCTCCTGAAGTGCGCGCAACCCGGCCCGCACCACCTCGCTGGCCGATGCGAAGGCGCCCGAAGCCACCAGCGCATCAATGTAGCCTGACTGCTCAGCGGGCAGACTGACCGTCCGCTTCTCGACCGCGGCCATGGAATGCTCCTGATTCACCCAGCCGGTATGATAACTTCATACCGCCCAGTACACCACTCACATCCCGCGGATGCGCGAGCTGTTCGATCCCGGCAACTCGAACAGATGCGGGCCGAGATCGGCCAGCGTGTTCACGCCGATATTGGCCATCGCCGTCAGCGTCTCGTTGCGCATGATGGTCAGCGCCTTGCTGGCGCCGGCCTCGCCCGCCACGGCCACGCCCCACAGGGTGTTGCGGCCGCAGAGCACGGCCTTGGCGCCCAGGGACAGGGCCTTCACGATGTCGGAGCCGCGGCGGATGCCGCTGTCGAACAGCACGGTGGTCTTGTGGCCCACCTCGGCCACGATGCTGGGCAGCGCGTCGATCGAGGCCACCGAGATGTCGAGGTTACGGCCGCCGTGGTTGGAGACCACGATGCCGTCCGCGCCGCGTTCCACGGCGATGCGGGCATCCTCCGGGTGCATGATGCCCTTCACGATCAGCGGGCCGGGCCAGCGGTCGCGCAGGCGGTTCACGTCGTCCCATGAGAGATCTTCGGTGTGCTTCACGCGGTCGCCCAGCGGGCTTTGCGTGATCGGGGTGCGGAACTCCTCCGGGTAGTTCTCGAAGCGGGGGAAGCCGCCGTTCTTGACCATGTAGCGGCCGATGGTGCCGAACAGCCAGTGCGGCGCCAGGGTCATGTCGATCATGGAGCGCAGCGTGGGCTTGTAGGGGAAGGAGAAGCCGTTGGCCTTGTTGTAGGTGCGGTTGGGGGAGACCGGCGTGTCCATGGTGAGGAACAGTGCCTCGAACCCGTTGTTCTTGGCGCGGTCCACCAACTGCATCGACAGCTCGCGGTCCTTCCAGAGGTAGAGCTGCATGAAGTTGCGGCCGTTGGGCACTTCGCGGGCGATCTTCTCCACCGAGGTCTGGGCACCGGTGGCCAGGGTGTAGGGAATGCCTGCCTTGGCCGCGGCCTTGGCCAGCGCCAGCTCGCCCTCATAGGCCACGAGGCCGGCGGTGCCGGTGGGGGCGATGATGTAGGGCATGGTGATCGGCTTGCCGAACAGCTCGGTGGCGATATTCCGCTTGCTGACGTGTTCGGGGAAGCGCGGCACCACCTTCAGGCGGTCGAGGGCCGCGCGGTTCTCGTCCAGCAGCTTGTCGTCCTCGCTGCCCCGGTCGACGTATTCGAAGATGCCGCGCGGCAGCAGCCGGCGGGCGGCATCGCGAAGCTGGTAGATATCGTCGCAGTTATCGAGAATGCTCACGGCGTTTCCTGCTGTCGCGTTGGTTGCCGCAATGCTGCACCCGATTGCCGCACCACGGCAACAGGGGGGACGGGCCACCCGCCATTGCCCTTGCGGCCGCCCGCGACTTTCGTTGAGACTGCCCGACAGGGAACGGCCCCAACGAACCAAGGTGGAGACAGACCATGCGATTCGGCCTCATCTATGAGTTGCAGCTGCCCCGCCCGTGGGATGCCAATTCCGAGCACCAACTGGTGCAGCAGGCGCTGGCGGAGGTGGAGGTGGCCGACCGGCTGGGCCTCGATTACGTCTGGGCCAACGAGCACCATTTCCTGGAGGAGTATTCGCACAACTCCGCCCCCGAGGTGTTCCTGGCCGCCGCCGCGGCGCGCACCAAGCAGATCCATATCGGCCATGCCGTGGTGCTCTCCCCGCCCGGCTACAACGCGCCAGCGCGCGTGGCCGAGCGCATGTCGATGCTCGATCTCGTCTCCTCCGGCCGGGCGGAATGGGGCACGGGCTCCTCCGCGTCGCGCGCGGAGCTGGAGGGGTTCGGCGTCGATCCCGCGCAGAAGAAGCTGATGTGGGCGGAGGCGACCGAGCAGACCGCCAACATGATGGCGATGGCGCCCTATCCCGGGTTCAAGGGCGACTACTTCTCCATGCCCGCGCGCAACGTGATCCCCAAGCCGCTGCAGAAGCCGCATCCGCCGATCTGGCTGGCCTGCTCCAACCGCGAGACGATCCATGTGGCCGCGCGCAATGGCGTGGGCGCGCTGGCCTTCGCCTTTGTGGACCCCGCGGATGCGGCGAAATGGGCAGGCGAGTACTACGACATCATCAAATCTGATGAATGCGTGCCGATCGGCCATTCCGTGAACGCCAACATCGCCATGGCCACCGGCTTCTCTTTGCATCACGACGAGGCCGAGGCCATCAAGCGCGGCGGCGAGGGGTTCCAGTTCTTCGGCTTCGCGCTCGGCCATCATTATGTGTACGGCGAGCACGTTCCGGGCGTGACCAATGTGTGGGAGCGGTTCGAGCGTGGGCGGGACAAGATGCCGGCGGCGGTGGGCAATGGCATCGGCACGCCGGCCCAGCTGATCGAGCGGCTGAAGCAGTACCAGGATTCCGGCGTGGACCAGGTGATCTTCGTGCAGCAGGCCGGGCGCAACACGCATGCGGACATCGTCGCATCGCTGGAACTGTTCGCCGCCGAGGTGATGCCGGCGCTGAAGGCCGACCAGGCGGAGCGCGATGCCCGCAAGCAGGCCGAGCTGGCGCCCTATATCGAGGCGGCGCTGAAGCGGAAGAAGTGGATGCAGCCGCTGGCGCCGGAGGCGATTCCCTCCATTCCCGCCTATGGTCGCTCGGTGGTGGCCAGCGATGGCACCCCCAAGGCGCTGGCCGCACGGCGCGGCGGCGGGATCAACATTCCCAGCGAGGATCCCTCAGAGCGGTCGAACGCGGCCGAATAAGCTACGCGGCCGGCGCAATCCCGCCGGCCGCCTTCAAGGTTGACAGCCCGGTGCCTCCCTGCGCATAGCACCGGCATCCACACCGCCGCTCCGCGAAGGTTCGCGCAGCGGCGCCTATTTCGTTGAGAGGAGCTTCTGCCTTGTTCGAGGCGCTGACCGGCAAACTGACGGGGGTATTCGACCGGCTACGCACGCGCGGCCGCCTGTCGGAAACCGACGTGCTGGAAGCGCTGCGCGAGGTGCGCCTGGCCCTGCTGGACGCCGACGTGGCGCTGCCGGTGGTGCGGGACTTCATCACCAAGGTGCGCGAGCGCGCCGTCGGCCAGGAGGTGATCGACAGCGTTTCGCCCGGCCAGCAGGTCGTGAAGATCGTCAACGACGTGCTGATCGAAGCCCTCGGCGGCGCCGGGGTGGTGCCGCTGAACCTGAATGCCGCCGCCCCCGTGCCGGTGCTGATGGTCGGCCTGCAGGGCTCCGGCAAGACGACCACCTCCGGCAAGCTGGCGCTGCGGCTGCTGAAGCGCGAGCGCAAGAAGGTGCTGCTGGCCAGCCTGGATACCCAGCGCCCAGCCGCGCAGCTGCAGCTGGAGACACTGGCCAAGCAGGCCGGAGTCGGCAGCCTGCCGATCATTCCCGGCCAGACCCCGCTGCAGATCGCCGCCCGCGCCATGGAGACTGGGCGCCGCGAAGTCTACGACGTGGTGATCCTGGACACCGCCGGCCGCCTGTCGATCGACGAGGCGCTGATGGCGGAGGTGAAGGCCATTCGCGACGCCACCAACCCGGCCGACACGCTGCTGGTGGTGGATGCGATGACGGGCCAGGACGCGGTGAACACCGCCAAGGCCTTCAACGACGCACTGGGCGTGACCGGCATCGTGCTGACCCGCATGGATGGCGATGCCCGCGGCGGCGCGGCGCTTTCGATGCGCAGCATTACCGGTGCGCCGATCAAGTTCTCCGGCTCCGGCGAGAAGCTGGATGCGCTGGAGGAATTCCACCCCGAGCGCGTGGCCGGCCGCATCCTGGGCCAGGGCGACGTGGTTGGCCTGGTGGAGCGTGCGGCGGAGATCGTCGACGAGGAAGAGGCCGAGAAACTCGCCAAGAAGATGGCGAAGGGCACGTTCGACCTGGATGATTTCGCCGCCCAGCTGAAGCAGCTGAACAAGATGGGCAGCATCCAGTCGATCATCGGCATGCTGCCGGGTGCCGGCAAGATCCAGGCGGCGCTGGAGGCCAGCGGCAAGAGCAACCTCGACCAGAAGATGCTGAAGCGCCAGCAGGCGATCATTTCCTCGATGACATCCGGGGAGCGCAAGAACCCCGACATGATCAAGGCCAGCCGCAAGAAGCGCATTGCGACCGGTTCCGGCGTCACGGTGCAGGACGTCAACAAGCTGCTGAAGCAGTTCGACGACATGACCACCATGATGAAGCGCATGAATAAGCTTGGGCAGAAAGGCCTGATGCGGCAGGGGCTCGGTGCCCTGCTGCCGCAAGGCAAGCGCCCGTTCTGAGAACTCAACCGACCAACGAACACCTGACTGGAGACGATTGATGGCCCTTAAGATTCGCCTCGCCCGCGCCGGCGCCAAGAAGCGGCCGTACTACCACATCGTGGTGGCCGACAGCCGTTCGCCGCGCGATGGCCGCTTCATCGAGAAGCTGGGCAGCTACAACCCGATGCTGCCGGCCGAGCATGAGGACCGCGTGCGCCTGATGGGCGAGCGCATCCTGCATTGGGTTCGCCAGGGCGCGCTGCCGACCGAGCGCGTGGCGAAGTTCCTCGGCCATGCCGGGATCGCCGAGATGCCGGTGTACCGCGAGCAGCCCGTGCAGTCCGCGCCGAAGAAGAAGGCGCAGGAGCGCGCGAAGGCCGCCGCCGCCGCCGCCGCGGGCTGAGCCCACGCTGAGCGGAGCAGCCCTTGGCTGAGCAACGCATCCTGATGGGCGTGATCGGGCGGCCGCATGGCGTGCGGGGGCTGGTGCATGTGCACAGCTACACCGCCGACCCCGCGGACCTGCCCGAATACGGCCCGTTCCGCGATGATCGCGGCCGAACGTTCACGCTCGCCTGGGCGAGCGAGGGCGTGGCCCGCGTGATGGAGATCGTGGACGGGCGCGAAGTGAAGCTGACCGACCGCAATGCCGCCCATGCGCTGGTCAATGTCCGTCTGTATGTGGACCGCGACCGCCTGCCGCCCACCGAGGATGAGGATGAGTTCTACCTCACCGACCTCATCGGGCTGCGGGCTGTCACGCCCGAGGGCCGCGACCTCGGCAAGATCGACATGGTGCACGACTATGGCGCCGGGACCAGCCTGGAGATCGGCCGGCTGATCCTGCCCTTCACCCGCGCCTGCGTGCCGGTGGTGGACCTGGCCGGCGGCACCGTCACGGTGGTGCCGCCCGTGGAAATCGAGGTGCCGGATGACGGTGCACGGGATGAGGAGGCCGCCGAATGAGCGACCCCGCCCCCTGGCGCGCCAGCGTCCTCACCTTGTTCCCCGGGATGTTCCCGGGCCCGCTCGGCCAATCCCTGGCCGGCCGCGGCCTGGAACGTGGTGCCTGGTCGCTGGAGGCGCGCGACATCCGCGATGTCGCCACCGATCGCCACCGCAAGGTGGACGATACCACCTTTGGCGGCGGTGCGGGCATGGTGATGCGGCCGGATATCGTCGATGCGGCGCTCGCGCTGGTCGCCGATATCAGGCCGATGATCTACCTGACCCCGCGTGGGCGCCCGCTCGCCCAGTCCCGCGTGCGGGATCTGGCTGCCGGGCCGGGCGTGGTGCTGCTGTGCGGCCGGTTCGAAGGGGTGGATGAGCGCGTCATCCAGGCCCGCGGACTGGAGGAGGTTACGATCGGCGACTACGTGCTCTCGGGCGGCGAGCCGGCGGCGCTGGTGCTGCTGGATGCCTGCGTGCGGCTGCTGCCCGGCGTGATGGGCGCGGCCGAGAGCGGCACGGAGGAAAGCTTCTCGCCCGGTGCGCTGGCCGGGTTGCTGGAATACCCGCACTACACCCGCCCCGCCGAATGGCAGGGCCGCCCGGTGCCCGAGGTTCTGCTCTCGGGCCACCACGCGGCCGTCGCCCAATGGCGCCATGCGGAGGCGGAGCGGATCACACGCGAACGCAGGCCCGACCTGTGGGCCACCTATCAATCGGCGCGGCCGGGCGTTGCTTCACGCCCCGCTGCGCCCTAGAGAAACGGACGAAAGGATCACCCCATGAACATCATCCAGCAGTACGAGGCCGAGGAAATCGCCCGCCTCACCGCCATCCGCGCAGTGCCCGAGTTCATCCCCGGCGACACCCTGCGCGTGGCCGTGAAGGTGGTGGAAGGCGAGCGTACCCGCGTGCAGAACTTCGAAGGCGTCTGCATCGCCCGCTCCAACAAGGGCCTCAGCAGCAACTTCACCGTGCGTAAGATCAGCTACGGCGAAGGCGTGGAGCGCGTGTTCCCGCTCTATGCGCCGACCATCGCGGAAATCGCCGTGGTCCGCCGTGGCGATGTGCGCCGCGCGAAGCTGTATTATCTGCGTGGCCGCAGCGGCAAGTCTGCCCGCATCGCCGAGCGCGCCCGTGACGTGGTGGTGCCCACCTCGGGCGAGCCGGCTGCCGCCGAGTAACGACACGCGGCGGCGGAAGGGGGAAACACAATGGCCGAGACCAAGCCGCGCACGCTGTTCGACAAGGTGTGGGATGCCCACGTTGTCGAGCAGCTTCCGGACGGAACCTGCGTGCTCTACATCGACCGGCACCTGGTGCATGAGGTGACCAGCCCGCAGGCCTTCGAAGGCCTGCGCCTGGCCGGCCGCAAGGTACGCCGGCCCGATGCCACCATCGCGGTGGCCGACCACAACATCCCCACCATGGGCCGTGCGAACGGCATCCAGGAGGAGGACAGCCGCATCCAGGTGGAAACCCTGGAGCGCAACGTGGCCGAGTTCGGCGTTCCCTACTTCCCCATCCTTTCGGCGCAGCAGGGCATCGTCCACATCATCGGGCCGGAGCAGGGCATTTCCCTGCCCGGCATGACGATCGTGTGCGGCGACAGCCACACCTCCACCCATGGCGCCATGGGCTCGCTCGCCTTCGGCATCGGCACCTCGGAGGTGGAGCACGTGCTCGCCACCCAGACGCTGCTGCAGAAGCCGGCGAAGAACATGCTCGTGAAGGTGGAAGGCACGCTCGGCGCCGGCTGCACGGCGAAGGACATCGTGCTGGCCATCATCGGCAAGATCGGCACTGCCGGCGGCACCGGCCATGTGATCGAGTTCGCCGGCTCCGCCATCCGCGCGCTAGACATGGCCGGGCGCATGACCGTGTGCAACATGTCGATCGAAGCGGGTGCGCGCGCCGGCATGATCGCGCCGGACCAGACCACCTTCGACTATGTGCGCGGCAAGCCCTACGCCCCCAAGGGCGAGGCGCTGGATCGTGCCATCGCCTGGTGGAGCACCCTGCCCGCCGACCCCGGCGCGCATTACGACACGGTGGTGGAACTCGACGCGGCCGCGATCGCGCCGATGGTTACCTGGGGCACCAACCCGGAAGCCGTTGTTCCCGTGACCGCCACGGTGCCGAACCCGGCGGATGAGCAGGATGAAGCCAAGCGCGCCCAGCTGGCCCGCATGGTGGAATACATGGGCCTCACGCCGGGCCAGAAGATCACCGACCTCAAGATCGACGTGGTCTTCATCGGCTCCTGCACCAATGGCCGCATCGAGGATGTGCGCGCCGCCGCCGCCGTGGCCAAAGGCCGCAAGGTGGCCACGGGCGTGCGCGCTATGATCGTGCCCGGCAGCGGCATCGTGAAGCAGCAGGCCGAAGAAGAGGGGCTCGACAAGATCCTCATCGAAGCCGGCTTCGAATGGCGCGAGCCCGGGTGTTCCATGTGCCTGGGCATGAACCCGGACAAGCTCACGCCCGGCCAGCGTTGCGCCAGCACCAGCAACCGCAACTTCGAAGGCCGCCAGGGCCCCGGCGGGCGCACGCACCTGGTCTCGCCCGCCATGGCCGCCGCCGCCGCGGTTTCCGGCCACCTGGCCGATGTGAGGGAGCTCGCCTGATGGACGCGTTCACCAAGCTCACCGGCGTCGCCGCCCCGATGCCGATGGCCAATGTCGATACCGACAAGATCATCCCGGCGCGCTTCCTGAAGACCATCAAGCGCACCGGCCTCGGCGTGCATCTGTTCGACACGCTGCGCTACGACGCCGAGGGGAAGGAACGCCCGGAATTCGTGCTCAACCAGGGGCCCTACCGCAAGGCGGAGATCCTGATCGCGCATGAGAATTTCGGCTGCGGCTCCTCGCGCGAGCATGCCCCCTGGGCGCTGCTGGATTTCGGCATCCGTTGCGTGATCGCGCCGGATTTTGCCGACATCTTCCACAACAACGTCTTCAAGAACGGCATCCTGCCCATCCGCCTGTCACGCGAGATCTGCGACCAGCTGATGGAAGACGCCAAGCAGGGCGACAACGCGCGCATCACCATCGACCTGGCCGAACAGGTTGTCGTGCGCCCGAATGGCGAGAAGATCCCGTTCGAGATCGACCCCTTCCGCAAGCACCTGCTGCTCAACGGGCTCGACGATATCGGCCAGACGCTGCAGCACGCGCCTTCGATCGACTCCTATGAGTCCAAGCAGAAGGCTGAAAAATCCTGGATGCCGGGTATTTCGCTCTAGCGCCTCGCGCGCGGATGGATCGTAAAGCGAAGTGGTCACAGAGGACACAGAGGACCACAGAGGGACACAGAGAGTTCGATCAGATGCGCACCGACGCATATGTCATCCGCTGCCTCTGTGCTCTCTGTGACCCTCTGTGCTCTCTGTGACCACTTCGCTTTCCTTCCTCTATTCTTAACGCCCGCCGCTCACCTAACCGCGAAAGACCCCCCGCATGGCCTCGAACAAGAAGCTTCTCGTCCTCCCCGGCGACGGCATCGGCCCCGAGGTGATGCGCGAGGTCGGCCATGTGATCGACTGGATGGCCCGCCGCCGCCGCGCCGTGTTCGACATCGCCGAGGACATTGTCGGCGGCGCCTGCATCGATGCCCACGGCATCGCCATCCGGCCGGAAACGGTGCAGCGCGCGCGGGAGGCCGATGCCGTGCTGTTCGGGTCCGTCGGCGGCCCGAAGTGGGACACGCTGGGCTTCGACAAGCGGCCGGAGCTTTCCATCCTCACGCTACGCAAGGAGCTTGGCCTGTTCGCCAATCTGCGCCCCGCGATCGTGCTCGATCCGTTGGTGGATGCCTCCACCCTGAAGGCCGACGTGATCAAGGGCCTCGATATCATGATCGTGCGTGAGAGCACGGGCGGCATCTATTTCGGTGAGCCGCGCGGCGTGGAAACCCTGCCGGACGGCACCAAGCGCGGCATCAACACCGAGGTCTACACCACGCCGGAGATCGAGCGCGTGGCCCGCGTGGCCTTCGAGCTGGCCCGCAAGCGCCAGGGCCGGCTGTGCAGCGTGGAGAAGGCCAACGTGATGGAGTCGGGCCTGCTGTGGCGCCAGACCGTCACTGCCCTGGGCGCGGCCGAATACCCCGATGTCGAGCTGTCGCACATGTATGCCGACAACTGCGCCATGCAGATGGTGCGCAACCCGCGCCAGTTCGATGTGATCGTGACGGGCAATCTGTTCGGCGACATCCTTTCCGACCTCGCCTCCATGCTCACCGGTTCGCTCGGCATGCTCCCCAGCGCCACGCTGGGCGCCGTGCAGGGCGATGGCCGCCGCCATGCGCTGTATGAGCCGATCCACGGCAGCGCGCCGGATATCGCCGGCAAGGGCATCGCCAACCCCATGGCACAGATGCTCAGCTTCGCCATGCTGCTGCGCTATTCCTTCGGCATGGACGAGGATGCGCTGATCATCGAGCGCGCCTGCACCAACGTTCTGGCCTCTGGCCTGCGCACCGCAGACGTGATGGCGCCGGGCTGCGCCAAGGTCTCCACCTCCGTGATGGGTGAGGCCGTTGTGCGCGAGTTGGACAAGCTCGGATCATAACGCCCTGCCCTGCATTTAGCGCCTTGCCGAGGCGCGCGGGCACGGCTATATCGCCCGCCTCTGCTGCTGCACCCGTAGCTCAATTGGATAGAGCACCAGACTACGAATCTGGGGGTTGGAGGTTCGAGTCCTTCCGGGTGCGCCATAGGTCGAACCGGCTCTTTTGCCAGCAGGACATCAGCAGGACAAGCAGATAGGGCGGAAGCGTAAGCTTCCGCCCTATGTCGATTCTCGGTGACGGCTGGTCAGGAGTTTAGGGGAACGCCCTTCTACGTGGGGCTCTTCGCCAACAGCACCGCGTCAGCCAATGCAGAGGCGGCAAGGGCCAGGTCCTGCGACTGTGGCTCGCCGGAGGATGCGCGAAGCATCTCTGTCACCAGCACCGCCAGCTTGCGCGACAGGTCCTGCGCTGTGGTGGCGGGGTCCTGCGACAGGAGGCGATAGGCTGCTTCCCTGCGGTCACAGACGGCATCGAACAGTTCATCCTCGGCCGGGCCATTGGCTGCGGCGAGAAGGGCACTGTACGCCCTTGTGCGGCTCTCCACGCAGGTGCGGGCGCCCTGGGTCGCGTCGGCCTCGATCTGCTCGGCGGCCAGCTCGGCCGCGTTGGCCGCGGCGAGGGGGGCGGGCGAGGGGTTCTTCTTCGTGGCGTTTTTCATGGTCAGGTTCCTAGTGCAGAGGCTGACCGGCGCACCTGCGGTGTTCATGCCGCAGCTACTCCGGGGGTTGAACACCCGGCACTAGACGGGCCGGCGCGCCTTTAAGGATTGCCCCTCTGGACATGCGCGCACCGCCCCCGGAGGCGTGCCGTAGAGTAGCCGTGGCTGGGCGGGTAGCTAGTGCCGATGTGGAGTGTTCAAGCTCCGGGCGGAATCCTGCGCTCGTGCGCCGATCAGGTCAAGCGCGATCCGCAACGAAGGGGCCGGCAGGGGGGATTTTCTTTCCGCGTTCAAAAAGTCGGGGCGAAGGGAAAACCACACTGGCAGGTGCGCGGGAACAGAGCGCGGCGCGGAAAACCTCCCCCCGGGGTTGAATATCCGGCACTAGATCGGGCCGACGCGCCTTTAAGGGTTTGCCCTCTGGACATGCGCGCGCCGCCCCCGGAGGTGTGGCGTAGATGGGCCGCAACTGGGTAGCTAGTGCCGACAAGGAGTGTTTAAGCTCCCGGGCCAACGGTGCGCCTATCCAAGTCGCAGCGTCAAGCGTGCTCGCTGAGGGCCGTGATCGCGCGGCGGTATTTTTCGATCCGGTCGAGGTCGCGGGCTGTTGGGCTGGCGATCCTCCCAAGGTCGCAGTTGTCGCGCAGGTCTGCGAGCTTTACGGCGCGGCTAATGGTGTCGCCAGCAGCTCGAGCAACGAACTGGTCGTATGCCTCGCCCTCGCGCTTGGTGACCGCGTCCAGGGCCAGCAACACGCGGTCTGAGAAGCCCTCCCGTCGAAGGCGATCAAAGTCCCAGCCCGGGCAGTCCTCGCAGACATCGTGCAGCGCCGCGACGATCCGCTCATCCTCGTGCAGCAGCGACAGCATCATGCGGAGGGGGTGGAGGACGTAGGGCGCACCCGCTTTATCGACCTGCCCTGCATGGGCTTCGGCCGCGATGGCGATGGCTCGTTCTAAAGTGCTCATTCAGTTCCTTTCCAGGCTGCGTTTGGCGGCGGGGGCGAGGGTAGAAAAGCACCTTTGCTGGCAAAAAAAAATCGACGATCGAGGAAAACCACGCTGGCAGAGGCACTGGACAGCGGCGCGGGCGCGAAACCGCCCCCCCGGGGGGTGGCCCCCGTGGTCAGGCGCAGCCGCAGGGCGTGGCGTCTCAACGACCTAGCGCAGCCACGGAGTTGCGGCACCAGCGCCGCCGGGGGCTGCACCTCGACCACCTGGCGCAGCCCCGGAGCTGCCGCACCAGCGCCGCCGGGGGCTGCGTCTCGACCACCTGGCGCAGCGCCTCGACCTCCAGCTGCGCCACCAGTGCCGCTAGGCGGCGGCAGGCTGGCCGAGGATGCGATAGACGCTCGCCCGGCCAATGCCGAGGCGCCGCGCGATCTCGGCCGGGCCGATGCCCTGCGCCTTGAGCTGCACCACCTGGTCGGCTTGGTTGCGGGCGGTTGGCGCCCGGCCCTTGTATTTGCCGTCCGCCTTCGCCTTCGCGATCCCCTCGCGCTGGCGCTCAAGCATCAGATCCCGCTCGAACGCCGCGACCGCTCCAAGCATCGTCACCATCAACCGCCCCGTGGCGCTGCGCGTGTCCACTTCGCTGCCGCCCATGGACAGGATGCGCAGGCCGATCCCGCGCCCGGCCAGGTTCTCCACGATCGCCAGCAAGTCTGCCGTGCTGCGCGCCAGGCGGTCGGGCTTCGTCACCACCAGCACGTCGCCTTCCCGTAGGTAGTCGAGCGCGGCGGCCAGTTGCGGGCGGCTGGTGGCGACGCTGGACAGCTGCTCGCTGAAGAGCCTGGTGCAGCCTGCCGCGCGAAGGTCGCGCTCCTGCGCCTCTAGGCCCGCGCCTTGCTCTACCGTCGAGGTTCGCGCGTAACCCGCTACCACACCAGCAGGGCCGGTGCTCGCAGCGGGTTCAGCGGCGCGGCGGGTGGTGCGCTTGGGTGTGGCCATGGCTGCCTCCTGTCTCACTAGGGTCTTAGGCAGAATGGCGCTTGTCGTCTCAAAGGTCAATGGTGATCCTATTGAGACGGCGCGGCGGCGAAGGTGAGACGCCTCACTAGGGCTTGCCCTATGAGACACCCGGCAGGCGCGGCGGGGCCTCGTCGGCGCCGGGCCGGCGGGGGCCCGCGGGGGCATCCTTTTCCGCCGCCTCGCGCCATGCCAGCAGGTCGGCCACGCGATACCAGGCGCGATTGCCGCGCAGGTGATAGGCGGGGCCGCGCCCGTCGCGCGCCCATGCCGCCAGCGTCGATGGCTGCTGGCCCAGCACCGCCGCAGCCTCCGCCCGCTTCACCACCTCCACCGGTGAGACCTCGGCCGCCGCCGCCTGGCGCAGCGCGGCGCGCAGCTCGCCGCCCATGCTTTCCACCCGCCGGGTGAGCCGGGCAACCTGCCCCTCGACGGCATCAAGCCGCCGCCGCAGGTCCGCCGCCTCGCGCTCCGTCCTGTCCCTGGCACTCTGCGCCATCGCACATCGCCCACAAGCTGCCCAGGCCCTTATTCTATCGTTTCCGGGCCTATTTTCCAACGATTTCAATGGATTGCCTGCGATGCACTCGCGCCCGCGCCGCCTACCCCCTGAATATCCGGGGCCACCGGGGCCACCGGGGCCGGGCCTGAATTCTCTAACAGAACCAGTGGCTTAGGGTGGCCCCGGTTCCTGTCTGCCCTGGCCCCGGTCCATCGGCACCGGGGCCACATGTCATCCCCTGCCCGCCTTCTGTCTGGCCCCGGTGGCCCCGGTCTCTGCAAACTCCGGGGCCACCTATCCGGGGCCAGCTAAGCCCTTGTTCTGTCTGTCTGAAGGATCAGGAGAAGAAGACTGGCCCCGGTGGTCCCGGTCTAGAACAATCGAACCCCCTTTTCTGTCGGCAGAGGCGCTAAGCGGCGCGAAAAGAATACCCCGCGCCGCCCCGCCGCCGCCGGGCCGCCTCATCTTTCGTTCAGTGCCTGCAGTGTCGGAACGATCACTCGGGGATATCCGGCGCCCGGAATGCGGCGCTTCTTGATCTCCCAGCGTTGTTCCCCGCTTTCCTTCCTGCCCTCGATCAGTCCAGCCATGCCGAGCCGTCTCAGCGCGTCCCGCTTGTCGATACCCAGCGGTCCAGCAACTTCGGCCTGGAACGCGTGCGGATGGAGCGCATAGGCCCAGCGGTAGAGGCCTGGGCCGATGTCCTTTGGCCCATTCGTGTCGCCCCTTTCCTTCGCGATTGCCGCTGCTTCCGCAGCTCCCTCGGACAGCACCTGCTTCTCCTGCTCATTGAGCGGCTGCCGCCAGCGCCATCCAACCCGCCGCATCATCATCCGCTCGCGGTCCATGCCTTCGGCTTCCGCCTCCGGAGTTGCTGCCTCCAGCACTTTTTCGAACCGCGCCTGGCCGTGCTCAACGAAGAAAGCTCGGAAGGCTTCGAACAGGTGATGATCGTCGCGGCTGCCAATCCCGCCCCGCTCATCAGTCCATGTACGAAAGACAGTCGCCGCTGCCCTCGCCGCCTCGCCTTGGGGCCATCCGGTGATGTTCGCCTCGGTCGCCAGCTCACCGGCGACAGCCATAAGGGCGAAGCGCCGTGCGGCTCGCTGAACCTGCCCATCGGAGCCGGCCTTCACATACGATTGCAGCCAATCACGAACCTTGGGTGCAACCTTCTGCGCCACGAAATCGGGGCTCGTCTCGATAGTCTCAACCAGCCATTGGGCAAACGCCGGGCCGGCAGTCCCGTAGTGCGAAACTACAGCGTTCCGGACTTCATGCCAAAATGCGCCGCCATTCGCGGCGTCGTGCAAGTTTTCGAATACTCCGTGCCTTCCTGGGACCTCTGCACCAAAGTCGATCAACCGCACCTCTTGCCCTCCTTTCATACGGCGGTTTACCTGCTCGACCATTCGCGCCGCGCTGTCTTCACTGGTTGAAAGCACTACCGTGCGCCAGCTGATGCCTGCCCGGTTGCCACCACTGGCCCGCGCTCGCGCTTTCCCCGTGCCGTTCGCCAGCATGTAGAGGGTCTCGGGCAACGTGGCCGGATCCGCCTGCCCGAGTTCATCCAGAGGCAGGATGCAGTCGTTGTGCGCCATGGCAGTAGACTCCATGGCGTTGTCAGTGCTGCGCCAATTGCGAGTAAAGCTGTCTGGGCCGGTTTCGCTGGGCGAACCCCACACGCTTGCGGCGGCGTCGATGCAGCTTGTCTTTCCCCTGGAAGTCTCGCCGCGAAAGTTGAAGCCGCCGCCTTGATCCTGCGTCAGCCCGATGATGGGACCGGCGAATGCGGCGGAGACCGCAAAGACGAGACGAGTGTTGCCTATGCACCTTCTCGCCAATTCCTCCTTCCACTCCTCCAGGGTGCCCCGTGCACGGTAGATCGCGGGCGCTTGGTCGAGGTCGAGGCGCACCACCTCGCCGGCTGATGCGCCAATGGTGCGTCCTGGAAGCACGAATACAGGGGCCCCTGCTGTCGGCCGGTACCAGCCCGTACGCGGCACCGTCCGCACTCTCGCTGGCATTCCTTCATCGATAGCGGCGAGATACTCCCTCAACGCTCGTTGGGCGCCCTCATTGGCGCCGATCCGCAGGCCACAGGCTGCAAGCTTCGCACGCACCTCCACAGCCTCTGCTACCAACAGGCGAAGTGGAATGATCCATTCATGCTCGTTCTTGTCCCGATCACGGAGCCTGATAAGTATCCCCCAATCATCGTTGGTTTCAGGCCTGGATAGCGCCAAGACCTCAAAGAGACTGCAGACGCGAAATGCGGTCTTGTTGGCGTCGGCCGGGATCCGCCAGAGGCCATCCTCATGCCATTCGAACCCGAACACTGAGGGGTGTGTCTCGTCATTGAGAAGCGGCGTTCTGTCCTTCCCAACTGATCCGTCGCCGCCTGATCGTGCTGTGTTGTCATTCCGCCTTTCAGCGATGGTGGTAACCGGCTTCGCTGAAAGCAGCTTGTCCCGGGCCCGGCTTGCCTTGGCGGGATCTGGTGGAGCCGCGCCATTACCGTTGCCACTGTTGCTGCCGCCCTTCCTCTGGGACATGCGCTAGCTCCGCACCCGCAGGATATCGAGCACCAGCTGGCGGGCGAAGGTCAGCTCTTTCAGCGTGGCGAAGTCCAGCGCGTCCTCGCCCGTCAACGCGGCATGGATCGGCCGGAAAACCGATGCCTTCGCCTTCAGTCCCTCAAGCGTGGTTGCGGGTGTCCGCGTGATCGTGTCCACTAGGTTGTGCCAGTGGTTGATTTCGGCATCATGCGCCGCCTTGTCGGGCAGGTTCGGATCGTTCTCCTGCCCTGCCACCTTGCTGTCGAGCGCGTCGAATTCCTCGCACATGCGGATCAGCAGCGCATCGGGTGCGGCAGGTGCGCTCTCCTGCTGCGCCGCGCGCGCCATGCCGAGAACGGTGGCGGTGGGCGTGATATGTTGGGTAGCCGTGTTCATCGTGTTCACTCCACGGTGGGGCGGCAGGCATGGTCGGGGCTCCACCCCCGGCCATGCCGCAGGCTGCCGGATGGCTGGATCGAAGCGCGGTCAGTCCTCGGCGGTGATGGTGATGGCGGCGCCGGCCGCCTCGCTGGTCACCTGGGAAGGGGTGACCGTGATGCTTCCTGCGCTGCTCGTGGCCACACGCCACACGCGGCTGTTCTTCGGGGATCCCGCAACCCTGATGCGCGCGCCCACTCGAAGGGCCCCCAGGCCGTTGCCGCTATCCGCGATCGTTCCGGGGCTGGTGAAAGAGATCCCGGTGCCCTTCACGTTGGCGCCGCCTTTGTCGGCGGAGAAGCTGGTGTGCTGCCGTGCGGTCGCGTTCAGGCTGGCGCCAGAGGCTACGGTCTGGCGGGTGCGTGTGCTCATGCGGTGAGGTCCTTGCTCGGGGTGGTGGGCTAGCGCTTCTTCGAGGCCAGCGACGGCAGCCGCTTCGCGAACTTGGCCAGCTGCGTGATTAGGTCGGGATCGTTCGCAACGCCCAGCCGTTCCATCCCCTGCAGAGCGGGAATTCCCGCGCTCTCCAAGTGCAACAGCACCGCAGCGGCATCACTGATTGTCTGTTGCGTCGCCGCGCCGTGCTGCTGGGTCAGGCGCCGCATTCCCTCGGCCTGGCTGATGCCCTCCTTTCCCCGCGTGATGGCGCCGTTGAGCGTCGCAGCAAGCCAGCTGGCGTCGGTCTTGGTGGCCCCCAGGGCCACCACCGAGGACGCCACCACCTGCCGCGCCTCGGCTATGTCGTTGAGGCTAAGCGGCCGCCCGTCGTCGGTTGCCGCTGTGAACGAGACCATGTTGCCCGTGAGCATCGCGGCATGCTCCAAAGTCACAGGCTCTCCTTGGTCGAATTCTCCCGCACTTGATGTCCCGTTGTCCTGTTCTTGTGCGAACAGTTCATTCCGCATATTGCGCCACGCTTCATGATCCGGATGAAACCGGTCCATCATTGCGGGTGGCATTTTGGCTTCTAGTGCGCGGATGATCTCGCGTTTCTTGTCGGCCGGAAGTCCACTGACATCGAAGGGGCGCGACAGGTCCAGAGGCTTGCTGCTGGAGTTCAGGCCGGCCATCGGAGGCGCAGGCTCATTCAGCAGCACATGCACCCGCTTAGCGTCCTCGTACTGCGGGTGGAAGCGGTCTTTGAAGATCGCGAAGAACGCCGGATCGCGCTGCAATTTCGCAAGTTCTTGCTGCCGCTGCGTGTTGTTCATCTCTGCGACGTTGGGCATAAGAAACGCGCCACCGTCCGAAGCCGGCGATTGTTCGGTTTGGGAATCAGACACCGTGCGGTCCTTTCGGAAGTGAGGATGTGGCACTTGGCGCGTCAGTGGCGTCGCCAAGGCCTGGGGCGGGCTCGGGAAAGGGGATGACGCGGCTGGGGAACCGCGAAAGCGGCACGCGCTTTGGCGCTACCACCGCCCGCATTTTCTGGCCCCTCGGCCTTACGCCGAGGTCGTAAAGAATATCTCCCGCAACCGGGGCGAGCCTTGCGCACGCGGTGATGATGGCCTGTTTCACCTCGGCAGCGCTCCATCCTGGCCACCGCGGCGAGGGCCAAAGGAGCAATATTTCCCGATGCCCGGCGAACAGTTCGTCGATGCCCATCTGGTGCAATTGGTTGTTGTTGATGGCCCTGGGCACTCCGTTCACGGCCACCACCACGCCACCGTTGTAGATCCCAAGGGGACGAATTGGGGCCGATGCGGGCAGCGCGGCGCGCACCACCACGTTGCTACTAGCGTTCATGGCCGGCTGTCGGGAGCGGGCGGGGGCGTGTAGTCGCCGGCCAGCTGGTAGTCCACCAGGCGGAACACCATGGCGGTATCGTCCCGCACCACATGCAGCCTGCCGCCGGTTGGGTCGATGCGGTCCCGCGCGCGCTCGGCTTCCTGCCGTGTCGCGAAGAAGCCGGCGAGTTGGTCGAGAGCGTCACGCTCCAGCTCCAGGAAGGTGCGCCGTGCGTCGGCGGACATATGGTTCACTGGCCACCGCAACCAACGCCACTGGTCGGGGTCGAACGGGGCGTCTCCTGCGGGTGGATTGAGGCAGAAAAGCCGGAACAGCCCGTTTTTCGCACGGGCGTCGATCGCATTGGCATGGAGTAAGCGGCGCGCTTCTATTGGCTGGATATTCTCCATCTGGTCGGCCAGGCCCCGGCCGATCTTCCTATGCTGGTGCAGCGCAGCGGCAAATTCCTCTGCCCGCGTCTGCACATTCTGGGCTGATCGGTCGTATTCGCTCCGAAGCCGCGCCCGACTGCGCACAACATCAAGCTCCGCCTGGTGCTGCTTCTCGGCAGCCAACGCCGCCAGCTTGCCGCGCACTTCGGCCAGCGCCTGGTCGATCTGCACGCGCTGGCCTTCGGCCTCCTCGATCTCGGCCGCCAAGCGGTCAGCGGACGCCTTGGCCGCAGGGAGTTTCAGCGCGGCGAAGTCCTGAAGGAATGCCGCGCGGCGGCTGTCGAGCTGCGCGATCTTCGCGGTCGCGGCGTTGAGCGCTGCGGCCTGCTCTGTCTCGGCCTGCGTCAGCTGGGCCTCGTCGTTGCCCCCCGGCAGGAGGTTGGCCACGGCCTGCTTGATGGCCTTCAGGGGGTTCTTGCGTGGGGTGCTCATTGCATCCTCGGTTGTGCTGCGGGCTTGCGTGCCGGCGGATCGGGCGCCGCGTTCAACGAACGGCGTGGATGGTGTTTTGCCCTGCGGCGGCATTGGCATCGGCGATGCACTCGTTGGTGTAGCTGCGGCTCATGCTGCCTCGGGGCCGGTATCTGTTGATGTGACGCCACTTTGATGCATATTTAGTTACCGGTCGCGCCCAATTGGAAATAATCTATTTCTTCCAGTTATATTGCTCTATTTCTAATTCTTGCCAGAACAAGCAAAACTCACCGGCCCATGTTCTAAGAGAACGCTCGCCGGGCTCTTCATGGTCACTGGCTGCAAGCGCCTCTTGCATATGCTCAACGAGGCGGGCCTGAACTGAGGGGATGCCGTGCCGGGCGAGGAAGAGAAGCGCCGCCCTGAATGCCACCATCTGCAATATGTGCGGCGGGCGCCCAGCTCTGCTTCTTGTGGCCTGCGCCTGCGCCCCCAACTGCGAGGACAACAGGCGGTCGAGGTGTTCCCCCAGCGGGGCAGTCTTCGTCAGGATATCCCGCCCTTCCCAGCGAGGCGGCGGCTCGGGCGAGGTGACAGTCTGCAGCGTGTCGCTGGGCGGCCCCATGAGCCACGCTCGCCCGGTTTCCAGTGCGACCATGAGGCGGGGCCGGTCCTCGGGCGTTACGTCTTCGGTCGTGCCGTCTAGGTTCTTGAACCTGGCAGGAACGTCATCCTGCATGGCATCGCGCACCGCGGCCGGCGCTTGCTCGGCGGGGATGCCCTTGCGTACGGCCAGCCCGCACGACTGCTCGAAGGAAATCCAGAGGGGCAGGATGTCTCCTGCCCTCTGGGTGAGCTGTTTCACTGCGCCCATGGCTGCGGCGCCGTCAGGCCGCGGTATCCGGGGCGGCATCCACGCGGCGCTGTGCCTCTTCGAACAACGCGCGAGTTTCCATATAGGCGCGGCCATTGATGATCCGCACGGGCACGTCCCAGCGTTCGATGCTACGCGGGCTGATTTCAAAAAAGTGCAGGCTCACCACTTCGGCCGCACGCGAACGGTGCATCCTGGGGGGATAGAGGTTCTCCGCGATCAGTTGGGCGATGGGATCCGCAGGCAGGCGGACGTCGGACGCAGACACGAGCAGCGCGCGGCGTTGGAGCTTTGGGGGGGATTGTTGGCCGAGCAGTTGCGGCGCAGTGCCGGGAAACTCTCGCGGCGGGGTATTGCGGGGGCGCGACATTCTTTAACTTCCATTTGAACCGCCGCAGTAGCGCGGCGGGTCAATGGCTACCGAAACGGACGCATTCAATTCAACAGAAAATGAAAATTCCTCGTCCAACAAGTAACGGATTTTTTTAATCAGTTGCTTTGTGAAATTCCCCAGTTTTTTCAATGGCGCTGTCCAACTTAAGCCCGTGTTTGGGGGGTGGATGCGGCGTGCTTTGTCGCGTGTCATTTTTGCACGTATGCATTCGGCCGGGGTGAGCCATGCGCCGATACGGCGCGTTCTAGTGAAGGCGCGGGGGGCGAACCCGCTTCGCGAAGGCACTGCGCCGCAACTGCTCGGCCAACAATCCCCCCCAAAGCTCCAACGCCGCGCGCTGCTCCGGCCATCGCGTCGCCATCTGGTACACGCCCAGCACTCCCCCGCGCGTGCTGCTTTGCCGGTGATTCAGGACCGCATCGGCTACGGTTTCCACCACCCCGTGCTCCGCGCATGCCGTCGCGAAGCTGCGGCGCGTGTCGTGCAGGCGCCAGCCCTCCATGCCTGCGGCCTGTACCAGCTGCTCCTTGGCATCCCGCCAGGTGGTGAGCGCGCGGCCGGTGCGGGGCGCTGCGAACACGGGGCCGGTCTTGGGCTGGCCCATGGCAGCGTGGCGGCGGCGAAGCGGGTGCAGGATCAGCGGATGCAGGAAGAACGTGTGCGGGCTGCCGTTCTTTGTCAGCTTCTCGGGCTGGGTCCACACGCCCTTGTCGAGGTCGAGGTGTTGCCATTCGAGCGAGGCGGCCTCGCCGCGCCGGCAGGGAATGGCGATCAGCATGCGCAGGAAGTCGCGGTGCAGCTCGGGCAGCTTGTCGGCGGCACGCCATAGCGTCGCCAGCTGGGGCACGCTCAGGTAGTGGGTGCGCGGCGCGACAGGCCTTGGCCTGGTTGCGCGGGTCACACGCTTGCAGGGATTTACTGCCAGCCTCTCTTCATCCACCAGCCAATCGAGGAAGCGGGACAGTGCTCCAAAGCGAGCGATTGCAGCAGCGGGGCTCTTACCGTGGCGTCCCAGCATGCGCTTGACGGCTACTGGCTCAAGATCGACTGCCGGCATCTCTGCCGCTTGCATTTCGTCGATCGCAGCACGCAACGCATGCAGCTCGTTCGCGACATAGGTAGGCGACGCGGTTCCGCTCCCCCTCATTTTGGGGCGGCAGGGCAGGAACACCGCGTACATCTCGGCCAGCCGACCCAGCGTCGAGGCGCGGCCCTCTATCTTGGCCGCCACCTTGGCGCGGAGCAGGGTTGCCGGGTCCTCACCGCTGGCGACATCCCCCTTTATCCGGTGGGCGGCTATGCGCGCCTGCTCGGCCGTCATTGTGGCAGGCACTCCAAGCTTGATGGTGCGGTTGTTCCATCTCCCGCCCGTTGCTGGATCACTGCCGCGAGGGCGGTAGGAATACGACCAAGCCATGCCAGTCGGGTTCACCACGAGGGCCAGACCACGGCAGAGACTATCGCGCAGGAGCACCCGCGCATCTTGTTGGCGTTGTGCCCAGGCGCGGGTGATCAGGTCTTTGGTAATGCGCACCGGTTCGCCCTGGCTTATGGTCCGCATTTCTGGCTTCTCCGCCTACCGTGAGCGGTGGATTTAGCAGGACAGTAGCAGGACACCAAGAGCGGAACTTGGCGGAACTTTAAGAGGTCGAGCGGTGGCACATCGGAGTTTTTCTATGCATTATCTGCGGTCTACGGGATCCGGCGGATGCCAGCGGAAGCCTGCGGAGGCTTCTTCACGTTACTACGAATCTGGGGGTTGGAGGTTCGAGTCCTTCCGGGTGCGCCATTTCTTTCGCAGCATATGAAAAGCGGCCCCTCGTGGGCCGCTTTTTCGTTTCTCCCTCGCCGCCAACACATAGGCAGCTCACATGGCCATGATCCGGTGGTCTTTGGCGGGCTCATCATGGCCCTGCTGTGGTGCCTGGCAGGCGTGCTCGCCGCCATCACCATCATCGGCCTGCCCTGGGCCCGCGCCTGCTTCGCCATTGCCGGATTCTCGCTCTGGCCGTTCGGGCGTGAGGCGATCTCGCGGGCCACCCTCACCGGCCGGGAGGATATCGGCACCGGCGCGCTCGGCCTGGTTGGCAACATCGTCTGGTTCGTGGTGTTCGGCATCTGGCTCGCCATCGGCCACCTCACGGCGGCCGTGGCCTGCGCGCTGACCATCATCGGCATCCCGTTCGCCTGGCAGCACCTGAAGCTCGCAGGCATGAGCCTCGCCCCCATCGGCATCACCGTGGTGGACAAGCACATCGCCGCCGAAGCCCGCCGCCGCTGGGCCGAGGGCGAAGTGGACCGGCTGCGCCGCTAATCGGCGCCGGCGATCCGCACCACCACGCTGCCGCGCTTGCGCCCGCTATCCACATACGCATGCGCGGCGACGATCTCGGCCATGGCGTAGCACCCGTCGATCACCGGCCGCAGCACGGCCTGCGCCGCCCACGCCGCCACCTGGGCCATATCCCCCGGCTTGGTCGTGGCCGGCCCGGCAAATACGCGCATCCCCCAGAACGGCGCCCAGGCCATGGCCAGCATGTCCGGCAGCTCCGCGGCCACCGCCAGCATCCGCCCCCGCGGGCGCAGCACGTGCCGGTACCGCGCGAAGCCAATGGCGCCGACCATATCGGCCACGATATCGAAGCGCTCGCCGCCCTGCAGGATATCGGTGGCCGTGTAGTCGATCACACGCGCCGCCCCCAGGCCCGCCACCAGGTCAAGATTCCCTGTGCTGGTCACGCCGGTCACCTCGGCGCCGAACACCCGCCCCAGCTGCACCAGCGCGCTCCCCACCGCGCCGGAGGCACCCACCACCAGCATGCGCTCCCCCGGCTGCACGTTGGCGGCGCGCAGGAAATGCAGCGCGCTCATCGCGCCGAACGGCAGGCTGGCCGCCGCCTCGAAGGACAATCCCGCCGGCATCGCCACCAGTTCATCCGTCTCGGCCATGGCGCGATATTCCGCATGGCAGCCGAAATCGGCGCCGGGAAACCCCAGCACCCGATCCCCCACCGCGAACCGCGTCACCCGCGCGCCGATGGCCACCACCACCCCGGCCAGTTCGGTGCCCAGCACTCGCTTCCGCGGCCCGCGCAGGCCCAGCGCCAGCCGCGCCATCCCGGCCATGCCACGCGGCACCCGCAGCGCGCGAACCCGGCTATCCGCCGCGCTGACTGTGCTCGCCATGATGCGCACCAGAACCTCGTTCGGGCCCGGCACCGGCGTCGGCACCTCGCGCACGCACACCCGCTCGGGCCCGCCGTAGCGGTCGCAGACACACGCCTTCATCTGAAAATCCTATGGCGCCGTGGCGCTACGCCTTCACCACATCCGCGAATGCCGCACCGGTCAGCCGCGCGAGGTCCGCGGGGGTCAGCCGGAATACTGCATTCGGCGTGCCCGCCGCGGCCCAGATCGTCTCGAATTCTTCCAGGTCCCGGTCCAGCAGCACCGCCGGCGTCGTGGCATGCCCCACCGGCGGCACGCCCCCGATGGCGAAGCCCGTCGCCTCGCGCACGAATTCCGCATCCGCGCGGCCGATCTTCTCGCCCAGCAGCGCGGCCACTTTCTTCTCGTCCACCCGGTTGGTGCCGCACGCCACCACCAGCACCGGCCGCCCGCTCGCCGCACGGAACAGGATGGATTTGGCGATCTGCGCCACGGTGCAGCCAATCGCCTCCGCGGCCTCCGCCGCCGTTCGGGTGCTGGCGGAAAACTCCAGCACCCGAAACCCCTCCCCCAGCACGGCCTGCACGCGCAGCGCGCTGGGGGAGGTCGCCGCTTGCATCAGCGCGATTCGGTCCAGCTCTCGGCAAACGCCAGCGAGCAGGTGCTGAACGGCCGCCCCTCGCGCTCGCGCGGCCAGGCCCGGCCCTTCGCCGCCACGCCGTTGATCGTCAGCTGCGCGCCGGCGCAGGGCACGAACAGCGTGCACAGGCCCAGATAGCGCGCCGGATCAGACTTCGGGTCGGTGTGCATGATCATCGGGTCGCCCGGGTTGTACCAGGTCAACGAGATCTCCTCGTTGAACGTGGTCAGGCTCTCCGTCCAGGCATCGCGCATGTCGCCGCTGCGGCTGAAGCTGGCGTCGAACACCGGCAGGCTGGTGTCGGCCAGCTCCGCGTTCAGCATCCCCTGCACGCTCGTTTGCAGCCAGCGCGCCATGGCGATGTTGTCGGTGTAGATCTTCCAGGCCCCGCCGGTCAGCTCGCTCTTCAGGTAGAGCACATGTCCGGGCCCACCCGGGGAGAAGATCACGCGCCAGAAGCTGGCATTGGTGGTGAAATCCCCACCATCGGTTTCGCTCAGGCGGATAAAGGGGTTTTCCCCGTTGATGATCACGCGGTTCGGATCGACAGCCATGGCTCTTCTCCCAAGATGCCCCCCATGTTGCCACCTTCGCCCACGGCGCTGCTAGACTTCGCGCAACAACCGGCGAGGAAACATCCATGACACCCCTGGCCCCCGAAACCCTGGACCTGCTGCGCCAGGTCAGCACCGCCACCCTCACCTCCCAGCTCCTCAAGGTCGCGGGCCTGCGCACCCGCTCGCCGCTGAACATCCGCCCGCTCAGCCCGGCAAATTCCAAGTTCGTCGGCCCCGCCGTCACCCTGCGCTACGGCCCGCTGCGCGAGGACCTGGAGAAATCCATGGCCAACATGGCCGCCACCGAAAACCCCACCCGCCGCGCCATCGAGGAATCCGCGCCGGGCTCCGTCATCATGATCGACACCGGCGGCAACATCACCGGCGGCGCGGTGGGCGACATCCTCGCCGCCCGCATGATCTACCGCGGCATCGCCGGCCTGGTCACCGACGGCGCCATGCGCGACGCTGGGCCCCTCATGGCCATGAGCCTGCCCATCCACGCCCGCGTCTTCACGCCCCCGCCCCACACCGCCAGCACGCTCGCCATCGGCTACAACGAAACCATCTCCTGCGGCGGAACCCTGGTTTTCCCCGGCGATATCGTGGTCGGCGATGAAGACGGCGTGGTCGTCATCCCCCGCCACCTCGCCGACAAGGTCGCCGTCTCGGGCCTGGAGCAGGAACAGGTGGAAGCCTACATCAAGCGCCGCGTGGAACTCGGAGAGCCGATCGCAGGGTTCTATCCGGCCAGTGAGCGGACGATGGCGGAGTATCGGGAATGGATCGCCGAGGGTCGGCCAACGCTCAAGTAAGCGGTCCTTTTTTGAAAAAAAGAACCAAAAAACTTTTATGACTTTGCACCCAGTCCGGACCACCCAATGCCTGAACAAATGAAGTTTTTTGCTTCTTTTTGTTCACAAAAAGAAGACTCCTTCCTTCCTGATGTCAGACCTCGAACAAACCATCGCGCAAACGCTCGACTCGCTGATGGGCGCCCTCGCCCCCTTCGGCTTCGTCGCCCGCCACATCCACCCCGGCGAGATCGATGCGGTGCTGGACGCCGTCGGCAAGCCCGATGGCGGCCTCACCATCGCCATCGAGCAGTTCCGAAAGGCGGAGTGGCCCCAGCAGCTCACCGCCTTCCGCACCCAGGTGGAGAAAGCCGCCGATGCCACGCTAGAGGCCTGGGGCGCGCTTCGGCTGGCCGCGGTGGGCAACGATATCCGCCGCGCCTACCGCGCCCTGCGCAGCGAGGCCCGCGCGCAGGAGGCGCTGTTCCCCCTCGCCCGCATCATCCCCCAGGTGAGCCTGTTCTTCCTGGACCCTGAGGCGCGGGAGAACGCGGCGCTGAAGGCCGACCTCGCCCAGGGCATGGGCAAGCCCAACCGCGGCGTGCTGCATGCCGAAAACACGGAAGACCAGCGCGGCGGCTTCAGCCTGTTCGTGCCGGAAGACACGCGCGACGACACGCCCCGCCCGCTGGTGATCGCGCTGCACGGCGGCAGCGGCCACGGCCGCAGCTTCCTCTGGCACTGGGTCCGCACCGCCCGCAGCCGCGGCCTGATCGTCGCCACCCCTACCTCCATCGGCTCCACCTGGGCCCTGGCCGGCGAGGATGTGGATACGCCCAACCTGCACCGCATCATCGATTTCGTGTCGCAACGCTGGCCGGTGGATACCTCCCGCCTGTTGCTGACGGGCATGAGCGACGGCGGCACCTTCACCCTGCTCAGCGGCGTCCAGTCCGACAGCCGCTTCACCCACCTCGCCCCCTTCGCCGCCAGCTTCCACCCGATTCTGATCGAGATGAGCGAGCGCTCGCGCCTGGCCAACCTGCCGATCCACCTCTGCCATGGCGAGCTCGACTGGATGTTCCCGGTCGACGTCGCCCGCACCGCGCGGGATGCCTTCCAGGCCGCCGGTGCCGCCGTGACCTACCTGGAGCTGGACGACCTCTCCCACACCTACCCGCGCGACGCCCAGCCCGCGCTGGTGGATTGGTTCCTGAAGGACCGTACGCCATGAACGACGTCTTCGACATCATCCACACCACCCGCGCCATGCGCCGCCTGAAGCCCGATCCGGTGCCGGACGACCTGGTGCGCAAGATCCTCGAAGCCGGCGTCGCCGCCGCCAATGGCGGCAACTACCAGCGCTGGCGCTTCCTGGTGATCAAGGACACGGCGGTGAAGAAGGCCGTGCAGGTCTGGTACAAGAAGGCCTTCGATGAGGTGGTGGGCCCGCGCTACGCCAGCTCGCCCCCGCCCCCGGGCATCTCGGCCGAGAAATACGCCCGCCAGCACCATGCCGTGGAACACCTGACGGAGCATTTCCACGAAGCCCCGGTCTGGATCGTCGCCTGCCTGGATGAGGGCAAGAACACCCCCACCCGCACCTCCGGCGCCTCCATCTACCCCGCGGTGCAGAACATGCTGCTCGCCGCCCGCGCGCTCGGCCTGGGCAGCACGCTCACCACGCGCCACCTGCTCTATGCGAAGGAGGCGGAAGCCGCCCTTGGCCTGCCCGAAGGCGTGCACAGCTACGCCATCCTGCCGATCGGCTGGCCCATGGGGAAGTTCGGGCCCGTTGGCCGCACCAACCTGGAAGACGTGGTGTTCAACGAACGCTGGGGCCAGCCATACGCCTAGCAGCCCGCGTGGCATCGCTGCTTGACGCCGCGATGCCCCACCGCCCTACTGCACGTGACGTCAGCGGCCCGCGCCGCAGCTGCAACATCCTGCCGGGGCCAACCCGCGCAGCCCCAGGAGGAAAGGACCAAGCCATGTCCGATACCACACGCCGCGGCCCCAACCGCCGCGACCTGCTGAAGGCCAGCGTGCTGGCCGGCACCGCCATCGCCCTGCCCTGGCAGCAGGCCGATGCCCAGCCCGCCGCCCCGCCGCGCGACCGCACCATGATCCTGGTCTGGGGCGGCCGCGAAGGCCGCTGGGTCGATTTCGAGCTGTGGAACCCGTACTCCATCGGCTCCAACCACCAGAACGGCCCGAACATGATGTACGAGCCGCTGGCCTACTACTCCGCCTTCGCCGACAAGATGCACATGTGGCTGGCCGAGAGCTACGAGTTCACGCCGGATAACCGCAAGCTCACCATCAAGACCCGCAGCGGCATAAAGTGGTCTGATGGCATGGCCTTCAGCGCCGAAGACGTCGCCTTCACCCTGAACAGCCTGCGCGACCTCGGCCCCAAGGTCCGCTGGGGCATTGACGTGCAGCAGGCTGTCGAGAAGGCCACGGCCACGGACGCGAACACCGTGGTGGTGGACTTCAAGATCCCGTCGCCGCGCTTCTTCATGTTCATGACGTACAAGTACGACATCGGCGTGTACATCGTGCCGAAGCACGTGTTTGAAGGTCAGGATTGGACCACCTTCAAGCATTTCGACGTCGCCAAGGGCCTGCCCGTCACCACCGGCCCCTGGCAGGTCAGCGCCGCCAACCCGCAGCAGAAGGTGTTCGACCGCCGCGCCACCTGGTGGGCCGCGGAAAAGGGCCTCGCCCCGATGCCGCAGGTCCTGCGCAACATCTGGCTGCCCACCGCCGGCGAGCAGCAGACCGCCCAGCTCCTCATCACCAACCAGGTCGATGCCGGCACCGGCATGCAACCGGCCACCTTCGCCACAGTCTTCCGCCAGAACCCCAAGATCACCACCCATTCCGGCCAGAAGCCGCCCTTCGGCTACCGCGACTGGTGGCCGCTCTCGCTCTACGTCAACAACGAGGTCGCGCCCTTCAACGACAAGGACGTGCGCTGGGCCATCAGCCACTACATCGACCGCCAGCAGGTGATCGATGTCGGCTACCTCGGCGCCTCGGAGCTCTCGCCCCTGCCGATGCCGGATTACGCGCCCCTGCAGCCCTATAAGGACCACGTGAAGGACCTGCTCCAGAAGCACGACACCAACGCCTTCGACCGCCGCAAGGGCGACGCCCTGCTCACCGCCAAGGGCTTCAAGAAGGGCTCGGATGGCATATGGGCCGACGCAGCCGGCAAGAAGATCACGCTTGATATCATCGGCTTCGGCGGCTCAGGCCCCGCCATCGGCCCGGTGCTGGTGGAACTGCTCAAGCGCGCCGGCATCGATGCCAGCATGTCCCTGCCGCCCGATTTCGATGACCGCTTCCAGAAGGGCCAGTACACCGGCGCCATCTACGGCCACGGCGGCAGCGTCAGCGAGCCCTACAACACGCTGAAGCTCTACCAGTCCGCCTCCGTCGCCGTGCCCGGCGGCCACCAGGTGAACTTCCCGCGCTGGAAGAACGCCACCTACGACAAGATCGTCGATGAGATGTTCAGCGTGCCCCCCACCGACCAGGCCAAGCTGAAGGACCTGTTCCGCAAGGCCATGGAAATCTGGCTGCCGGAACTGCCGGATATCCAGCTCGTCCAGGCCCATCACCGCATCCCGATGAACACCACCTACTGGAAGAACTGGCCCACGGAGGAGAACTCCAAGGCCCCGTTCTACGTCAACGGCGCCCACTGGCACCTCACCTTCCCGATGGTGCTCTGGTCGCTCCAGCCCGCCTGACCCTGACGAACGGATAACGCCCCCAGGAAACGCCGCAGTGCAAATGCTCGCCATCCTCAAGCGCTGCGGCGTCTTCGTCGTCATCGTCTGGCTCGCCGCCAGCCTCAACTTCTTCCTGCCCAAGCTTTCCGGGCAGGACCCCGTGCGCACCAAGCTCCTTCAGCAGGCCCAGCTCGGCGGCTATGTCCAGCAGGGCATCGACGAGATGGTGAAGATCTACGAGGTCCGCTTCGGCCTGGATCGCCCGCTCTGGCAGCAATACCTGTCCTATCTCGGCGACGTCGTTCGCGGCGACTTCAACTTCTCCATCGCCAACTACCCCCGCACCGTCTGGGACATGATTTCCGAATCCATCCCCTGGACGGTCGGGCTGCTGGGAATGACCACGCTTCTATCCTTCGTCATCGGCACCATCCTCGGCGCCCTGCTCGCCTGGCCGCGCGCGCCGCGCTGGATGGCTTGGTTGATGCCGCCGCTCTGGGCGCTGCACGCCATCCCGTTCTTCCTGCTTGGCCTGATCCTGATGTACCTGCTGGCCTTCCAGGTGCAGTGGCTGCCGATCTTTGGCGGCTACTCCATGGGCGCGGTGCCCAGCCTGTCGATTGCCTTCGTGCTGGACATCATCCGCCACGCCACCCTGCCGGCGCTGTCCATCATCTTGGTCGCCGTCGGCGGCTGGGCGCTTAGCATGCGCGGCATGATGGTCACCACCATGGGCGAGGACTACGTCGTCTTCGCCGAGGGCAAGGGCCTGAAAAGCCTCACCATCTTCTCGCGCTACTGCCTGCGCAACGCCATCCTGCCGCAGATCACCGCCCTCGCTTTGGCCCTCGGTCAGATCCTGTCCGGCGCCGTGCTGGTGGAGGTGATCTTCGGCTACCCCGGCATTGGCACCCTGCTGTTCCAGGCCATCCGCGAGAACGACCACTTCCTCATCCAGGGCATCGTCTTCACCGTCATCGTCTCCCTGGGTCTGGCCACCCTGATCCTGGATCTCGTCTACCCCCTGCTCGACCCGCGCATCAGCTATCGGCGGACCTGAGATGACCGGCCTCCTGCGCTACCTGCGCCGCAACCTCTCCCTCGTCGTCGGCAGTTCGCTGCTGCTCTTCCTCGTCGCCTTCATCGTCATCGGCCACTTCATCGTCGATGTGGAAGACGCCCGCGCCCTCTCCGTCCGCCCGCTCCAGCCCCCCTCCTGGCGCTACCCCTTCGGCACCGACCGCCAGGGCCGCGACCTCCTCGCCGTCATGGTCGCCGGCACCCCGCTCACGCTGCAGATCGGCTTCATCGCCGGCATCCTGGGCGTGGCCATCGGCACCGTGCTGGCCTTCGTCGCCGCCTACTACCGCGGCTGGGCCGACACCATCATCCGCGGCATCGCCGATATCGGCCTCACCGTTCCCGGCCTGCTGGTGCTCATCATCATCGCCGTCGGCATCCGCGGCGGCCTCTCCGTCAACCAGATGGCCCTGGTCGTCGCCTCGCTCGCCTGGCTCAACCCCACCCGAACCATCCGCGCCCAGGTGCTCAGCTTGCGCGAACGCGGCTATGTCGAGATCGCCCGCATGTCCGGCATGTCCGGCCCCGCGATCATCGTGCTGGAGCTGATGCCCAACCTGCTCCCCTACCTCGCCGCCACCCTGGTCAACGCGGTTTCCAGCGCGATCCTCGCCTCCATCGGCCTCGAAGTCCTCGGCCTCGGCCCGATCGATGCGCCGACCCTGGGCATGACGCTCTATTGGGTGAACTTCAATGCCGCCATGATCAACGGCTGGTGGTGGTGGTGGCTGGCACCCACCGTCATCATCGTCCTCGTCTTCCTCGGCCTCTTCTTCGTCACCGTCGGCCTCGACGAATACGCCAACCCCCGGTTGAGAAGGTCAGCGTGATGGGGCGCTCAGCATGAACGCCATCCTGAAAGTCGAAGGCCTCAAGGTCGAATTCGAACACCCCCTCGGCGCCGTGAAGGCGGTGGACGACGTGTCCTTCGCCCTCCTCCCCGGCGAGCGCCTGGGCCTGGCCGGCGAATCCGGCTCCGGCAAATCCACCATGGCGCTGTCCATCCTGCGCATGATCAAGCCCCCCGGCCGCATCACCGGCGGCCGCGTCAGCCTCGACGGCATCGAGCTCTCCGCGCTCGACCACGAAGGCATCCGCCGCCTCCGCCTCGCCGGGATCGCCATGGTGCCACAAGGTTCCATGAACTCGCTCAACCCCTTCATCCGCATCAAGGCCCAGTTCGCAGATGCCTTCCGCGACCACGGCCTCAAACTCACCAGCGCCGAACTCGAAACCCGCGTCGCCGAGCTCCTGCGCACCGTCGGCCTGCCCCCCCACGTCGCCAACCTCTACCCGCACGAACTCTCCGGAGGCATGAAGCAGCGCGCCTGCATCGCGATTGCCATCTGCCTCCGCCCCAAGGTCATCATCGCCGACGAACCCACCTCGGCGCTCGACGTCGTCGTCCAGCGCCAGGTGATGGAAACCCTCGCCCGCGTCCAGCGCGACCTCGGCTGCGCCATCATCCTCGTCGGCCACGACATGGGCCTCATGGCGCAGTTCGTGGACCGCCTCGGCGTCATGTATGCCGGCCGCCTCGTCGAACTCGCCCCCATCGCCGAGATCATCACCCGCCCCCGCCACCCCTACACCCAGGCGCTGATCTCCTCCCTCCCCTCGCTCGAAAAACGCGGCGCCATGCAGGGCATCCCCGGCCTCGCCCCCCTCCTGCGAGACCTTCCCCCAGGCTGCGCCTTCCACCCTCGCTGCCCCCAGGCCCAAGCCCGCTGCCACACGGAAAAACCCGCCGTCCGCGAAGTCGCCCCCAACCAACAAGCAGCGTGCCACTTCGCATGACACACAAGCATCGTAGCCCGCATCTTGATGCGGGCCTCCCCGCCATGGCCGCCCAATGACTCCCCTCCTCGAAGCCAAACACGTCACCAAGCGGTACGGTACCAACACGGCGCTGTCCGACCTGTCGATGTCCATCGACACCAGCAAACCCGCCATCACCGCCGTCGTCGGCGAATCCGGCTCTGGCAAAACCACGCTGGCCCGCATGATCCTCGGCCTCGTCCCGCCCAGCGAGGGCCAGGTGCTCTACCAGGGGCAGGACATGGCCCGCCTCTCCGGCGCCCAGCGCCGCGAGTTCCGCCGCGACATCCAGGCCGTTTTCCAGGACCCCTACGAGGTCTACAACCCGTTCTACCGGGTGGACCACGTCCTCACCACGCCGGTGCGCAACTTCAACCTCGCCTCAAGCCGTGCCGAAGGCCGCACGATGATCGAGAACGCGCTGCGCGCCGTCGGCCTGCGCCCGGAGGAAATCCTCGGCCGCTACCCCCACCAGCTCTCCGGCGGCCAGCGCCAGCGCATCATGGTCGCCCGCGCCGTGCTGATGAAACCCAAGCTCATCGTGGCGGACGAGCCGGTTTCCATGGTCGATGCCTCGCTCCGCGCCACCATCCTCACCTCGCTGCGCAAGCTCACGGATGAGATGGGCATCTCCATCATCTACATCACCCACGACCTCGCCACCGCCTACCAGGTCAGCGACAACATCCTGGTCATGTACCGCGCCTGCGTGGCCGAGGCCGGCGCCGTGGAACGCGTGGTGAAACACCCCCAGCATCCGTACACCCAGCTCCTCATCTCCTCGATCCCGCAGGTGAGCACCACGCGCGACTGGCTGGATGACGAAGGCGACCAGAAAACTGCCGCCACCCCCTCCCCCCACGGTTGCCGCTTCGTCGAACGCTGCCCCGTCGCCATGCCCAAGTGCAGCACCACCCTCCCCCCCCTCTACCGCACCGAACCAGCGCGGGCGGCCGCCTGCTTCCAGCACGAAGCAAGCCCCGAACTCCCCAACGGCACGCTGAACGAAGTCCTTACTCCAGCACCCTCGTAGGGCGGAACGCGAAGCGGTTCCGCCATCCAGATGCAGCAAAAAAGAAAGCGGCCACAAAGACACAAAGACACAAAAAAGCAAGAAAAGAGAGGTTGGCGTATCATCGCCTCACGCCACTGGAGCCTTCGCATCTGGATGTGGATCACACAGCCCATCCCCAAATTCCCCAATCTTCTCCCTTGCCTTGCTTCTTTGTGTCTTTGTGTCTTAGTGGCCGCTTTCTTTCTTACCTCCCCACACCCCGCCAGCGCCAAGCTTGCCACCCCCACCAACCTCAGCCATCCTGAACCCACTCGCCACCCCAGCCGCAGGAGGGCTGCAAGCATGACCGCACGACAGCAGCACCGCACCCGCGGCCCCTGCCAGGCCCCGCAGCACCACGTTGCGGGGCGGGCCCAAAGGCGCATCTGAACCACCCCCGATCCGCCCGGCCTGCCTCCCCATAGGCACGACCACCGCCCTCCCCAGGGCACACCGGACCACGGATCCCCCACGATGACCCTCCTCACCCTGCGCGCCCTCTCGGTCGCCACCCCGCGCCCCCTCTTCGCCGGCCTCGACCTCGCCATCCAACCCGGCCAGCGCATCGGCCTCGTCGCCGCCAACGGCGCCGGCAAATCCACCCTGCTCCGCATCCTCGCCGGCACCCACGAAGCCACCTCCGGCGAGTTCACCCGCCGCCGCGGCCTCAAAACCGGCTATGTCGAGCAGGACGTGCCGGAAACCCTCCTCCCCCTCCCGATGCACGAGGCCATCCGCCGCGCCCTGCCCGCGGCAGACCGCGCCGCCAACGAATGGCGCGTCGATGTGCTGCTCCAAACCTTCGAAACCCCCGAGGACCTCTACGAAAAGCCGCTCGCCAACCTCTCCGGCGGCTGGCAGCGCATGGCCCTGATCGCCCGCGCCTGGATCGCCGAGCCCGACCTGCTGCTGCTCGATGAACCCTCCAACCACCTCGACCTCGCCCGCCTCGAACGCCTGGAATCCTGGCTCCAGCACGAAACCGAAGGCGCCGGCATCCTGGTCGCCAGCCACGACCGCGCCTTCCTCGATGCCTGCACCACCCACACCCTGTTCCTGCGCCCGGAGCGCAGCGCGCTCTACGCCCACCCCTTCTCCGCCGCCCGCGAATTGCTGGAAGCCGACGACGCCCGCCAGGAAAAAATCTTCGCGCGCGAGATGAAGGAAGCCGACCGCCTGCGCGCCAACGCCGGGCGCCTCAAGAACGTCGGCATCAACAGCGGCAGCGACCTGCTGCTGAAGAAATCCAAGCAGCTCAACGCCCGCGCCGAAGCCATCGAGCAATCCGCCCGCCCGCTCACCAAAACCCGCCAGGCCGACCTCCGCCTGGCCAGCTCCTCCACCCACGCCAAGGTGCTGCTGACGCTGGACGACCTCCAGGTCGCCACCCCCGATGGCCGCCCGCTCTTCCGCACCGGCAAGCTGCGCATCCACCAGGGCGAGCGCATCGTCCTCACCGGCCCCAACGGCGCCGGCAAATCCCGCCTCGTCCACCTGCTGCGCCGCGCCGTGGAGGGCGAAGCCATCCCCGGCCTCACCGTCGCGCCCAGCGTGGTGCCCGGCTACATCGACCAGCAGATGTCCCAGCTCCCGGCGCAGGAAACCCCGCTCGGCTTCATCACCGGCAGCTTCCGCCTCGGCGACCAGCGCAGCACCAGCCTCCTCGCCGGCGCCGGCTTCGACGTGCCGAGCCAGGCCCGCCCCATCGCCCGCCTCTCCCCCGGCCAGAAAGCCCGCCTGGGCCTCCTCGCCCTGCGCCTGGCCGAGCCCAATTTCTACCTGATGGACGAACCCACCAACCACGTGGACATCGCCGGCCAGGAGCGCCTGGAAGAGGAAATCCTCGCCCAATCGGCCACCTGCGTCCTCGTCTCCCACGACCGCGCCTTCACCACCGCCATCGCCACCCGCATCCTGCGCATCGAGAAAAACCGCCTCATCGACCCCTGAGACAATGCCGCCCGCCTCGGCAAGGCGGCGTGAAACCGCTCCGCCGCCCTGGAAGAAAACATCGCGGTGCCGCGGATCGCCGGGTGCCTGGGGTCAAGCGCCCGGGCGCGATGTGCTGCCATCGCTGCCTCGTCCAGCAGGGCGCGCCGAGCCCCTGAGTTCCCGGACGCGAAGCTCGGCATGGGGCGGCGGCCGGTTCATGACGCAGGTCACACGGCCCGGTCGGCGTCGCGCATCACCACGTAGATCGCCGGGATCACCAGCAGCGTCAGCAGGGTGGAGGAGGCGAGGCCGAACAGCAGCGAGATGGCCAGGCCCTGGAAGATCGGGTCGGTCAGGATCGTGGCCGCCCCGATCATCGCCGCCAGCGCGGTCAGCAGGATCGGCTTGAAGCGGATCGCGCCGGCTTCCAGCACCACCTCGCGCAGCGTTGCCCCGGGGCGCGCGCCATGGCGGATGAAATCCACCAGCAGGATCGAGTTGCGCACGATGATCCCGGCCAGCGCGATGAAGCCGATCATGGAGGTGGCGGTGAAGGCCGCGTCCAGCAGCCAATGCCCCAGCACGATGCCGATCAGGGTCAGCGGGATCGGCGTCAGGATCACCAGCGGCACGCGGAAGCTGCGGAACTGGCCGACCACCAGCATGTAGATCGCCAGGATCGCCACCCCGAACGCGGCCCCCATGTCGCGGAAGGTCACGAAGGTGATCTCCCACTCGCCATCCCACAGCAGCGTCGGCTGCGCATCGTCCGCCGGCTGCCCGCGCCAGCTGATCACGGGCTTCGGCAGGCCGGCCCAGTCATGCCCGTCGATCGCACGGTTGATGTCCAGGATGGCATAGATCGGTGCCTCGAACTGCCCGGCCAGCTCCGCCGTCACCAGGTCGGCGAAATGCCCGTCGCGGCGAAACAGGGCGGGCGAGCCTGTCTCCATCGTGGCGCGCACCACCTGGCCCAGCTCCACCACCGCCCGGCTGCCTGGCTGCGTGTTTGCCGGCACCGGGGTGGAGGCCAGCCGGCCGTTCCAGGCCAGGTCCTCCTTCGGCAGGCCGATCACGATATCCACCGGGCTGCGCTCCTCCCCGCGATGCGAGGTGCCCACGCGCTGCTGGCTGAACAGGGTGCGGATCGTGTCGTACACGTCGCTCTGCTCCACGCCGAAATGCTCCAGCTGCTCCTGGTCGATGGACAGGCGCAGCCGCGGGCGCGGATGGCCGTAGCTGTCGCCCACGTCCACCACATAGGGCACGGTGCGGAAGACCTTCTTCACCTCCTCCGCCACGGCGCGGCGCGTGGCGATGTCGGGCCCGTAGATCTCGGCCAGCAGCGTGGCCAGCACCGGTGGGCCGGGCGGCACCTCCACCACCTGCAGCGTCGCGCCGGCCGGCAAGGCGAGCGCGGCCAGCAGGCGGCGCAGTTCCAGCGCCACCGCGTGGCTGCTGCGCGTGCGCGCCTGCTTGGGCGCGAGATTCACCTGCAGGTCGCCCAGCTCGGGCGCGCGGCGCAGGTAGCTGTGCCGCACCAGCCCGTTGAAGTTGAACGGCGCGGCGGTGCCGGCATGGATCTGCACCGAAAGCGTCTCCGGCAGGGCGGCGGCGATCGCGGCGGCGGCGAAGAGGTGCCGTTCGCTCTCCTCCAGCGTGGCGCCCTCCGGCAGGTTCAGCACCACCTGCAACTCGCTCTTGTTGTCGAACGGCAGCAGCTTCACCGTCACGTCGCGCGTGTAGAAGGCGATGCACACCGCCAGCGTGGCCACTCCCACGGCCAACAGGAAAGCCCAGGCCCGCGCCCGCGTGCGCAGCAGCGGCGTGGCGACGCGGCGATAGAGCGCACCCAGCCTTCCCTCGCCCTGCGCGTGGCCCGGCGCCCCACCCCGCCCCTGCTCCCTGGGGGCCAGCTTCAGCATCAGCCACGGCGCCACCGCCATCGCCACGAAGAAGGAGAACAGCATCGCCGCCGAGGCATTGGCCGGGATCGGCGCCATGTAGGGTCCCATCAGCCCGGAAACGAACAGCATCGGCAGCAGCGCCGCCACCACCGTCAGCGTGGCGATGACCGTCGGGTTGCCCACCTCCCCCACCGCCTCCACCGCCGCCTGCAGGCGCGGGCGGCCATCGGCCATGCCCCAGTGCCGGGCGATGTTCTCCACCACCACGATGGGATCATCCACCAGGATGCCGATGGAGAAGATCAGCGCGAACAGGCTCACGCGGTTGATGGTGTAGCCCATCAGCTGCGCCGCCAGCATGGTCAGCAGGATCGTGGTCGGGATCACCACCAGCGTCACCACCGCCTCGCGCCAGCCGATGGCGAGCGCGATCAGCACGACGATCGAAGCGGTCGCCAGGCCCAGGTGGAACAGCAGCTCGTTGGCCTTCTCGTTCGCCGTGGCGCCATAGTCGCGCGTGACCTCCACGCGGATCTCCGGCGGCAGCAGCCGCCCCTTCAGCCGCTCCACACGATCCAGGATCGCGCCCGACACCACCACGGCATTGGCGCCGGCGCGCTTGGCCAGCGCCAGGCTGGCCGCAGGTGCGTGCTGCAACGTGCCGTCGGCGGCGCGGCTGACATTCCACACCCGCACGTCCTCGGCCGCGGCGCCCACCCGCACCTCGGCCACATCGCGCACATACACCGGCCGCCCGTCGCGCGTGGCGATCAGCAGCAGGCCGATATCCGGCACGCCCGCCAACGTTTGCCCCGCCGCCACCACCCGGCTTGCCCCGCCGTCGCGCACCTGGCCGGCCACGAAGGAGCGGTTGGCGTCGCGCACCTTGGCCGTCAGTTGCTGCAGGGTCACGCCGTAGCGCGCCAGCCGCTCCGGGTCCGGCTCCACCCGGATCTGGTCCGGGCTGGTGCCCACCACGTAGCTGGTGCCGATGTCCTCCACCTTGGTGAGCTCCACCTGGAGCTTGCCGGCGAGTTCGAACAGCCGCCGGTCGGTCCATTGCGCCGCCGCCTCCGGCGCGGGGGAGAGCGTCAGCACCACGGTGGCGACATCGTTGATCCCGCGCCCCACCACCAGCGGCTCGGCGATCCCCGGCGGAATGCGCTGCAGGTTGGCGCGGATGCGGTCATGCACCCGCAGCACCGCGTCATCCTCCGATGTGCCGACCTTGAAGCGGGCGGTCACCATCACGCGGTCATCCTGCGTCTGGCTGTACACGTGCTCCACCGCCGGGATCGCCTTGATGATCGCCTCCAGCGGCTTGGTCACCAGCTCCACCGCATCCGGTGCGCGCAGCCCGTCGGCGGCCACCAGGATGTCCACCATCGGCACGCTGATCTGCGGCTCCTCCTCGCGCGGGATCACCAGCAGCGCGATCATCCCGGCCACCAGCGCCGCGATCAGGAACAGTGGCGTCAGCGGCGAGCGGATCGTCGCCGCGGTCAGCCGGCCGGAAAGGCCCAGATCGGTGCTCATGGCGCGGCCAGCACGTCGCCGGCCACGAGGCCGGACAGGATCTCCACCCCGTCCGGCATCTCCGGCGAGGGTGTCGGCCGGCCGCGCTGCACCGGCGTCTCCACCGCGCGCCCGTCGCGCCGCACCAGCGCATAGTCCAGCCCGAAGCGCGTGCGCAGCAGCCCGGCCGGCACCACCATTCCCGGCCGCGCCCCGGTGCCGATCCACACCGTTACCCGCTCGCCCACGAAGAACGCATCCAGCCCCGCCATGGTCGCATCGGCCACCACGCGCCCGTCCTCGATGCGCGGATACACCCGCGTCACGGTGCCGAAGCCGGGGCCGGCGACCCGCCCCTCGGTATCCAGCCGCACCCGGTCTCCCACCCGCAGGAACGCCGCGTGGCGCTCCGGCACGCGCAGCCGCAGCACTGCCTCCTGCCCGGCGATCTGCGCCAGCACATCGCCCGGCAGCACCACGGAGCCATCGGTCAGCGGCACCGCCAGCACCCGCCCGTGCACCGGCGCCAGCACCGCCCCCTCGGCAATCTGCTGGTCCACCACGCCACGCTCGGCCAGCCGTGCCTGGATGGTGGCCATCGCCACCTCCACCGCCGTGCGCGCCTGGTCCATTGTCACCCTGGGGCCGGAGCCCTGGCGGAACAGCGTCTCTGCCCGCGCCTGGTCCGCCCGCGCCTGCTCCAGGGCCGAGCGCAGCCCGGCCAGCTGCGCGTCCAGCGCGCCCAGCTGCAGCAGCGGCTTCTGGTCGGCCACCACCGCCAGTACCTGGCCGGCCTCCACCCGATCGCCCGCGCGCACCGCCAACCGCCCGACCGTGCCGCCGATGCGCGCCCGCGCCGGCACCACGTCCAGGCTCTCCACGGTGGCGAACACCGCCTTCTGGTCGGCCAGCGGGGCCACCCGCACGGTGAACCCCTCCTGCGCGGCGGCGGGGGGCAGCCAGAGCGCGAAGGCGAGCACAGCCCAAAGGCCGCATGCGGGCAAGCTGGTCACGGGCGGGAACTCCAGGCAGGGGGTGGCGCAGGCGGCGGGGCGGCGCAGTAGATGGAGGCAAGCGTTTCCAGAACGCGCCGGGCCGGGTCGCTGGCGATCGCATACCAGATCGTCTGGCCGTCACGGCGCGCCGCAACCAGCCCCTCGCGCCGCAGCCGCGACAGGTGCTGGGAGATCGTCGAGTCCCGCGCGCCCAGCAGCCCGGCCAGCTCGCCGACGGCGCGCTCGCGCTCCACCAGCAGGCATAGAATCATCATGCGGATGGGATGGCCTAGCGCCTTGAGCAGCCCGCTGGCCGATCCGGCCGCCGCGGACATCTGGGCAGGGTCTATATTAATACTTGCGTAAATACGAATTTTTGGATATGAAGTCAACCGCCACGGCACCTGACCATCAGGGAGCCACCCGGAAAGGACCGTCATGACCGGCAGCCACCACATCGTCTGCCCGCATTGTGCCGCCACCAACCGCGTTGCCGTAGACCGGCGCAGCCAGGCCCTCTGCGGCGCCTGCAAGGCCCGCCTGTTCGACGGCGAACCCCACGAGATCGACGAAGCCGGCTTCGACCGCCACGCCCAGGCCGGCGACGTGCCCGTGCTGGTCGACATCTGGGCCCCCTGGTGCGGCCCCTGCCGAACCATGGCGCCCCAGTTCGCCCGCGCGGCCGCGGTGCTGGAGCCCGATGTCCGCCTGCTGAAGCTCAATGCCGACCAGGCGCCGCAGATCTCCGCCCGCCTCGGCGTGCGCAGCATCCCGTCGCTTTTCCTCCTGCATCACGGCCGTGTCCTGGCACAGACAACCGGCGCCATGCCGGCCGAGCAGATCATCCGCTGGACCCGCCAGCACCTCCCCACCTGAAAGGACCCTACCGATGACCCTCGATCGCGCCGTCCTCGCCTTTGCCGGCTTCGTCGTGCTCGCCGGCCTCGCGCTCGGCTGGTTCGTCAGCCCGTGGTTCCTGCTGCTCGCCGCCTTCGCCGGCCTGAACATGATCCAGGCCGCCCTGACCGGCTTCTGCCCCGCCGCAATGGTCTTCAAGGCCCTGGGCGTTCCGGCCGGCTGCGCCTTCAAGTAACCCCTGCCGGAACGGACCCCCGCCCATGCACAAGAACTGGCCCGATCTCGCCGCCAGCGTGTCCGCCCCACTGCGCGACCTGCGCGGCGGCGCGGCCGATGTGATGAAGGGCTTTTCCGCCATCGCCCGCGCAGCGCTGGAACCAAAGGCACTCGATACGAAAACCAAGGAGCTGATCGCCCTCGCCATCGGCGTCGCCACGCGCTGCGATGCATGCATCGCCTTCCACGCCGAGGCCGCGGTGCGCAATGGCGCGAGCCGCGAGGAGGTCATGAAGACGCTCGGCATGGCGATCTACATGGGCGCCGGCCCCTCTGTCATGTACGCCGCCCAGGCGGTTGAGGCCTTCGACCAGTTCAGCGCGAAGGCCCAGCCGTTGGGCTGATCCCGGCCGACACCGCCGCCTGCTGCTCCCGCGCCACCTGCCGCAGCAGGTCCATCACGACGCGCGCGCTCTGAATCCGGCGCCGCGGTCGGCTCGTCGGCAAGGATGATATGCGGACGATTGACCCGCGTGCGCGCCGGCGAGCGCCCCGGCAAACGCTGCGAGGGGAGAAGCAGACGCAGGCACACCGGATCAGGTGGCGCTACGGCCCGCCGGGCAGGTGTTGAGGCCAAGCAGCGGGTAGAGCGGGCAGAAGCCAATCAGCGCGGTGCCGAGCGGCACGATACCGATCCATCCCCACCATCCGATCACCCCGGCCAGCGTGAGCCCGATCAGGGCAAGCCCCAAGACGATCCGCAGAACCCGATCAATGCCACCGACATTCCTGACCATGAAGATGCTCCTTGCGTAGGACGGGATGGAAAGCCACGCCAGACCATGGGGCGGCCGCAGGCCGGGCTGCCATGATGTAGGTCAAGCGGGCAGCCCCGGTTGGAGCTGAATATCGGATTCTTCCAACCAAATCAGATCAAAATATTTTTGATCCATCATCTGTAATTTTAACGCGAATCCGTATTCTACGGTCAGTTTTGTGCTTTATTTCTCTTCTTAATTACTTCCGCCCCGACCGAAACAGATACAATCCCGCCCCCACAATCATCCCCATCCCCAACACGGCCACAAAATCCGGCAAGTGCCCCCACACCACGAACCCCACCGCGGCGGCCAAGGGCAGGGACGCATAGCGGAACCCACCGACAAAGCTCACCTCGCCATGGCGCATTGCCACGATCGCCAGGTGATACCCCCCGGCCAGAAACACGGAGGCCCCGAACAGCAGCGCCCATTGCTCCCCGCGCATCGGCACCCACCCATGCAGCGCGGTCAGCGAAACCCCCGTCACCGTCACCGCCACCGCGGTCGCCAACGTGATGATCAGCGACGGCACCCGCGCCGGCACGATCCGCGTGTAGATGTCACGCATCGCACTGATCAGCGTGCCGAACAGCGTCAGCAGCGCCCAGGCGCTGAACCCCTCGCTCCCCGGCCGCACCACCAGCAGCACCGCGGCGAACCCCACCGCCACCGCCACCCACCGCGCCCATGGCACCCGCTCGCGCAGGAACAGCACGGAAAGGCAGAGGATCATCAGCGGCGCCGTCTGCCCGATCGCCACGGCCAGCGACAGCGGCATGTGGAACAGCGCGATCAGGTAGGTGAAGGTGCTGCCCACATCCAGGGCCGCGCGCCCCATCGTGCGCCGGTCCAGCGCATGGTGGGATTGGTGCCACAGCCCGGCCACCGTCACCGCCAGCACCACCCAGGTGGTCGCGAACACGCCGCGCACGCCGATGGTCTGCGCCGCCGGCACGCCATCGCTGGCCAGCTTGATCATCGCGTCGTTGATGATGAACAGCGCGATCGCGCCCAGCATCGCCATCGCGCCGCGCAGGTTGCCGCGCCGGTCGTGGTGTCGGGTTTCCTCCATCCCGGCTGGATAGCCCGCGCCCCGCCCGCGTGATAGGTCCACACGCAACACATGGGGGGAGACGCCGGCGCATGGCCGAACGGATCAGCCGTCAGGCAATCGTCATCGTGGCCACGCTCGCCACCGCCTATGTCGCCAGCCACTTCTTCCGCGCCGCCAACGTCACCATCGGGCTGGACCTGATGCGGGATCTCGCCATCGGCCCGGAAGCCCTCGGCGCCCTCACCGGCGCCTTCTTCTTCGGCTTCTCCGCCATGCAGATCCCGGTGGGTTTCCTGTTCGACCGCTACGGCCCGCGCAAGACGGTCACCGGCATGCTGGTGCTGGCCACCATCGGCGGCACGGTGTTCGCGCTCGCCCCGGATTGGCCCACCTTGCTCGCCGGCCGCGTGCTGATGGGCGCCGGCTTCGGCGTGATGCTGATCGGCAGCATGGTGGTCATCACCCGCTGGTTCCCGCCCAATTTGTTCTCCCAGGTCACCTCGATGGTGTTGGCCATCGGCCTGCTCGGCAACCTCATGGCCACCTCGCCGCTGGCCTGGGGCGTGCTGCTGGTGGGCTGGCGCCCGCTCTTCGGCGCCGTCGTCGCCTTCACCGCGCTGGCCGCGATTGCCGTCTGGTTCATCGTGCGCGATGCGCCGCCGGGCCACCCCTTCCTCTCGCGCACCCCGGAATCCCCGCGCGAGATGCTGCGTGGCCTGGGCGAGGTGCTGCGCAACCCCACGCTCAAGTTCATCCTGGCGCTGAACTTCTGCAACTACGCCTGCACCTTCACCATCCAGGGCCTCTGGGGCGGCCCCTTCCTGCGCGAGGTGCACGGCTTCACGGCCATCCAGGCCGGCCACGTCCTGCTCGCCGCCGTCATTGCCTACCAGATCGGCATGCTCGTCTTCGGCCCGCTCGACCGCATCCTCGATACCCGCAAATGGATCGCCATCGCCGGCACGCTGGCCGTGGCTGCCATCCTCGCCCTGCTCGCCGCCCTCTCGCACCCGCCGGCCTGGCTCGCCGTGGCCGCCATCATCGCCATCGGCAGCCTCAGCGCCTGCAGCACCGTCATCATGGCCCATGGCCGCGGCATCTTCCCCGACCGCCTGATCGGCCGCGGCATGGCCACGATGAACACCTCCGTCATGCTCGGCGTCGCCTGCATGCAAACCCTCTCCGGCGTCATCCTCGGCAGCTTCGAACCGCTCGCCGACGGCACCCGCACGGAGGGCGCCTACCGCTTCCTGTTCGCCTTCATGGCCGTGGTGCTGGTGGTCGCCGCCGCCATCTATTCCCGCGCCCAGGACCGCAAGCCCAGCGAGGAGATGCGCGCCCGCGGCTGAACCGTCAGCCTGCCCGCCGCATTGCCCGCCCCAGCGCCGCCAGCAGCGCCTCGGGCCGCACCGGCTTGCGCAGCACCACCGCGCCCTCCCGGCCGGGCACCCGTTCCAGCCCGGTCACGTACACCACCGGCACCCCCCGCGCCGCGAGCCACGCCCCCAGCGGCAGCGATGGCCCGCCCGGCAGGTTCACGTCCAGCACCGCCGCATCCAACCCATCCTCCCCGGCCAGGCGCTCCGCTTACGCCAGGGTGGAGGCAGGTCCCCGCACGGTGCAGCCGGCATCCTGCAGCATCTCCTGCAGCGAAAGCGCCACCAGCGGCTCGTCCTCCACCAGCAGCACCCGCCGCCCATACAACGCCGCCTCCTGCAGCCCACACGGCTGCGCCGCCAGCGTTCCCTGCGCCGGCAGGTCGATCGTGCAGCGCAGCCCCCCCGGCGCCCAGTGCGTCTCGAACCGCCCGCCCAACTGGCCGCGCACCGTGGCCCCGATCAGCGCGCTGCCGAATCCCCGCCGCGCCGGCTCCCCGGCAACCTGCGGCCCGCCCCGCTCCTCCCACTCGACCAGCAGCCGCCCGCCATCCTCCCCCGGCGCCAGCCGCCACCCCATCCGCACTCGCCCGCCGGGCAACGACAGCGCGCCATACTTGGCGGCATTGGTCACCAGCTCGTGCACCACCATCGAAAGCGGCTGCACCGCGGCGGCATCCAGCCGCAGCGCCGGCCCCGAAAGCTCCGGCGCCGCCGCATCGCGATAGGCCGCGAACTCCTCGCGCACCACTTCCTGCAGCTCCGCCCCGGTCCAGCGATCGCGCGACAGCAGTGAATGTGCCCGCGCCAGCGCCGCCACCCGCCCTTCCACAGCGGCGGCGAAATCCTTGGGGTCCTCGCTGCGCGTCAGCCGCACCACGCTCTGCACCACCGCCAGCACGTTGCGCGCCCGGTGATCCACCTCGCGCGCCAGCAGCATCTGCCGCTCCTCCTCCTGCCGCCGCTCGGTGATATCCTGGCTGATCCCCACGATCCGCGCCGGCACCCCATCGCGCGCCGCCACCACGGAACCACGCGCCGCGATCCAGCGCACCGCGCCGTTGTCGGGCCGCACGATGCGGTACTCCGCGCTGTAGTCCCCGCCGGCGCGAAACGTCTCTTCCGCGATTGCCGCCAGCCGTGTCCGGTCCTCCGGATGGATACAGGCCAGCCACTCCGCCTGCGGCAACGGCCTCTCGCTGGGCGGCAGGCCGTACAGCGCGCGGAACTCGCGGTTGACGATCCCGGTCCGGCTGCGCGTGTCCACGTCGAACACCCCCAGCCCCGCGGCGGCGGAGGCCAGCGCCAGGCGCTCCTGGCTGGCGGCCAGCGCCGCCTCGGCCCGCTCCCGCTCCTGCACCTCCCGCAGCAACCGCATCGCCTGCCAGCCCAACCCCGCCAGCGCCAGGGCTGCCGTCGTTCCCCCGGCAATCGCCGCGTGCACCACCCAATCCGGCACCAGATAGGCCCCGTTGCCCGACCAGCGGTCCAGGATGGCATCGAACTCGCCGCTCGCCTTCAGCAGGGACAAGGCACGGTCGATCTCTGCCAGCAGGGCATTGTCGCCCTCGCGCACGGCGATGTTGCCGGAGCTCCGCGCGAAGGGCGGCAGCTCGTTCACCCCCGTGATGCCGCGTTGCACCAGCAGGTACCGGATCGCCCAGGCATTTCCCGCCAGCGCGTCCACGGTCCCGGTTCGCAGCAGGTCGATCCCCTGCGGCAGGTTCGCCACCTCCACCAGCTCCGCATCGGGATGGCTGACGGCCAGCAGTTCCGCGGCCAGGCCACCGCGCGTGATGGCGATGCGCACGCCGGCGAAGCGGTTGCGCGCCACGAACTGGCGTTCCTGGTCGGCGCGCACGAAGAAGCCGAACAGCGCCGGCATCGTCGGCTGGGAGAAATCGTAGCGCCAGTCACGCTGTTCGCTGCGGCCCAGCATGGTCAGCGCATGGCCCTCGCCACCCAGCAGGCGGCGTTGCGCCTCGTCCCAGTCCAGCAGCCGCACCTCCACGGGGCGGCCCAGCAGGCGGCCGATGGCGTGGGCCAGGTCCACATTCGCCCCCCGCGCCACACCGCCTTCCAGGAACTCATAGGGCGGCAATGCCCGGTCGCCGAGGAACACCAGCGGCGCACCCTGGCCGCGCGCCACCCGCCCCAGGAAGGGTAGCAGCAGCCCGCCCCCCAGAACGGCACGGCGCAGGATCATGCGCGAAGGCCGGATTGTCGTTGGCTTGGCCTAGCCGAGTGCCAATTCGGCATAGCCGGCGGCCACGACCTCCTCGCAGCGCTTGCGGTAATCCGGCGCGCTGCCGCTGTAGCGGGCGATGATGCGCGTGGTCTTGCCTTCGATGTTGCGGTTGATGCCGGTGAACCAGCTATCCACCTCATTGGCCAGCAGACCCTCGCCCATCATGCGCACATGCTCGGTCCAGGCCTGCACGCCCTCGGCCGTGGCTTCCGCCCGCGACATCCCGCGCTCACGCAGGAAGACGATCAGGCGCGAGACCCAATCGACATTGTATTCGATGCTGCGCGGCAGGTTGCCCAGCGCCGTGTGCGGCCCCATCAGCATCATCATGTTGGGGAAGCCCTGCACCTGCACGCCCAGGAAGGTCTTCGGCCCGCCCTGCCAGTGCTCGCGCAGGCGCACCCCGTCCACGCCGCGGAAATCGATCCGGTCGAAGGCGCCGGTCAGCGCATCGAAGCCGGTGGCGAACACGATCATGTCGAACTCGAAGGTCTCGGCGGCGGTGACGATGCCGGTTTCCGTGATGCGCTCGATCGGGGTTTCCTTGATGTCCACCAGGCGCACATTGGGCTGGTTGTAGACCTCGTAATATCGTGTCTCCAGCGGCACGCGGCGGGTGCCGAAGCCGTGGTTGGTGGGGATCAGCTTCTCGGCCACCGCCGGGTCCTTCACACGCTCGCGGATCTTGCGGGCGACGAAGGCGGACAGCTCCGCATTGGCCGCACGGTCGGTCAGCACGTCCATGAAATTGCCGACCCAGATGCCGAAGCCAGGCTCGTTGTAAAGCTTCTCCCAGAACGCCTCGCGTTCCTCCTGGCTCACCTCGAAGGTGTGGCGGGAATCGGCGGTGTGCAGGAAGCCGGCGAAGGTTTGCTGGCAGCGGTCGAACAACGCAGGGTAGCCGGCTCGGATCTGCGCCATCTCCTCCTTGGGGATCGGCCGATTGAGCAGCGGGGCGCACCAGTTGGGCGTGCGCTGGAACACGGTGAGGCTGCCGGCGGTCTTGGCCACTTCCTGGATGGTCTGCACCCCGGTGGCGCCGGTGCCGATTACGGCCACGCGCTTGCCTTCGAAGCTCACGGGATCCTTGGGCCACAGCGCGGTGTAGTAGGCCTCGCCCTTGAAGCTGGAGAGGCCCTCGATCTTCGGCACCACCGGGGCGGAAAGCGGGCCGATGGCGGTGACCAGGAAGCGGCAGGTGAATTCGGTGCCGTCGGTCAGCGTCAGCACCCAGAGCCGGTCGCCCTCGTTCCAATGTGCACTGGCCACGCGGCTTTCGAAGCGGATGTCGCGGCGCAAATCGAAGCGGTCCGCCACGTGGTTCAGGTAGCGTTCCGTCTCCGGCTGCGGGGCGAAATGCTCCGACCAATCCCAATCCTGCAGCAGCTCCTTCGACCAGGAATAGCCGTAGGAATAGCTTTCGGAATCGAAGCGCGCACCGGGGTAGCGGTTCCAGTACCAGGTGCCGCCCACGCCGGTGCCGGCCTCCAGCACCAGCACCTTCATGCCCAACTGGCGCAGGCGGTGCAGCTGATACAGGCCGGACATGCCGGCGCCGATGATGATGGCTTCGAAGTCCGGCTGCTTCATGGTTTTCTCCCTCGCAGCCGCACCATACACCATCGCAAGGCGGCGTCAGTGCTGCTCCCGTGCGGCACGCACCAGCGCGGCGAAGCGATAGGCGCCGTGCACCATGCGGCTATAGGGCAGCGCCACGAACAGGGCGAGCACGAAGCCGAGATGGATCGCCAGCGTGATGCCCATGGCCGGGGTAGCGCGCACCGCCAGCAGCACCAGGCCGGTCACGGCCACCAGCAGCAGCAGCACCAGCATGGCGTAGTCCGCCCCCAGCAGCCGGCGGGAGACGGGTTCCGGATCGCCCACGATCTTCAGCCAGATCAGCCCGGCCGAGCCCACCGTCATGCCGATGCCGCCCACCGTTCCCAGGATCACCGGCAAGCTCAGGAAGCCGTACGGCGCCTGCAGCCCGAGCCCGTAATGGTAGAACGTGGCCACGTTGGTGGAGGCGAAGCAGAGCAGGAACCCGTAGAACAGCGCGTGGTGCAGGCGCCGTCGTTCCATGCCGAAGCTGCCGTCCCTGTCGTTGCAGCCATGCCCGCCGCCGCCGAGGTTCTTGAGCGTCAGCGCATCATGCGCCGCCTTGAGGAAGGGCTTGCCCACCGGCCCCGCCCCGCCGCCGGCTTCCTTCCAGAAGCGGGCGATGGAGATCGCGATCGCCACCAGCGCGAACACGAAGGTGGAGCCAGCCAGCAGCACCATCACGTTGTGCGGGATCACGGCATAGAACGCGCCCTCGCCGCGATGCGTGCCGAACAGCCGCTCCGGCGACTGGAACAGCGCCGTGCCGATCATCACCAGCGCGGTGATCAGCGCCGCGGCCACCGAAACCACGGTGCCGTTGCGTTCGAACAGCCGGCCGAGCGGGCGCGGCCAGGAGTATTCCACGTAGCTTTCCTGCCGGATCTCCGCGAACACCTTCGGCAGGTTGATGCCGAATTCGTGCGGCGGCGCATACTGGCAGGCATAGAAGCAGCCGCGGCAGCCATGGCAGAGATTGGCGAGGTAGCCGAGATCCACCGGGCTGAACTCGCGCCGCTGCTCCATGGCCGGGAACACGGCGCAATAGCCCTCGCAGTAGCGGCAGGCGTTGCAGACCTCGAGGTTGCGCCGGGCTTCGGCGATCGCGTCAGTTTCGCGCATGCTTCGCGGCCTCCGCGTGATTGTTTAAGCGGTCGCTGCGGCTGTGCCGAGCGGCGTCAATTGCGCGCATGCTTCGCCGCCTCCGCTCCGGCAATTCTTCCAAACACGGTGCCGATAGTCATGCCGAACCCCGCAAGGTAGCCCTTGCCGAGGATGTTGCCCGCCATGATCTCGCCCGAGGCGAACAGATTGGCGGTAGGCTTGCCGTTGTCCATCAGCACCCGGGCACGCTCGTTCACCTTCACGCCGAGATAGGTGAAGGTGATGCCGGGCCGCAGCGGGTAGCCGATGAAGGGCGCCTGGTCGATGGTGCGGGCCCAGTTGGTTTTCGGCGGGGTCAACCCCTCCGTGTGGCAGCCATCCAGCGTGCGGTCGTTGAAGTTGCCCGGCTGCACGGCGGCGTTGTACTCGCGCACTGTGGCCTCCACCGTCGCCGGGTCCAGCCCCATCTTCTGCGCCAGCTCGCCCACGCTGCCGGCGGTGATCGCCGGGAAGACGGAGGGCATGAACAGCGGCACCGATTTCGCGTCGCAGATGGAATAGGCGATCTGGCCGGGCTGCTGGGCGATCAGGCGCCCCCAGATGGCATAGCGCTTGGGCCAGACATCCTCGCCCTCGTTATAGAAACGCTGTCCGTGCTGGTTCACCACGATGGAGAACGGCACCGAATCCAGCCTTGTCACGATGCCGCCATCGAATTGCGGCGCACGGGCATCCAGTGCCACGGCATGGAACTGGGTGGGGTCGCCGATCTGGGCGATGCCCTGGGCCAACAGGTTCTTCAGCACCCGCCCCTTGGCATAGGGCGTGCCGCGGATGACGAAATTGTCCACCGCATCGCCCCAGTACTGGCGCATCCAGTCCAGATTGCCCTGGAACCCGCCGGAGCTGGCGATCACGCATTTGGCGCGCACCGTCTCCGGGAAACCCTTGTGGTTGATGTCCACCTCGCGGGCGAAGCCGTCCTCCAGGTGCACTTCCCGCACCTCGGTATCATACAGTATGTCCACGCCCAGCTTTTCCGCCGTGGCATACACCGCGTTCAGCAGCGCCTTGCCGCCGCCGAGGAAGAAGGCGTTGGTGCGCGACAGGCTGAGCGTGCCCGTCAGCGACGGCTGGAAGCGCACGCCGCATTCCTCCAGGAACGGCAACGCCGCCTCGCTGGCGCGGATGGTCATGCGGGCCAGGTTCTCGTCGGTCTGCCCGCCGGTCACGCGCAGCAGGTCGTCCCAGTATTCGTCTTCCAGATAGGCCTCGGTGAGCACCGAGGTGGGCGCCTGGTGCATGGCGCGCAAATTGCGGGTGTGGCGCGAGTTGCCGCCGCGCAGCGCCTTGGGCGCGTGCTCCAGCACCAGCACGCTGGCACCGGCCTGCCGCGCGGTGACGGCCGCCGTCATCGCCGCGTTGCCGCCGCCGATCACCAGAACATCGTAAATCCGTGTCAGATCGACCATGGGTCCCCCTTGCCCCCGTTTTGCCACGCCGGTGCGCGCTGGCAAGCCCCATGGCGATCCGGCGGCACGATTGACGCAGCGGGCCCGGCCGTGCGCAATCCGGCCATGGCCGACCCGACCGACATCTATCACTGGCACCGGCTGGACGGCCGGATCACCACCTCCGGCCAGCCAACCGAGGCACAGCTGGCCGCGCTGGCCGCGTTGGGGGTGCGCTGCGTGATCAACCTCGCCCCGCATGAGGGCCGATTTACCCTCCCGGGCGAGGCGGACAAGGTGCGGGCGCTGGGGATGGAATACCTCAACATCCCCGTGGATTTCGCAGCCCCCACCGAGGCCGACTTCACCGCCTTCGCCGCGGCGATGCAGCGGCTGGAGGGCGAATTGGTGCATGTGCACTGCGCCGCCAACTACCGCGTCTCGGCCTTCCTGGCCCGCTACCGGCGCGACGTGCTCGGCCTGCCGGAGGCGGAGGCGCGCGCCCATCTGGCCGGAATCTGGTCGCCCAACCCGGTCTGGGCCGCCTTCATCGACCGCCGTCCCTAGGAGCCCCCGATGTCCGAGCTGCTGGCCTATGTCTCCTGCGCCGATGAGCGCGCCATCGTCACCTTCGCGATGGACCGCGAAACAGGCGCTCTGACGAAGCGCGCCAGCACGCTGGTCCCTGGCCCAACCGGGCCGGGCATGTCGATGCCGCTGGCCTTCTCGCCAGACCGGCGCGTGCTGCATGCCGCGGTGCGGATCGCGCCGTTCCCGTGCAGCAGCTACGCGGTGGACAAGGCCACGGGGGCGCTGACCCATCTCGGCGCGGCGAACCTTGATGACGCCATGGCCTATATCGTGGTGGAGCCATCCGGCAGAAACCTGCTCGCCGCCTCCTACCCCGGCGCCATCGCCACCAGCCACGCCATCGGCGCGAACGGGGCAGTCACGGCCCCGGCCCGGCAGGTGATCGACACGCCGATGCGCGCCCATGCCGTGATCACCGATGCCGCCGGCCGCTTCGCCTATGTGCCATGCCTCGGCGGGGACGTGGTGCTGCAATTGGCCATCGATCCCGAAAACGGGCGAATGGTGCAGGTGGGGCGCCTCAAGACCCATGCCGGCTGCGGGCCGCGGCACCTGCGCTTCTCGCCCTGCGGCCGCTACGCCTATGTGCTGGGCGAGCTGGATGGCTCGATCCTGGCATGCACCGTGGATGCCGGCGGCCGGCTTGCAGCGATGCAGGCCGTCTCCACCCTGCCGCGCGGCTTCGCGGTCCCAGAGGGCAAGCGGATCATGTCCGCCGACATCCACATCACGCCGGACGGCCGCTTCCTCTATGCCAGCGAACGGCTCACGGAGGTGCTCTCCGCCTGGCGCATCGGCCCGGGCGGTACGCTTGCGCCGATCGGGTCCTTCGCCACGGAAGCGATGCCGCGTGGTTTCGCGATCGACCCCGCCGGCCGGTTCCTGCTCTGCGCCAGCCAGACCACCGGCGCCGTGCGCAGCTACGCCATCCACCAGGGCACCGGCGCGCTGGCGCTGCTGGCCACCACGCCGGCCGGCGCCAACGCCAACTGGATCGAGTTCCACCAAACCACCGGAGCCTGAGATGACGGGCCATATCGACCCCACCAAGGAAGATTTCGCCGCCTTCCGCGCCAATGACCGGCCCGGCCCGATCCACATGCTGAACCTGGTGCGCTTCCGCGACCGCGCCGCCTATCCCGATGGGCGCGAGGCGACGGGGGCGGAGGCCTATGCCGCCTATGGGCGGGAGAGCCATCCGGTGTTCAGCCGCCTCGGCGGGCGCATCGTGTGGCGGGGGAATTTCGAGCTGATGCTGATCGGCCCCGGCGGGGAGCGCTGGGACGAGTGCTTCATCGCCGAATACCCCTCCGTCGTCGCCTTCGTGGAAATGATCCGCGATCCCCTCTACCGGGAGGCGGTGAAGCACCGGCAGGCGGCGGTGCTGGAGTCCCGGCTGGTGCGCATGGCCCCGGCCGCGGCAGGATCAGGGTTCGGCGGCACCTGAACCGGCTTGCGCGGGGCGGCGCTCAACCCATCTCACCCGCCATGCGCACCATCCTCGCCCTTCTGCTGCTCGCCACCCCGGCCGCGGCGGCCGAGATGCAACCCATCGGCCGCTTCGCCATCGACCGCACGGAAGTAACGGTGGGCGCATTCCGCCGCTTCGCCGAAGCCACCGGCACCATCACGAAGGCGGAGCGCGACGGCGGCGGCCAGGTGTTCGAGTCGGGCTGGACGAAGAAGCCGGGCTGGACCTGGCGCACCCCGTTCGGCACCCCGGCGGCCGACGACGAACCAGCGGTGCACATCACCTTCAGCGAGGCGCAAGCCTTCTGCCGCTGGGCCGGCAAGCGCCTGCCGACCGATGCGGAGTGGCTGGAGGCGGCGCATGTCGAGCGCCGGGCCGCCCCGCCCGCGCCCTTAGTCACCGGGCGAACCTATCCCTATCCCACCGGCGAGACCCCGGCCGGCGCCAATTGCCTGGGCGACTGCGGCACGGCACCGGCGCTCGACCATCGCGCCGTGCTCGCGCGCGGCATCGGCCACGCCCGCGCCGGCAGCACCGCGCCTGGCGTGAACGGGCTGTTCGAGATGGGCGCCAATGCCTGGGAATGGACCGAGGGCGGCACCGGCACGGAGAAGCCGACGCGCGGCGGCAGCTGGTGGTATGGCGCAGCGCAGATGCACCGCGACCACGCCGCCAGCAAGCCGCCGGACACCGCCGTGGTCTATATCGGCTTCCGCTGCGCCATCGACCAGCGCTGAGCCGCGCTCAGAACCAGTTAGCCTTGTCCACCACGTTGCGCAGCGGGGCCCCTTCGATCATGGCGCGGCAATTGTCCCGGATGATGGCATAGCGCCGGTCGTTCAGATGCGGGCCATAGCCGGCCATGTGCGGGGTGATCAGAACGCCGGGCATGGTCCAGAGCTTGTGGTCGGCGGGCAAAGGCTCCTGCTCGAACACATCCAGCCCGGCGCCTGCGATCTCCCCCGCCTCCAGCGCGGCGACGAGGTCGTCCAGCTTGGTGGTCATGCCGCGGCCGATATTGATGAAGAAGGCGGATTTCTTCATGCGCTGGAACCGCGCCCGGTTCATGAAGCCCTCGGTGGCCGGGGTGTGCGGCACGGTCAGCAGCACGAAATCGGCGCGCGGCAGCAATTCGTCCAGCGCCTCCGGCCGGTGCAGCTCGGCCACGCCCGGGGTCGGCGCGCCGCGGCGCAAATCGGTGGCGATCACATGCATGCCGAAGGCTGCGGCCAGGCGTGCGGCTTCCGCGCCGATGCCGCCGAGCCCCACGATCAGCAGCGTGGCATCCGGCAGGTGCACCACGCCGTGATCCTCCGGCGGCTTCTTCCATTCGCGCCGCGTCTGCTGCGGGATGTAGCGGTCGAACCCGCGGGCGAAGGCGAGCACGAAGGCCATGATGTGCGCGCCGATATGGTCGTTGAAGATCTCGCGGAAATTGGTCGCCGCCAGCGGATGCGCCACCAACTCCGGGAAGTAGAACCCGGCCGGCGGGGCGGCCTGCGGCGCCTGCAGCCAGCGCAGCCTTGTGGCCTTCGCCAGCAACGCAGGCGTAAGGGTGCCGAACACGCCATCGGCCTGCGCGATCGCCGCCTCGGCCTGCGCCATGTCCTCGGCCACCACCACGGTGGCATCAGGCACCTCGCGCGCCAGCCGTTCGGCCCAGCCGCGCCAGATCTCGTTCTGCGGCGGCAGGAACACGAAGTTGAAGCCCCGGTTGGTTCCGCTCATGGCGCCCTCCCCCATATCAGCCAGCCGTGCCAGCATCCCCGCCGCCTTGCAAGGTGCCTCGCCCATGAAGCCGATCCTGACCCTCACGCTCAACCCCGCCATCGACATCGCCTGCGCCACGCCGCAGGTGGTGCCCCAGCACAAGCTGCGCACGCATGGGGAGCGCATGGACCCCGGCGGCGGCGGCGTGAACGTGGCCCGCGTGCTGCATGAACTCGGCGCGCCGGCCACCGCCATGATCCTCTCCGGCGGCGTGTTCGGCCGGCACCTGGAGGAGCTGATCGCCGCGGAAGGCGTCGCCTGCCATCCCATCCCGATCGCCGGCAACACCCGCATCTCCATGACGGTGCACGACGAAGCCGCCGGCAGCGAATACCGCTTCGTGGGCGAAGGCCCGCAGGTGCAGCCGCCGGAAATCGAGGCCGTCGCCGCAGCACTCGCCCAGGCCGGCGCAGACTGGCTGGTGATCTCCGGCAGCCTGCCGCGCGGCATCGCCACCGACATGCTGGCACGCCTCGTCCGCGTGGCGCACGAAGCCGGCCGCCGCGTGGTGCTTGATACCTCCGGCCCCGCCCTGCGCGCCGCCCTCGGCCACGGCCTCGCCTTGATCAAGCCCAGCCTGCGCGAGTTCGAGGAGTTGGTGGGCTACCCCCTGCCCACCGCCGCCGCGCAGGACGAAGCCGCCCTCCGCCTGGTGCGCGAGGGCGCGGCGGAGCGAATCGCCGTCTCCCTCTCTGCCGAGGGCGCGCTGCTCGCCACCCAATCCGGCGTGGTGCGCCGCCCGGCCATCCCGGTGAAGGCCATCGGCACCGTCGGCGCCGGGGACAGCTTCCTGGCCGCGATGACCCTGGCCCTGGCCCGCAACGAAGCCCCGGAAAGCGCGCTCGCCTGGGGCCTGGCCGCCGGCGCCGCCGCGGTGATGTCCACCGGCACCGCCCGCCCGGAGCGCGCCACCATCGAGGCGTTGCGCAAAAGGGGATAGATTTGCCCCTGGAAAGCCCCGCCTTTCCGCGTCTACGCTCCTTCCCATAGGGCCCCCGAACGAGGGGCCGCAGGGAGAGCATAAAGATGAACCGCAGGAGCCTTCTCACCGGCGCCGCCGCCCTTGGCATGGCCGGCACCACCGGCCTCGCCCGCCCGGCCTACAGCCAGGCCGCCAACCGCACGCTGAAATTCGTGCCGCAGGCGAACCTCGCCAACCCCGATCCGGTCTGGACCACCACCATCGTGGCCGCCAACCACGCCCACATGGTGTGGGACCAGCTGTGGAACTTCGACGAGGGGCTGAACCCCAAGCCGCAGATGCTCTCGGGCGTGGAAACCTCGTCCGACGGCCTCACCTGGAAGCTCACCCTGCGCGGCGGCCAGCTGTGGCACGACGGCGAGAAGGTGCTGGCAAAGGATTGCGTCGCCTCCCTGTTGCGCTGGATGAAGCGCGACGGCATGGGCCAGCGCATCGCCAGCCAGCTGAACGAAATGGTCACCACCTCCGACAGCACCTTCGAGATCCGGCTGAAGAAGCCCTTCCCGCTGATCCCGATGGCATTCGCCAACAACTGCCACATGATGCCGGAACGCATGGCCAAGACCGACGCGTTCCAGCAGATCACGGAATACGTCGGCTCCGGCCCCTTCCGCTTCGTGAAGGATGAGTGGGTCAGCGGCTCCCGCGCCGTCTATGCCAAGTTCGACAAGTATTCGCCGCGCAACGAGGCGCCGAACAACATGTCCGGCGGCAAGGTGGTGAACATCGAGCGGGTGGAATGGCTTGTCACCGGCGATGCCGCCTCCGCCGCCGCCGCCCTGCAGACCGGCGAGCTGGGCTGGCTGGAACAGCCGCTAGCCGACCTGCTGCCGGTGCTGGCCCGCGCCCCGGGTGTCACGGTGGAAACCACCGACCTGTTCGGCAATGCCGGGCTGATCCGCTTCAACCATATGCACCCCCCGTTCAACAACGTGAAGCTGCGCCAGGCCGTGCTGGCCATGGTGGACCAGAAGGACTTCCTGGCCGCCATCATGGGCGCGGACAGCAAGCTCACCCAGTCCGGCGTCGGCGTTTTCACCCCCGGCACCCCGCTGGCCTCCGATGCCGGGCTGGAAAAGATCACCGGCAAGCGCGACCTCGCCGCGGCGAAGAAGCTGGTGGCCGAGTCCGGCTACAAGGGCGAAAAGGTCGTCATCATGGCGCCGACGGACTTCGCCGTGATCAACGCCATGGCGCAGGTGACGGCCCAGGTGTGCCGCGACATCGGGCTGAACGTGGAATACGTCTCCACCGACTGGGGTGCCCTGGTGCAGCGCCGCGCCTCCCGCGAACCGGTGGAGAAGGGCGGCTGGAGCATCTTCTGCACCTACGGCGACGGCTTCACCTTCTCCAACCCCGCCGTCTACACAGCCTTGTGGGGCATGGGCGAGAAGGCGTGGTTCGGCTGGTACAACTCCCCCAAGATGGAAGCCCTGCGCGACGCCTGGTACGACGCGCCCGACCTGCCCACCCAGCAGCGCCTGGGCCGCGAAATGCAGTCGCTGGCGATGGAGGAAGTGCCGTTCGTGCCGCTGGGCATCTGGCGCCAGCCGATCGCGCGGCGCAACAACGTCACCGGCATCCTCAAGGCGACGCGGCCGTTGTTCTGGAACGTTCGCAAGGGGTAAGAAAGCGTCTTCTTTTTTCTAAAGAAAAAAGAAGCAAAAAAGACTTCATTCGTTTGTGCCCCGTTCCGGCGTGGGCGCAAACGAACGAAAGTTTTTTGGTTCTTTTTTTTCAAAAGAGAACCGCTTACTCCTCCGTCTCCACGCCCATCGCCGCCAGATCCCCCTCAATCCCCGCCCGCCGCGCCCCCAACTCCTCCAGCGCCAGCGCCTTCAGTTTGCCGAGGAACGCCAAGCTCACCGGGTAGCCCTGGAAATGGGTGGAATCCGCCCCCTCCTCCGAAAGCTTGATCGACCCGTCGCCGCCGCGCTCGATCATCATCTGGCAATCCGCCGGCTCCGCGCGCGCCACGCGGGCGATCAGTTCCGACACCTCCGCGCGCGACTTCAGCAAACCGTTGATGCGCTCCACGTCCTTGATCTTCATGCCCGGGTCTCCGCCATTGCGGCCGGGAGCCTAGGCGCGGCGTGGCGACCCCGCCTTGCCGCAGATCAAGGCAGGCACCATTCCAGCACGGCGTTCTGCGCGTGCAGCAGCCAGGCCTTGGCTTCCACCACGCGGCAGGCGGGGTGGCGCATGGCGCTGGCACTCACCTCCTGCCCGCGCGTCACCGGCGGGCATGGCAGGAACATGGCGCGGCCGGCGTCCAGCACCGCCTCCGTCACCTGCCAGCGCACCAGTTCGGCCGCATCGCCACCATCGGGCCAGCAATCGGTGATGATCACATCGGCATCGCGCAGCTCGGCCATCTCCGTGCTGGCGCGAAAGCGCGGGGCGGGCGGCGCGTGCCAATGCGCAGGCCCCACCTGCACCACCTCGATCGGCAGCACCGCGGTGGCCTCCATCCAGGAGGCGAGGATGTTCGCCATCGGCGCCACCGCCGCGACCTTCATCGGCCGCAACCCGCCCCAGAGATCGGCCAGGAAGGCGAGATCGCCCAGCGTCTCGCAGGGATGGTTCCGCCGCGTGCGCGCGTTGATCACCGGCGCCCGCGCCGCCGCCGCCAACGCCCGCAGCGCATCGAGATCCGGCGTGCGAATGGCGACCGCATCCACCCAATTGTCCAGATAGGCGGCGAGATCGGCCACCGCCTCCTTGCCCGCGAGGCTCAGCGGCGCCCGCGCGCAGATGCCCCCCATGGCCTGGATCCCCAGCTCGAAGGCCGTGGTGTTGCGCCAGCCGCCATCATCCACCACCAGCGCCACGCGCCGCCCGGCCAGCGCCTGCGGCATGCGCCGCCCCAACCACCCGTCGCGCATCGCCCGGGCGCGGTGCAGCAGGGCCAGGATCGTCTCCGCCGGAAGCCCGTCCAGCGCCAGCAGGTCGCGTGCGTCTTCAGCCATCGCCCATCCTCGCCGCCGCCCATCGGGCCGGCAAGCCCTTGGCATCAGCCGGCATCGCGCCGATCATGCCGCATCCGCCGCAGGAGCCAGCCGTGCCCGCACCAGTCACCGTCTTCGCCGCCCGCGAGATCGTCACCCTCAACCGCTCGCTGCCCAGCTGCACCCATGTGGCGGTGCAGGAAGGGCGCATCCTCGGCTATGGCGGGCCCGAAATCGCGGCCGAGTTCGGCGGCACCATCGACGACCGCTTCGCCACGAAAGTCATCGTCCCCGGCTTCATCGAGGGCCACGGCCACGCGGCAGACGGCATCGTCTGGCGCAAGCCCTATGTCGGCTACTACCCGCGCATCTCGCCGGATGGCCAGCCCGCCGGCGGCTTCAAGTCCATCGCCGAGGTGGTGGCCCACCTTAAGGCGGAGGCGGCGAAGCTGCCGGATGCCACCACGCCGCTCACCGCCTGGGGCTTCGACCCGATCTACTTCGAAGGCCGGCGCATGACGGTGGCCGATCTCGACGCGATTTCCACCGAGCGCATGATCGTCATCGGCCACATCTCCGGCCACATCATGAACGTGAATTCCAAGGTGCTGGAGGCCTGCAACTTCTCGCGCGACAGCAACCTCGATGGCCTGCTGCGCGACCCGCAAGGCAACCTGACCGGGGAGCTGCTGGGCCCCGCCGTAATGGGCCGCGCAGCGCGCGCCAGCGGCGATGGCGGCATGATGCGCAAGATGGATGCGCCGGCCTACCGCACCTATGGCAAGATCGCCCAGCGCGTGGGCGTTACCACCAGCACAGACCTGTCCAACGCGCTCACCCCCGATATCGTCGATGCAATCACCACGGCCACGTCGGAGGCGGAGTATCCCATCCGCCTGGTGCCCGCCATGCAGCAGCGCGAATACGCAGTGGCCGACGGCCTCGCCCGCATCCAGGAACTGCGGCGCCTCTCCACCGACAAGCTGCATTTCGGCATGGTCAAGATCGTGGTGGACGGCTCGATCCAGGGCTTCACCGCCAGGCTACGCTGGCCCGGCTACCACAACGGCGCGCCCAACGGGCTGTGGTACGTGGCGCCGGCAGAGCTGGAGGCGATCGTGGAGGCCTACCACGCCATCGGCGCCCACCTGCACATCCACACCAATGGCGACGAAGCGGCGGAGATGGCCACGGAGATGGTCGGCCGCGCCATCGCCAAGCACCCGCGCCGCGACCATCGCCACACGCTGCAGCATTGCCAGATGGCCGATGCCGCCACCTTCCGCCGCATGGCCACCAACGGCATGTGCGTGAACCTGTTCGCCAACCACATCTACTATTGGGGCGAGCAGCACCGCGCCATCACCATGGGCCCGTCGCGCGCGCTGCGGCTGGATGCCTGCGCCACCGCGCTGGAACAGGGCGTGCCGCTGGCCATCCATTCCGATACGCCCGTCACCCCGATCGACCCGCGCTTCACCATGTGGTGCGCGGTGAACCGCCTCACCCCCACCGGCCGCGTGCTGGGCGAGGGCGAGCGCATCACGCCCCTGCAAGCCCTGCACGCCGTAACACTCGGGGCCGCCTACACGCTGAAGCTCGATCACCTGATCGGCAGCATCGACGTGGGCAAGTTCGCCGATTTCGCCGTGCTGGAAAGCAACCCGCTCTCCGTCGCCCCCGAAACCATCAAGGACATCCCGGTCCACGCCACCGTGCTGGGCGGCCGCGTGTTCACGGCGCAGTGACAGCCTCGATTCCCCTCACTGTCATCGGCGGCTTCCTCGGCGCCGGCAAGACCACGCTGGTGAACCACCTGCTCGCCACGGCAGAGCGGCGCTGGGGCGTGCTGGTCAACGATTTCGGTGCCGTCAACGTCGATGCCTCGCTGATCGCGGAGTCCGGCAGCGACAGCGTGGCCCTGGCCAATGGCTGCGTGTGCTGCGCCATGGGCGACGACCTCGGCGACGCCCTGGCCAACCTGGTCGCGCGCAACCCGGCGCCGGAGCACGTGATCGTAGAGGCCAGCGGCGTGGGCGACCCCTGGCGCATCGCCCAGCTCGCGCTGATCGAGCCCGGCTTCTCGCTGGAACCGCTGGTAGTACTGGCCGATGCCACCGCGCTGGCCGCCCAGCTGGATGACAAGTGGATCGCCGACACGGTGCGCCTGCAGCTGGAACACGCCGAACTGCTGCTGCTTACCAAATCCGACCTCGCCAACCCCGCGCCCGCCGAACGCCTGCTGGCGGAGATCCGCCCCGGCACACCGCTGCGCCATATCGAAGCCGGAAAGGTCGCCGCCGCCGACCTCTCCTTCCCCATCGATCCCCTCACCCGCCCGCGCCCCAGCCGCTTCATCGCGGATGCCCCCACCCACCCCTTTCGCACCTGGCACTGGCGCCCCGCCGGCCCGATCGACCGCGACCGTCTGCGCCCGATCCTGGAAGCCCTGCCCCCCTCCGTGCTGCGCCTCAAGGGCATCGCCCGCTTCGCGCCAGGCACCAGGCGGCTGCTGCAATACGCCGCCGCCCGCTGGGCCTATACCCCGGCCGAAGACCGCGCCGAGACCGGGATCGTGATGATCGGCACGCCCGAACTGCCCGATGCCGCCACGTTGCAGGCGATGTTCGACACCGCTTTGGCATGACCGGGCTCGATCTCTCCACCCTCGGCCTGACAGGGGGCGCCTGGGCCACCGCCATCGGCGCCATCCTGTTCGCCGCCGTGCTGCGCGGCTTCACCGGCTTCGGCTTCGCGCTCGCCGCCGTGCCGCTCGCCAGCCTCGCCTTGCCGCCCTCGCGCACCGTTGCCGCCGTGCTGGTGATGCAGCTGGGCATCGGCCTGCGCGACTGCATCATGGAATGGCGACAGTCAGACCGGCCCGGCATCGCCCGCCTCACCGCCGGCGCCCTGCTCGGCCTGCCCCTGGGCGTGGCCGCGCTCGCCATCACCCCCGCGCCCATCGTGCGCGCCGTGCTCGGCCTGATGGTGCTGGTGGCCGTGGCCCTCACCTGGAAGCCGCGCCCGGCCGAACACCGCCCCACCACCGCGGTCACCCTCGGCACCGGCTTCGTCTCCGGCATCTTCCACGGCCTCGCCGCCATGGCCGGCCCGCCCGCCGTGGCCTACTACCTCGCCTTCGAAAAGCGGCTGCCGGTGATGCGCAGCTCGCTGATGGTGTATTTCCCCATCGTCTCGCTGCTCGGCCTGCCCATGGTCGCCACCGCCGGCCTGCTGGATACACCGGCCATCGTGCTGGGCGTGCTCGGCATGCCGCTGATGCTCGTCGGCGGCTGGCTCGGCACCTGGGGCTTCAAGCGCTTCGGCGCCCGCTCCTACCGCCCTCTCGCCCTCGCCGCCCTGCTGCTCACCGCCGCCGCCTCCCTCGCCCGCGCCGCCGCAGATTTGTTGTAGGAGCTACCGCCATGCCGAAGCGCCACCGCGTCGCCATCATCGGAACCGGCATCGGCGCCGCCCACCTCAAGGGCTTCCTCGCCAACCCCGACCGTTTCGAGGTCACGGTGATCTGCGGCCAGGACCCCACCCGCACAGCCGCCCTCGCCACCCAGGCCCCGGGTGCGTCAATCCATCTCGGCTTCAACGAGGCCCTGCTCGCCCGGCCCGATTTCGACATCATCGCCATCTGCACCCCGCCCGACCTGCACCTCGCCCAGGCCACGCAAGCCCTCGCCGCCGGCAAGCACGTGATCCTGGAAAAACCCCTGGTCGCCTCCCTGGCGGAGGTGGACTCGCTGGAAGCGGCCGTCGCCCGCAGCGGCAAGCACCTCATGCCCATCTTCCAGGCCCGCTTCGGCAACGGCCTCGCCCGCGCCAGGCACGTCCTGTCCAGCCCCCACGCCGGCCGCATCCACGTCGCCACCGCCGAAACCCACTGGTATCGCGGCCCCGCCTATTACGCCACGCCATGGCGCGGCAAGATCGCCCACGAGCTCGGCGGCGCCTTCATCACCCACGCCATCCACCTGCACGACATGCTGACCACCCTGCTCGGCCCCGTCCGCCAGGTCAGCGCCCAGGTCGCCACCCGCGTGAACCCGATCGAAACCGAAGACACCGGCGCCGTCGCCCTCGAAATGGCCTCGGGCGCCCTCGCCACCCTCTCCGTCTCCCTCGGCTCCCCCCAGCCCAGCTCCCGCCTGCGCATCGTGGCCGAGAGCGTCACCGTCACCTCCGGCGATGCCCCGGGCAGCACCGCCTCAGGCCCGTTCCACTTCGCCCCCCGCAACGGCGAAGACCGCGCCTGGCTCGACCGACTGCTCGCCACCGCCCCCACCGGCCCCGAGGGCTTCGCCGAACAATTCGCCCTGTTCGCCGATACGCTGGACCACGGCGCGCCCCTCCCGGTCACCATGGCGGAAGCCCGCCACTCCCTGGAACTCGCAACCGCCATCTACCATTCCTCGAAAACCGGCCAGCGCATCACCCTGCCGCTGCCGTCCACCCACCCCGCCTATGCCGGCTGGGCCGCCGATCTCCGCCGCTAAGGGGGCGCCAATGACCCACGCCACCCGCATCGCCCGCTACTACGCCTTCCTGGACCGCCTGACGCAGCTCAACGTCATGCGCTCGGAATCCGGCAGCCAGGCCCAGCCCATCCACCGCGCCCTGAAGGACCCACGGTCACCGGAAGAGGGCGGCGGCCCCCCCAGCCCCACCATCATCCACCGCCTGATCCGCGAGGCCGCCACGCTCCCCGAAGCCCCCCGCGTGCTCGATGCCGGCTGCGGCTACGGCGCCACCGCCTTCGACCTCCAGCCGCAAACCGGCGGCACCTGGCTCGGCATCACCCTCAGCCCCATCCAGGTGCAGCGCGCCACCGCCGAAGCCGCCCGCCGCGGCGTGTCAAACCACCTACACTTCGCCCTGCAAAGCTATGACGACGCCCTGCCCGGCCCCTTCGACCTCATCATCGCCATCGAATCCCTCATCCACAGCACCAACCCGGCCGCCAGTATTGCCAACCTCGCCACCCACCTCGCCCCGGGCGGCCAACTAGTGATCGTGGACGACATGCCGGAACCCGGCCTCTCGCCAGAAGACGAAGCCGACCTCGCTTTGTTCAAGCGCATGTGGCGCTGCCCCGTTGCCCCGCCGGCCCCCGAATGGCGCGGCGCCCTCGCCACAGCCGGCCTCACCCTCACCCACGAGCAAGACCTCACCCCCCTCATCCTCCTGGGCAACCCGGCGGACCTGCGCGCCACCCGCGCCCGCCAGCAGCGCCGCGCCTTCTGGCTCGGGCTGGTCGGCCAGGGCCTCCGCGAACAGGCGGATATCGGCGGGCGCACACTGGAGCTGCTGCACCTCAAAGGGGCAGTAAGGTACAGGCTCCTGGCAGCAAGGAAGGAAGCAGTTCTTTTTTGAAAAAAAGAACCAAAAAACTTTTCCCCGATGGTGCCGAGCGCAAACGGTTACAGTCTTTCCTTTTTACTCTGTTCGATTGGCGATCTGGCATTCCGTCCGTGGCGAGGCGATGGACCTGCAGAAAGGGTTCAACACAGAGGACACAGAGAACCACGGAGGTCACGGAGACGAGGCGTCCTCCGTGTCCTCCTGTTCTTCTCCGTGTCCTCTGTGTTGAATCTTTCTTTCTCCGATCCAACCGCTCGCTGACGGCTGGGAAGTCGAATTCGCAAATGACCGCCGCACTGCCTTTTTTCGTCAGAAAAAAGAAGATTCTTACTTACTGATGTCCTCCAACCACGCCATCAGCGAAGGCGTGAAATCCGCCTCGGCATCCCAATTCAACAGATGCCGCGCATGCGCCACCACCACCAGCTTCGCCGCAGGAATCCCGGCCGCGATCAGCTCCGCATCCTCCACCGTCGTGCCCGGGTCCTCTTCCCCCGCCCAGATCCGCACCGGCTTCCCGAACGCCGAAAGCTTCCCGCACACATCCAGCCCACCGATCGCCAGGCACGCGCCGACATAGCCTTCCATCGACGTGCCCTGGATCATCTCCCGCACCAGCGCCACGCCCTCCGGCCGCGCCCGCCGGAACCGCCGCGTCAGCCAACGCTCCAGCATCGGCCCTTCCACCAGCGAGAAATCCCCGGTGTCCCGCACCTCCTGCGCCCGCGCCGCCCAGGCCGCCTGGGTGCCGAAGGGCGGCCGGCACGTGGTCGCCACCAGCGCCAGGCTCAACACCAGCTCCGGCCGCCGCACCGCCAGCATCTGCGCCGTCATCCCGCCGAGCGACAGCCCCACCACATGCGCCGGCCCCAGCCCGAGGCCTTCCAGCAACCCGGCGAGGTCATCCGCCAGCGCCTCCACCGAATAAGGCGCCGGCGCCACGGCCGACTTGCCATGCCCGCGCACGTCATACCGCAGCACCCGATACCGCGCCGTCAGCGCCGCCACCTGCGGCTCCCACATGCGCATATCAGTCGAAAGCGAGTTGGAAAGCGCCACCACCGGCGCCCCCTCGGGCCCCTCCAGGGCATAGTGCAGTTGCACGCCCTTCACGCTCAGATGCGGCATGGGGTCAGCGCCCCTTGAACACAGGCTTGCGCTTTTCCATAAACGCCGTGCGCCCCTCGATATAGTCCTCGCTGGCAAAGCACGCCGCCACCAGCCGGTCGCACGCCTCAAGATCCGCCTCGGGCGACAGCGTCAGCAGCTCGTCCACCGTGCGCTTCACCGCCAGCATCGTCATCGGCGCGTTCTGGGCGATCGTGTCGCAATACCCGCGCACATAGGCCTCCAGCTCCGCCTCCGGCAGCACCCGGTTCACCAGGCCCATCTCGCGGGCCTCCTGCGCGGTGAAGTGCCGCGCCGTGTAGAAAATCTCCTTCACATGGCTCGGCCCCACCAAATCCATCAGCCGCTTCACCCCGCTCGGCCCATAGCCCAGCCCAAGCCGCGTCGCCGGTACGCCGAATTTCGCCCCCTCGCTGGCAATCCGCATGTCGCAGCACACCGCCAGCCCCACGCCCCCGCCGATGCAGAACCCGTGGATCATCGCGATCACCGGCTTGGGGCTGACGGCAATGCGCCGGTTCGCCTCGTCCGACGTCGCGTCATACTTCGCCACCGTCTCCGGCGACGACCGCAGCTCGTTGAACTGGCTGATATCCGCCCCGGCCACGAAAGCCTTGTCCCCCGCCCCCTTCAGCACGATCACCCGCACCGCCGGATCGGCCTCGAACGCATCGAAGGCCAGCGGCACCGCCTCCCACATGTCCTGGCTCATCGCATTGCGCCGGGCCGGGTTGTTGAAGGTCAACCAACCCACCGCCCCCTCAATGCGCGCAATCACGCGATCGGTCGGCAGGGCGATATCTCGGGTGGCGTCCATGGGCGTGGCCTCTTTGCAAACTGCGTGTGGCGTTGAACACTGATCCAACAGCGTTCGGCAACGGGAGGCAATCACCATGGGTCGCGGTCGGCTAAGGGATCTCGGCATCAGCACGGGGCTGCTGCCCACCGGGCAGTGGAACGCCATCACCGATGTGGCCGGCGTGAAGGTGGGCGTCGCCACCCTCATCACCGATACCCCCCACATCGTCCGCACCGGCGTCACCGCCATCTGGCCGCGCGGGCCGGAGATCTGGCAGAACTACTGCTTCGCCGGCACCCACAGCTTCAACGGCAACGGCGAAATGACCGGCATCCCCTGGATCGCCGAACAGGGCCTGCTCGGCGCCCCCATCTGCATCACCAACACCTGGTCCGTCGGCACCGTGCGCGACGCGATCAGCGCCGCGGCCCTCAAGGCCGGCGCCACCCAAAACTTCCACCTCCCCGTCGCCGCCGAAACCTATGATGGCTGGCTGTCGCAAAGCGAAACCTTCCCCGTCACCACAGACCTCGCCATCCAGGCCATCGAATCCGCCGCCAGCGGCCCCGTCCCCGAAGGCAACGTGGGCGGCGGCACCGGCATGATCACCCACGAATTCAAGGGCGGCACCGGCACAGCCTCCCGCACCGTCGATGGCTGGACGGTCGGCGCCCTCGTCCAATCCAACTACGGCTCCCGCAGCCTGTTCCGCGTCGATGGCGTCCCGGTCGGCCAGATCCTGGGCCCGGACGTGGTGCCCAGCCACCGCACCGTCCCGCGCGACGCCGGCAGCATCATCGTGGTCCTGGCCACCGACGCCCCCCTGCTCCCCATCCAATGCCAACGCCTCGCCCGCCGCGCCACCACGGGCCTCGCCTGGGTCGGCGGCATCGGCGGCAACGGCTCCGGCGACATCTTCATCGCCTTCTCCACCGGCAACACGGTCACGCAGGGCGACCCGATCAGCAATGTGAAAATGCTGGCCCCGGAAGCCATGACCAACCTGTTCCAGGCAGCCGCCGAAGCCACCGAGGAAGCCATCCTCAACGCCATGTGCCAGGCCGAAACCATGACCGGCCGCGAAGGCCGAACCATCCACGCCCTGCCGCACGACCTGCTGGTGAAGGCGATGAAGGACTACAGGAAGTAAGGCCAGGGCTCTGCCCTGGACCCGCCAGGGACCTGAGGTCCCTGGACCCACATGATTTGCGCGCGGACAGGGGGTGTCTGACCGGATCGCTGATCCGGTCAGACACCCCCTGTCCGCGCGCAAACGAAAGGGGTCTGGGGCCTAAGGCCCCAGCGGGGTCGAGGGGCAGAGCCCCTCGCCTTCCTTCCTACAGATCCTCCACCAGCTTCGTCACGAACTCGGCCGGCGAGGTGATTTCGAGGATTTCGATATCGTCGCTGTGGCGCACTTCGCGGTGCTTGATGCGCGGCGGCTGCAGCACGGAGCTACCGGCCTCCAGCCGTACGAAGCCGGCGTCCTCGTATTCGAACTCCACCCAGCCCTTCAGGATATACACGAACTGGAAGTCCAACTCGTGCAGGTGCCATTTCGGTTCCGCATGGGTCTCCGGCACGGCGCGGATCACATGGGCGCCGAACTTGCCTTCGGTGGCCTGGGGAATACCGAGGTGGCGGTATTCGAAGAAGGCGCGCAGCCCGCGGTCGTAGCTGGCGTCCTTCGCGTGCGTCACGATGGTCTTGCTCATGGCGATCAGTCCCGCTGCAGCAGTTCGATGGAAACGTCTTCGGGCCCGGTCAGGAACGCGATGCGCAGGCCCGGCCGCAGCAGCTTCGGCTCCATGGTGAACACCGCCCCGCGCGCCTTCAGCTCCGCCACCGCGGCTTCCAGGTCGGGCACGCGCAGGCCGAAATGATCCAGCCCCTGGTGCGGATGCCCCGGCGCCGCGGCGGCGTCGCTGCCCGCCGGCGCAATGAAGATATCCATCCCACCCAGCCGCACATCCACCCGCGGGGCGCCCGCCACCACAGAGCGGATCACCTCGGCGCCGAACATGTGCCCGAACCAGTCAGCGGTCTTGTCCGGATCGGGGCTGCGCAGATGAATATGCTCGAACTCATAGGCGGCCATGGGCGTCGCTCCCGCGCGGTTGTTTGCGCGCAGCCTACAGCAGCGAGCCCCGCCGTTCTACCGCCGCCGCCGCACCCCCAGAGCCAGTAGCGGCCCCAACAGCAACGCCGCCGAGGCCGGCTCTGGGATCTGCGCCACCACATCCACCGCGAAGGCCGCGCTGCGCCCGCACCCGGCCACGCCCGATACGTCGTTGAACGAAGGCTGCGCATCCGGGCAGCCGAAGCCGGCGGTAAAGCCCCCCTGCCCCGTGCGTTCGAACCCGTCCGCCAGGCTCGGCCCGCGCGCCAAATTGTCGAACTGCGCCACCGCCAACGTGTAGTCCCCACCGGCCAGCACCAGCACCAGGAAGGCATCGAACGTCGCCCCGGTCAGCGCATCCGCAGGCACATCCGCCCCGCCATCGTCATCCTGCCCCACCAGCATCCCGGCGGTATCGAACAGCGCCAGGATGGGGTCGAACCCACCCCGCGGCACCGTGCCCCCCAGGGCATCGGTGCCGCCGGCGTAGCTGGTGGTGCGCAGCGTCACCAGCGCGGGGCCCGGCAGGTGCAGCGCGAACAGCTGCACCTCGTCATCCCCGGCCAGCGTGCCGGCGAAGGTCCATGCCAACGGCACGGCCCCCGCACCGGCCGGCGCCAGCGCCAACATCAGCGCCACGGCAAGTCTGCGAAACATGGCGCGCCCCCTCAGCCGAAGTCGGACTTGGTCAGCTGCGACAGCCCCATGAACGTCACCTGTGTGCTGTCCGTCAGCGTGATCTGCACGCCGCCGCCCACCTGCACCTGGCTGGACAGCGCCGCCTTCACCGCGCTGCCGCCATAGCCTTCCAGCTTGATGCGGTCATTGCCATCGAAGCCCCAGATGATGTCGTGCCCGCCGCTGGATCCCCGGATGAAGGCATACACATCCTTCCCAGGCCCGCCGCTGATGGTGGAATCGCCCAGCCCGGCCACGAACCGGTCATTGCCCCAGCCACCCACGATCTCCGTATCACCGCTGCCTGCGCGGAAGATGTTGTCCCCATCTGCAAGCGCGCCGAACAGCGTGCTGGCACCCGGCCCGGCATTCAGCTCCTGCCTGCGATCGCCCTCGGCATAGATCACATCGCCATCGCCGCCACCGAACACCGTGGCGCGCCCCGTGCCGGCATAAATCAGGTTGTTCCCCGCACTTCCGCCGCGGAACTCGTTCGTCCCCTCGCCGCCAAAGATCGTGGCGCTGCCGGTGCCGCCCAGCACCGTGGCCGGCCCAGCCCCGCCCACGAAATACAGGCTGCCACTGCCGCCCCAAACCTGCTGGCTGGTGCCGCCGCCGTGGCCGTCATCGTCGTCATCGTCGCCGCCCCCACCGCCGGGGCTGGCGATGATCGTGGCGCTGCCTGCCCCCAGCACGATCCGGTCCCGCCCTTCGGAGATCACCAGGTCGCCGCCCCCGCCAAGCTGGATCGCATTGCGCCCGCCCCCGGCCGCCACCGTGTCGTTGCCTCCGCCCAGCGCGGTGATGATGTCATCGCCGCCCCCGGTATTCACCGACCAGTCGCCAGACTTGCCCGGCAGGAAGATCCGGTTGTCACCGCCGCCCGCCACCACCGTGCCGCTGCCACCACCGCTGTGGAACGTCAGCCCGCCATTGGTCAGCACCGACATGCCGTCCTCGCCGGTGCCGAAGATCGTCGCCTTCTTCGCGGTGGAGACGATCGCCGCGTAGTTGTCCGGCAGCACCGTGGCGCCGGTGCTCTGCTGCACCCATTCGCCGAACTTTCCCACCGGCACCGCGGGCGGCGGCCCCCCCTTGCTGCCCGCCGGCACCAGCGCGCCAGAGAGCACCCCCTGGGTCACCGCCCCGGCCAGGCTGCGGGCCAGCACTGCATTGTCCGCTGAATCAAAACTGAGCGTAACGGTGGCACCGCCGGCGCCGAGCACAGTGACGTTGGTCATGAATGCGGTATCCCTTGGCTTCGCGGCATCCGGGGCGGGGCGCCACCGGAGATTGCGTGCGGCCAATACAACACTCGTATTCTTCCAGTACGCACGAGAAAAGAGTGTGAATCGTCGTCAATATTCCATCCCCATTACAATACCAATAATTGCCCTCCGCATGAACAAACCTGGTCGTCTTGTTCATCAAATTGGAACGCCATCGCGCCCGAAATCCACCAATTTGAAACAGGTTGCGCGGCGCGCGACACCCTGTCGCACACCGTCACAAACCCACCACGATCAAGAATCGGAAAAGCCGGCTCAGCCGGCCGCGCGCGCCCACGCCAACGGGATCAACCGCGCCAGACGCTCCGCCCATTCCTGCTGCCCGGCCACGCCGGCGATCAGGTCCTGGCGGATCTCCAGCTCCAGGTAACGCACGCCATTGCCCTGCGCATGCGTCGGCACCGAATGATCGGAACTGGCCGTCAGCACATACGGCTCGTTATCCCCCACCACCAGGCCCGGCTCGGCCCGCAGCAGTTCCAGCATCACCCGCGCCAACGGCAGCGAGCGCGCATCCTCCACATCATACAGCACCCCGGCATGCCAGGGCCGCGAGACGCCCTTGTACACCGGCGTGAAACTGTGCATCGCCACGAACAGCAACGGCTCCCCCGCCGCCACCCGCGCCCGCACCGTGCCCCCCAGCGCCGCGTGATACGGCGCATGGATCTCCGCCACCCGCGCCGCCCGCGCCGCGGCCGAAATCCCGGCATTGCCAGGGATCGCCGTACTCTCGCTGATCTCCGGCACCGCGCTCGCCCATTCCGGGTTGCGGTTGCAGTCGATCACCAGCCGCGAATACCCCTGCCCGATCGCCAGCGTGCCGAGCAGATCCGCCAGGTGCACCGTCGTGCCCCAGATGCCGATATCCCAGCCGATATGCCGGGAAAGCTCAGCCTCACTGATCCCGAGATCCCCCAGGCGCCGCGGCAGACGCTTGCCGGCATGATCCGCGGCCAGAAGAAAGGGGCTGCCGCCCCCCGCCCACACCGCCGGGTTCACCCCCGGCGGATGCAGCAGCACGGGCGAGGGCTCGTCAGCCCCCAGCAACGGGGCGGCAGCGTCGTTCATCGGTCAGGCGGTCTTCAGCACATGGATCACGCGGCTGGCCACATGCTCGCGCGTCTTGGCCGCATAGGCCGCCATGTGCAGCGCCGCGCCATGCGCCTTCAGGTCATCCGCCGTCGCCCACTTCTCCACCACCACGAAGCTGTCCGGCCCCAGCGGAGTCTGGATCGCGCCGAAATTCTCCACATCGATCACCGGCTGGTATTCGATGCACCCCTGCTCCGCGTGCACCGCCGGCATGTTGGCGCGAAACGCCGTCAGGATCATCTCCCGCATGCCGGGCTTGGCGGTGATGATGGCGAGCACATGGATCATGGACCGTCTCCTTGGTTGCGGCTGCAATGCCGGCCGGCACCCTAGCCTTGCCTGCCGAGCCGGGCCAGAGTGCCGCAACAATCGGCACAAGCGCCGGAGGAAACACCGCGATGGATCCCACCTTCCTGTCCGCAAAGCGCCAGGCCGCCCTCATCCGCAAGGGCACCATCGGCGCCCGCGAGCTGCTCGATCACTACATCGCCCGCGTCGAACGCCTGGACAGCCGCATCAACGCCATCGTCGTCCGCGATTTCGACCGCGCCCGCAAACACGCCTCAGCGCTGGACAGCAACCGCGCCAAGGGCCCCACCGGCCCGCTCCACGGCGTGCCCATGACCATCAAGGAAAGCTTCGACGCCACCGGCCTGCCCACCACCTGGGGCAACCCCGTGCTGGCCAAGCACAAGGCGAAAGCCGACTCCATCACCGTCGCCCGCTACCGCCAGGCCGGCGCCGTCCTGTTCGGCAAGACCAACGTCCCCCTCAACCTGGCGGACTGGCAGAGCTTCAACGCCGTCTACGGCACCACCGGCAACCCGTGGGACCCTACCCGCGTCCCCGGCGGCTCCTCCGGCGGTTCCGCGGCCGCCCTGGCCGCCGGCCTCACCGGCATGGAAACCGGCAGCGACATCGGCGCCTCCATCCGCAACCCCGCCCATTTCTGCGGCGTCTTCGGCCACAAGCCCAGCTACGGCATCTGCCCGCAAACCGGCCACGCCATCTTCGACAACATCGACGAGCTGGACATGGCCGTCGTCGGCCCCCTCGCCCGCTCGGCGGACGACCTCGCCATCGGCCTGGACATCATGGCCGGCTGGGACGGCACGGAATCCGCCTGGCAACTCAAGCTCCCCGCCCCCCGCGCCAAAACCCTCGCCGGCCTCCGCGTCGCCATCATGCAAGTCCACCCGTGCTCAGACGTGGAGCACGAAATGCAGGCCGAACTCGAAAAACTCGGCAAATTCCTCCGCAAGCAGGGCGCCAAGGTCAGCCTCACCGCCCGCCCGGATTTCGACCTCGCCGAGGGCAACACCCTCTATATCGAGATGCTCCGCGCCACCACCGCCGTAGGGCTGGACGATGCCGGCGCCGAACGCTGGCTGAAGGCCCGCAACGCCATCACCGCCAAAACCCCGCCCTACGTCGCCCAGATGGCCACCGGCATCTCCCTCACCCACCGCGAATATCTCCAGCGCAACGAACGCCGCCAGCGCATGATCCGCGAGTGGGACAAGTTCTTCCAGAACTGGGACGTCCTGCTCACCCCCCAAGCCGCCTCCCCCGCCTTCCCGCACGACCAGGCCGGCGAACGCCACGAACGCACCATCGAAGTGAACGGCGCCCGCGTCCCGGTCACAGACCAGATGTTCTGGGCGGGCCTGGCCAGCTTCTACCTCCTCCCCGGCACCGTCGCGCCCTTGGGCCTCTCGAAGTCCGGCCTGCCCTACGGCGTCCAAATCCTCGGCGGCATGTATCAAGACCGCACCACCATCGAGGTCGCCAAGCTGCTCGAAAAATCCTGGCGCGCCTTCACCCCGCCCCCGGGCTGGGAATAACCCCCCCGATGCCCAGCGTGCCCACCACCACCGCCGTCGAAGACTCGCCCTACGCCTGGTACCGCCTCGGCCTCGCCCTGGTCCTCGGCACCATCGGCGGCGTCGGCATGTGGTCCGCCGTCGTCGTCCTCCCGCACATCCAAACCGAATTCGGCCTCGACCGCGCCGGCGCCTCCGTCCCTTTCACCGTCGTCACCATCGGCTTCGCCCTCGGCGGCGTGCTGATGGGTCGGCTGGCCGATCGCTTCGGCGTCGCCGTCCCCGTTGCCATCGGCGGCGCCTGCCTCGGCATCGGCTACGTCATCGCCGGCCTCGCCCCCAACATCTGGGTCTTCTCCGCCGCCCACGCCATCCCCATCGGCCTGCTCGGCTCCTCGGCCGTCTTCGGCCCGCTGATGGCCGACAGCTCGCGCTGGTTCATCCGCAACCGCGGCATCGCGGTGGCCATCAGCGCCGCCGGCAACTACCTCGCCGCCGCCCTCTGGCCGCCAGTGCTGCAGGCGATGATCGAAAGCATCGGCTGGCGCCAGGGCCACATCGCCATCGGCATCATCTGCGCCGCCATCCTCATCCCCATGTCGCTGGCCGTCCGCCGCCCCCCGCCGGCCCACGCGCCCGCCACCCCGCGCGCCGCCGGCACCACCGCCCTGCGCGGCCTGTCGCCCAATGCGCTGATGGTCCTGCTCTGCGCAGCCGGCATCATGTGCTGCGTGGCGATGTCCATGCCCCAGGTCCACATCGTCGCCTATTGCGGAGACCTCGGCTACGGCGTCGCCCGCGGCGCCGAAATGCTCACCCTCATGTTCGGCTTCGGCATCGTCTCGCGCCTGGCCACCGGCTGGATCGCAGACCGCATCGGCGGCCTGCCCACCCTGCTGATCGGCTCCTTTCTCCAGGCCGTCGCCCTGCTGATGTATTTCGCCTTCGACGGCCTCACCTCGCTCTACATCGTCTCCGCCCTGTTCGGCCTGTTCCAGGGCGGCATCATCCCCAGCTACGCCATCATCGTGCGCGAATACTTCCCCGCCCGCGAAGCCGGCACCCGCGTCGGCATCGTGCTGATGATGACCATCCTCGGCATGGCCCTCGGCGGCTGGATGTCCGGCGCCATCTTCGATCTCACCGGCTCCTACCGCGCCGCCTTCGCCAACGGCTTCGCCTGGAACCTCGTCAACCTCGCCATCGCCGCCTTCCTCCTCGCCCGCAGCCGCCCCAAAAAGCCAACAACAGTCTTGGGAGTAGCCTGATGACCGACGAATCCCTCCGCGCCAAAGGCACGGAAATGCGCAGCAAGCTCATGGGCGAAGCCTACGCCCAGCAGCTCAACACCACCCTCTACGCCGACCCCATCATGGTGAAGTTCCGCGAACTCGCCACCGACATTGCCTTCGGCGCGGTCTGGACCCGCTCGGGGCTGGATCTCAAAACCCGCGCCCTCATCTGCGTCACGTCCGATACGGCCACCGGCCGCTATCCGGAACTCAAGGTCCACCTCCGCATGGCCCGCAACCACGGCTGGACCGAGGAGGAACTCACCGAAGCCATCCTCCACCTCTCCGTCTATGTCGGCCTCCCCTACGTCCGCGAAGCCCTCATCGTCGCCAGCGAAACCTTCGCCGAACTCCGCGCCGAAGCGAAGTAGCCCACGCCCCCACCTTACTTCTCTCCCCTCGGCGAAGCCGGGGGGATTGAGCCGCGAAGCGGATCAATGAGGGAGGCTCTTCGTCCCCGCAACAACCCCAGTCACCAACAGCCACCCCACCCCACCCCGCCCTCCGCCGACTCCCAGCCCTGCAAACTCTCCCCACCACCCCCACCCCCGCCCGCGCTAAACCCCCCACCCATGGCGGGCCCCCAAACCGAGCACCCGGCGTGACCCAAGCAGAGGCACCCCCCTCCGCGCTCGCCCCCCTGCGCAACCGCACCTTCCGCGCCGTCTGGCTCTCCATCCAGGTCGCCAGCCTCGGCTGGCTCATCCAAACCGTCGCCATCGCCTGGCTCATGGCCACCATCTCGCCATCGGATCTCATGGTCGCCCTGGTCCAGGCCGCCACCACCCTGCCCGCCTTCCTCCTCTCAATCCCCGCTGGCGCCCTGGCCGACAGCTACAGCCGCCGCCGCGTCATCCTCGCCGGCCGCATCATCTTCACCATCAGCTACGCCGGCCTCGCCATCCTCCTCGCCCTCGGCCTCGCCGGCCCCTGGACCATCCTCGCCCTCATCTTCCTCGCCGGCTGCGGCGCTTCCCTCATCGACCCCGCCTGGCAGGCCTCGGTGGGGGACATTGTCGAACGCAACCAGATCCCCGCCGCCGTCTCGCTCAACTCGCTCGGCTTCAACACCGTGCGCAGCATCGGCCCCGCCCTCGGTGGCGTCGTCGTCGCCGCCTTCGGCCCGCTCTTCGCCCTCATCCTCGCCGTCGCCAGCTACACCTTCCCCATCGCCGTGCTCATGCGCGTCAACTGGACCACCCGCTCCCCCCCCGGCCCGCGCAAATCCATCCTCGCCACCATCGTCGATGGCCTGCGCTTCACCGCCCGCACGCCCGCCATCATGGCCGCCACCGTCCAGGGCAGCTTCTACAGCGTCGCCGGCATATCCATCATTGCCCTGCTGCCGCTGATCGTGCGCGACGCCCTTGCCGGCACCGCCGTCTCCTTCGGCATCATGATGGCCTGCTTCGGCATCGGCGCCTGCGGGGGCGGCCTGCTCAACGCCGCCCTGCGCCGCGCCCTGCGCCCGCACACCATGTTCTGCCTCGCCGGCACCGCCGTCGCGCTGTCCTGCCTCACCCTGGCCTTCACCCACTCGCTCATCATCGCCGGCCTCGCCCTGGCCCTCGGCGGCTTCGGATGGGTCACCGGCTGGAACGTACTGAGCGTCGGCGTGCAGATGTCCAGCCCGCGCTGGGTCGTCGGCCGAACCATCTCCATCTACTACGCCGCCACCTTCGGTGGCCTCACCCTCGGCAGCTGGCTCTGGGGCGCCATCGCCCAAGGCCACTCCCTCACCCTCGCCATGGCCGCCTCCGGCCTCTGCATGGCCGCCGTCGCCATCAGCGCCCTCATCTTCCCCCTCCGCGAAGCCCCCCCGACGGAATAAGAAAGCAAGGCCTTCTTTTTCTGAAGAAAAAGAAGCAAAAAGACTTTCAACACACGCACCCCACCACCCGGATTAAACCGCAACGCGAAGCGGTTCCGCCATCCCCCTCCCATCACTTTTCTCCTCCCTTGCCTTGCTCCTCCGTGTCTCTGTGCCTCTGTGTCCCCTTTCTTTCTAAATCCATCCACACCCCCAGCCTCTTCCCACTTCCTTTGTGTCTTAGTGTCTTAGTGGCCACTTTCTTCCTTCCACCCAAGCCCCCCAAAAAACCCCTTGCATTCCAACCAACAGTTATATATATTCACCAACCCATGAGGTCCATCACCGACCACCTCACCCTCCTCGTCGATCTGCTCAAGCGCGCCATCGGGGTCCACCTGGACCGCCAGGCACGCCTGCGCCCGCACGTCCCCACCATGGGCCTCGGCATCGACTACACGCCGCCCCAGCCCCCGCCCGGCCCCGCGCCCCTCCCCCAGCAGGCCTATGAGCTTCTCTGGCACCGCGCTCACCGCATCGCCCATCGCTTCCTCGCGCTGTTCGCCCGCTGGCAGTCCAACACCCTCCCCACATCCCGAATCCGCCCCAAAACCACCCGCAAACCCACCACCCGAACCACCCTGCGCCTCCCGCGCGCCTTCGGCTGGGCCAACCACCGCCTGCCCGAAGCCGCCCCCGCCGCCGGGTATCTCGAAGACCTCGTCATCAATCGCGCGGCAGAACTGCGCCCGTTCCTCCAGGCCGCCCCCCAGGCCGCCCGCCTGCTGCGCCCGCTCTGCACCGCCCTCGGCATCCGGCCGCCCGAATACCTCGCGCTCCCGCCCCGCCCCCGCAAACCGCGCGCCCCCAAACCCCCGAAACCCCGCCGCCCCAGCCTGAACGATCCCGGCCTGCGCTGGCGCCCCTGGGAACGCCCGGCCATCCGCGCCTTCCACAAAAAATTCGGCCGCGACTAACCCCACCTACCCGCACCCATTTCATTACGATATCAAAATATCTGCCCCCCCCTGGCCATCCCCGCCCACGCCGCTAAACTCCGCCCGCGAACCGGAGGAAACGGAATGCAACGCATCGTCTTCGTGCCAAACGGCCAGGTGGATACAAAAATCGCCACCGACATGGCCCCCCCGGGCTTCGAGCTGGTGGAAGCCGCCGCCTTCTCGCCCGAGTTCAACGCCGCCATGCCCGGCTGCCACTACCTCGTCGGCCTCGGCGACCCGCGCATGAACGATGCCTTCTACGCCAGCGCCCCGAACCTCAAGCTCGTCCAGCTCCTCTCCGCGGGCTACGACCGCTGCGACGTCCCGGCCGCCCACAAGGCCCGCGTGCCCATCGCCAACAACGGCGGCGCCAACTCGGTCGCGGTGGCCGAGCATGCCATCATGCTGATGCTCGCCACCGCCCGCTCGCTCGTCTGGCAGCACACCTCCGTCGCCTCCGGCATCTGGCGCGGCAACGATTGGCAGAACCACCACGTCTTCGAGCTGTCGGAGAAAACGCTGGGCATCGTCGGCCTCGGCACCATCGGCAAGAAGGTCACCCGCATCGCCAAGGCCTTCGGCATGCCGGTGCAATACTACGACATCGCCCGCCTCACCGAGGACCAGGAAGACAGCCTCGGCGTCCGCTTCCGCCTGTTCGACGAGATCCTGAAAACCTCCGATTTCGTCAGCCTCCACGTCCCCCTGCTCGCCACCACCCGCCACATGATCGGCGAACGCGAGCTGGGCCTGATGAAGTCCACCGCCTACCTCATCAACACCTGCCGCGGCCCCGTGGTGGACGAAACCGCCCTCACCACCGCGCTGCAGAACAACACCATCGCCGGCGCCGGGCTGGACGTCTTCGACCAGGAGCCCCCGCCCGCCGACAACCCGCTCTTCAAGCTGGACAACGTGGTGCTCACCCCCCACCTCGCCGGCCCCACCTACGAAAACCGCGCCAAGCGCTTCCGCAACGCCTTCGACAACGTCCAGCGCGTCGCCCGCGGCCAATCCCCGTTCTGGGTCATCCCGGAGCTCAAGGATATCGTGGGATGACCGAAGCAACCTGGCACGGCATCATCCACGCCACGCTCAAGGCACACGACGTCAAGCTCGTCACCTACGTGCCAGACAACGTCCTGCGCCCGCTGATCGAACGCATCCACGCCGATGATTTCTTCACCGCCTTCACCTGCACGCGGGAGGAGGAAGCCGTCGGCATCGTCTCCGGCGCCTGGATGGGCGGCATGCGCGGCGTGGTGCTGATGCAAACCAGCGGCTTCGCCACCCTGCCCAACGTGCTCGCCTCGCTGCCCGTGCCGTTCCAGATCCCGGTCCTGCTGATCGTCAGCGAACGCGGCACGCTGGGCGAATTCAACATCGGCCAGGCCATGGTCGCCCGCACCATGCGCCCGGTGCTCGACAGCATCGCCATGGAGCACCACACGCTCTCAAGGCTGGACGAGGTGGAATTCATCGTCGACCGCTCGATCCGTCAGGCCGTTGCCACCCAGCAGCCCGCCTGCCTGATCCTCTCCCCGCTGCTCACCGGCGGAAAGGTGTTCAAGTGAACAATCAACCCGCCACCCGCGACACCGCCAAAGCGGTCGCCCGCTTCGACATCACCCAGCGCCTCGTCGCCAAGCTGCACCACGAGGAAGCCGTCATCGGCGGCATCGGCCACACCAATTTCGACCTCTGGGCCGCCGGCCGCCGCCCGCAGAATTTCTACATGCTCGGCAGCATGGGCCTCGCCATCCCCATCGCCCTCGGCGTCGCCATCGCGCAACCCCAGCGCAAAGTCATTGCCCTCGAAGGCGACGGCTCCCTGCTCATGATGCTCGGCTGCCTCGCCACCGTCGGCGCCCGCCAGCCGAAGAACCTGATCATGGTGATCATGGACAACGGCGCCTACGAGATCACCGGCGGCCAAACCACTGCGAGCGCCCAGGGCACCGACCTCGCCGCGGTTGCCCGCGCCACCGGCATCGCCAATGCAAACTGGGCCGCCGACGAAGCCCATTTCGAAACCCTGATTGACAAAGCCCTGGCCACTCCCGGCCCCCACCTGATCGCCGCCCGCCTGACCAGCGCCAAACCCGCCGGCCAAACCGAACGCGACCCCGCCCAAATCCGCGACCGCTTCATGCGCGGCCTGGGCACGAAACGCTAGAGCGTGATCGTCGAAGGCGGAATCGCCGGAGACGTGAATCACGCGATCGAACAAAGAGCTAGTGCATGATACGCGCTCTACCCGCGCGGATCATGCATTAGGGAGCGTCCTTCAGGTACCGCTCGGCCAGCTCCACATAATGGCTGGCCGTGCGGCCGAACCTGGCCTGGTCCTCGGCCGAAAGCACCCGCCACAGCTTGGCCGGCGACCCGGACCAGATCTCGCCGGCCCCGATCCGCTTGCCCGGCGTCAGCAACCCACCGGCCGCCAGCATGCCGCCTTCCTCGATCACCGCACCATCCAGCACGGTGGCCCCCATGCCGACAAACGCGCGGTCCTTCAGGGTGCAGGCATGGATGATGCACGCATGCCCAACCGTCACGTCCTCGCCGATGATCGTCGGCAGCGTGCCGGCGTTCACGTGCACGATGGTGCCGTCCTGGATGTTGGATCGCGCGCCCACGCGGATGAAGTTGGTATCCCCGCGCAGCACGCAGTGGAACCAGATGCCCGCCTTGGGCCCGATCGTCACCTGCCCGATCAGGGCCGCAGTGGGGGCAATGAACGCGTCGGGCGCCACCTGCGGGGTGGCGCCCTCGAACGGAAACAACGGCCCAGCCATCAGGCCGTTGCCATCTCGCGCAGCGCGTTGCCGGGGTGCGGCAGGCCGAGCATCAGCGCGATGTTCTGCACCGCGGCGCCGGAGGCACCCTTGCCGAGATTGTCGAGCCTTGCCACCAGCAGCGCCTGGCCGTGCTTGTCGTTGGCATAGACACGCAGTTCCAGCATGTCGGTGTCGTTCAGATCCTCCGCCGTCAACCGGTCACCCGGCTGCGTCGGCATCACCTTCACCAATCCGCTGCCACGGAAATGCGCCTCCAGGATCGCCTGCAGATCCGCACCCCGCGGCTTGCCGTCCAGCGCATCCAGGTGCAGCGGCACGCTCACCAGCATGCCCTGGCGGAAATGCCCCACCGAGGGAATGAAGATCGGCCGGCGCGTCAGCCCGGAATAGAGCTGCGTCTCCGGCACATGCTTGTGCTCGAAGCCCATGCCATACAGCTCGAAGCTCGGCCCGCCCGAGGTTTCATGCGCCTCGATCATCGACTTGCCGCCGCCGGAATAGCCGCTGACGGCGTTGATGGTCACCGGGTAATCAGCGGGCATGACGCCCGCGTCGACAAGAGGCCGGATCAGCGCGATAGCGCCGGTGGGATAGCAGCCGGGGTTGGCCACCTTGCGCGCGGCAGCGACCTTGGCCGCCTGCTCGGCTTCCATCTCCGGGAAGCCATAGGCCCAGTCCGGGTTCACCCGGTGCGCGGTGGAGGCATCCAGCAGCTTCGGCGCGCGGTCGCCCAGCGCATCGGCCAGCGCGGTGCTCTCTTTCGCCGCGTCGTCCGGCAGGCACAGCACCACCAGGTCCACGTCGCGCATCATCTCCTGGCGCGCGGCGGGGTCCTTTCGTCGGTCGCCGGTCAGGCTCTTCAGCTGCACGGCAGGGAACGCCTCCAGGCGCTGGCGAATGCCCAGCCCCGTGGTTCCTGCCTCGCCGTCGATGAAGACCGTGGCCGTCTGTGCCATGCGAAATTCTCCTTCCTGCTTCATGCATTGCCGCACTGGGCGGCGAAGGCAAGTGAAACAACGCAACGGGGGTGCCTGCCTTCCATGCAGAAATGCGCGGGCACGCGCGCCCTCCCGCACAAGGGGGTTCGCGCCTGCACAATATCAGGCATGCTAGGCACACCGGCGGCAACAGGACTTGAAGGCGTGGCATCGGACGGCGTTACGGCGAAGGCAGCCCCCAAGGGGGCGCTGGGACTTTTCGACCGCGGGTTGCTGCTGGGCATCCTGTTCATCTGCCTCTCCGGCATCGTGTTCCCGGTGATGAACGGCTTCGCCAAGATGCTGGGCGCGGAATACTCCACGCTGCAGGTCAGTTGGGCACGCGCCTTCGGGCATTTCGTGTTCATCCTGGCCGCCTTCCTGCCGCGCCAGGGGCTGGCGGTGCTGCGTACCAAGCGGCCGATGATCCAGTTCGGCCGGGCGTTGATGCTCTACATCTCCAACCTCTGCTTCTTCTTCGCCATCGTGTTCATCCCGATCGCCGATGCCGCGGCGATCAGCATGACAGCACCGCTGGTGGTGGCGCTGCTGGCCTGGCCGATGTTGGGGGAGCGGACCAACGCGGCGCGGCTGGTGGCGCTGGCCATCGGCTTCTCCGGCGTGCTGCTCGTGATCCGCCCGGGGACCGACCTGTTCCACTGGGCATCGCTGTTCGTGGTGGCAAGTTCGGTCTGCTACGGCATGTACCAGCTCCTCACGCGCAAGGTGGCCGGCATCGATTCACCGGAGACCTCGGCCATCTATGCGCCGATCATCGGGGCGATCGGGATGCTGCTGGTGATGCCCTTCGTGTGGCGCACGCCGGCAACGCTGCTGGACCTGGGCATGTTCATGGGCCTCGGCGTGCTCGGTGCCGCCGGGCATTATTTCGTGGCCCGCGCCCTGACCTATGCGCCGGCCAACCTGGTCTCGCCGTTCCAGTATTTCCAGCTCTTTGCCTCGGTGATCGTCGGCTACCTGTTCTTCGCCGCCCTGCCGGACGCGGCGACCTGGATCGGGGCCGGGATCATCATGGTCTCCGGGCTGTATATCGGGTGGACCCAGACGCGGGTCGCGAAATAGGGGGCGTGCCATGGGCGCACTGACGGGGAAGATCGCGCTGGTCACCGGTGCGGGCAAGAATATCGGGCGCGCCATCGCCCTCACCCTGGCGCGCGACGGCGCCACCGTGGCGGTGAACGGGCGCAGCGATGCCGGGGCGGTGGACGAGGTGGTGGCCACGATCCGCGCCGCCGGCGGCAGCGCGGTGGCGGTGATGGGCGATGTATCGGACCACGAGCAGGCCCGCGGCGTGGTGGGTGCGGCGGTGCAGGCGCTGGGCGGTCTCGACATCCTGGTGAGCAATGCCGGGCTGCGGCGGCAGACGCCGTACCTGGAGATCTCGCTGGCCGAGTGGCGGGAGATCATGTCGGTGGCGCTCGATGGCGCATTCTTCCTGTCGCAGGCCGCCATCCCGCATTTGCTGCGGCGTGGCGGGGGGGCGATCGTGGCGATGTCCGGCATGTCCAACCATGTCGGCACGCCGAACCGGGCGCATGTTTCGGCCAGCAAGGCAGGGCTGGAGGGGCTGATGCGCTCGTTGGCGGTGGAATTCGGCGGGCAGAACATCCGGGCGAACTGCATCGCCCCAGGGGCGATCGACACGGTGCGCGGAGCCTCGGCCGGGCCGCTGCCGGGCACGCTCACCCTGGAAGGCACGCCGCTAGGCCGCCGCGGCACGGTGGATGAGATCGCCGGCACGGTGCGGCTGCTGGTGGGGCCGGAAGGCGCCTACATCACCGGCCAGACCATCCACGTGAACGGCGGCGTCTATCTGACCTAGGCAGGCCGATCCGTTTGCGCCCATGGCGGAGCGCAAACGGATGAAGTCTTTTTTGCTTCTTTTTTCTTCAGAAAAAAGAAGATGCTTACTTCGACTTCTCCTTCAGCTCCGCCAGCTGCTGCTTGGCGGCGGCCATCAGGCAGGAGATGTCGGAGGTGACCATCACCATGTCGAACCCGCGCTTGATCGCGCCCGCGGCGAACTCGGCGCCGGCGCAGTGCATCACGCACTTGATGCCGTGCTTGTGGGCGGTCTCGCGGATCTTGTCGCAGGTGGCCATGTGCAGCGGGTGCGGATTGTCACCGCGCGGCTCCAGCCCCAGGGCGAAGGAGAGGTCGGCGGGGCCGATATAGACGGCGTCGAGGCCCGGGGTGGCGCAGATGGCGTCGAGATTGGCCAGGCCTTCCTTGGTCTCGATCATGGCGAAGACCAGGATCTCATCGTTGGCCTTGGCCACGTAGTCGGCGCCGCCGTACTGCACGGCGCGGATGGGGCCGGAGGAACGATAGCCCATGGGCGGGTAGCGGCAGGCGGCCACGGCCTGGGCGGCTTCCTCGGCGTTGTTCACCAGCGGCACGATGATGCCGTAGGCGCCGAGATCGAGCGCACGCATGATGGCGGCCGGCTCGTTCCACTTCACGCGGACGAAGGGCGTGGTGTCGGTCTGCGAGATGGCGGCGAGCAGCGGGCCGACATCGGACATCTCGTTGACGCCGTGCTGGAGATCGACGCAGAGCGCATCGAAGCCCTGGCGGGCCATCACCTCGGCGGTGAACCAGTTGTTGATGGAGATCCAGGCCAGGTTGGGCTGCTTTCCATCGCGCCACATCTGCTTGATCTTGTTCGGTCGCATGCTTGTTCCTCCTTGGGTGTGCGGGTGGCCTTACATCATTCCCGCCAAAACGAAAAAGGGGCCGTGCCGAAGCACGACCCCTGTTCCAAGTGGCCGGTCGCCCCGGATCAGCGCTTGCTGAACTGGAAGCTGCGGCGGGCCTTGGCGCGGCCGTACTTCTTGCGTTCCACCGCGCGGCTATCGCGGGTGAGGAAGCCGGCGATCTTCAGGATGCTGCGCAGCTCCGGCTCATAGAGCGTGAGCGCGCGGCTGATGCCGTGGCGCAGAGCGCCAGCCTGGCCGGAGAGCCCGCCGCCCTTGACGGTGCAGAACACGTCGAACTGGTTGTAGCGATCGGCAACCAGGAAGGGCTGGGTGATCAGCATGCGCAGCACGGGGCGTGCGAAATACTGGCCGACCTTCTTGCCGTTCACCGAGATCTCACCCTTGCCGGGCTTGATCCACACGCGGGCCTGGGCGTTCTTGCGGCGGCCGGTGGCGTAGCTGCGGCCGAACTGGTCGCGCTTCGGCTCACGCTTCGGCGCATCGGTGGCGGTAGCGACGACCTGTGCGACCGCGAGGTCCTTGAGGTCGGCGAGGGTACGGGTGGTGGCGGACATGCGCTCAGCCCCTCTTGTTCTTGGGGTTCAGGGCGGCGACGTCAAACAGCGTGGGCTGCTGGCCCGCGTGCGGGTGCTCCGGGCCGCCATAGACGTGCAGGTGCTTCATCTGCTTGCGCTGCAGCGGGCCGCGCGTGATCATGCGCTCCACGGCCTTCTCCAGCACGCGCTCCGGATGGGCGGAGGCAAGGCGCTGGCCCTGGGTACGGCCCTTGATGCCGCCGGGATAGCCGGTGTGGTAGTAGAACACCGACTGTTCGGCCTTGTTGCCGGTGATCTTCACCTTGGCGGCATTGATGACGACGATGTTGTCGCCGCAATCCACATGCGGGGTGAAGGTGGCCTTGTGCTTGCCGCGAAGACGGTTGGCGATGATCGCGGCGAGGCGGCCGAGCACAACCCCTTCCGCATCGATCAGCAGCCAATCCTTCTTGACCTCCGCGGGCTTGAGCGAGAGGGTGGTCTTGAGCATGGGTGTCCCCTTGAAGAGGCGCGCGTTATCGCGCCAGAGCCGTGCTGCGTCAAGGGGTTGCGTGTGTGGTATCAGAATACCACATGATTGCCCCACCCCGCGCCGCACCCTATCCTTCGGCCTGTGAGCCAGGTTCATGTGATTGGCGCCTCGGGGCGCTCGGGTCTTGCGCTGTGCCGGGCGCTGATGGCCCGTGGCGTGGATGTTGTGCCGGTGGTGCGCGATCCCGGCAGGTTCGCGGCCGCTGGCCTGCCGTTCGCGCCGCTTCAGGCGGATCTTGGCGATGCCTCCGCCCTGGCGGCGGCGTTGGCGGATGCCACGCGAATCGCCAGTGCCGCGCATGCCCGCCATGCCGCTGCGATCATCGCCGCGGCGCCGGTGCAGGCAAGGCTGGTGCTGATGGGCAGCACGCGGCGCTTCACGCGCTGGCCGGACGAACATGGCGGCGGGGTGATCGCGGGCGAGGCGGCGCTGCTCGGCTCCGGCCGCGAGGGCGTGATCCTGCATCCCACGATGATCTATGGCGCCGAGGGCGAGGACAATGTGCGCCGCCTGGCCGCGCTGATGCGAAGGCTGCCAATGCTGCCGCTGCCGGGGGGTGGGCGGAACCTGGTGCAGCCGATCCACCAGGACGACGTGACCGCCTGCCTGGTGGCCGCGCTGGAGCATCCCTGGCGCGGGCCCGAGGCGATGGTGATCGCGGGGCCGGAGCCGGTGACCTATGCGGCGTTCCTGCGCGCCATCGCCCGCGCCGCCGGCCTGCCGCCGCCCCGCATCCTGCCGGTGCCGGCCTGGGCGCTGATGGCCGCGAGCCCGCTGACGCGGCTGCCCGGGCTGCCGCGCATCCGGCCGGCCGAGATCCGGCGGCTGCTGGAGGACAAGGACTTTCCGGCCGATGCGATGCGCGCGGTGCTGGGCGTGATGCCGATCTCGCTCGAAGTGGGGCTGGCGCGGTAGTAGGTGTAGACGCGGTCGTGGCTGCCGCGGCAGTCGAAATGCCAGGCCTCGCTGATGCCGGTGTCGGGCTTGGCGATGATGGGCGAGATGCCTTCGGCGCCTGCCAGCGCCCAGAAGGCGGCGAGCCCGGGGGTTTTGATGCGGCTGAGGTCGAGGTCGAAGGCGCGCCCAGCCTCATGCATGCTGCCGCCGGGGGGCGGGCTGAAGGCCTTCTTCTTGCCGCTGGTGTAGTCCAGGTTCGCCTGCAGCTGCATGTCGTAGGAGCGGTAGAGATCGCTGAGCACCAGCGCGCCGCCGGCTGCCGCGACGGATTTCTGCAGCTTCATCAGGGCGGCGTAGAGGTCCGCAGTGCACCTGGCCATGCGCTTGGGCATGTCGCCGCCATAGATGGACGGGAACGCGATCGGCAGTAGCGGTGCGAACATGGCCTGTGCTCCCGGGATGGAGCCCGAGAGTGGAGGTTGTTTCGATTTGCCGTCAATCGCCGCGGCGCGTCAACTCTACGGGAGGTCTGTTTCCGGCCGCCACACCGCGGGCACGAAGGCATAGGCGCCGCCGGCGCGCACCACGTGGCCGAAGCTCGGGAAATCCAGGTGCATGCCGGCCACCAGCAACTTGTCCGTGGCCGCCATGTCCAGCGCCTTGGCGCGGGTGGTGCGGGCCTGGTCGCTGTCGGTGTCGAAGGCGAGGCCGGCCTGCGGCATGGCGAACTGGATGCCGGGGAGGTGGACCACGTCGCCCCAGATCAGCAGGCTCTCGCTGCCGGAGGCGATCATCCAGCCGGAATGGCCGGGCGTGTGGCCGGGCAGGTGGTGGCAGGTGATGCCGGGCAGCCCCTCCTGCCCATGGCTGACGGTGCGGGTGCGCGCGGCGTAGGGGCGCAGCGCGCCCTGGGCGGTGGCGAAGGCGCCCTTGGCGGCTTCGGGGGCGGCGGCGGCGGTGGCGTCGTTCAGCCAGAAATCGGTTTCGAGGCCGTTGATGACGATTTCGGCGTTGGGGTACCAGGGCTTGCCGTCGCCATCCACCAGGCCGCTCACGTGGTCCACATGGGCGTGGGTGACGAGAATAGTGGAGATGTCCGCGGGGGTGAGGCCGAGGGTTTCGAGCTTGCCGCGGGCGCGGCCCATGGTGGGGCCGAAGGCGGTGCCGCAGCCGGTATCCACCAGCACCTTCTTGCCGCCGATCTCCAGCAGGTAGGAGGAGATGGTGATGCGTGGCGGCAGCACGCGGAAGGCGGCAGCCTCGGCGGCGGCGGCATCCGCTTCGGCCACGCCGTTCAGGATGGCAGTGGAGGCCTGGAATTGGCCGTCGTTCAGCGCGGTGACGATGGCGTCGCCGACGCGGATGCTGTGGATGCCGGAGTGCTGCATGGGACGTCCTTGGTGGTCAGGCCGAGGCGCGGGCCGGGGTGCGGCGCAGCGCGCCCATGATGCTGCCGAGGATGCCCTGCGGCAGGAAGATGATGAAGACCACCAGCAGCAACCCGTAGATCAGGTTGTCCCAGCCAACGGCGGAGGGGCCGAAGCCGATGCGCAGCGCCTCGCCGAGCAGGATGGTGATGACCGCGCCGATGGTGGGGCCGAGGGCCACATAGAGCCCGCCGACGACGACGGCGAACACCATCTGCAACGAGACCGAGATGCCGCTGACTGTGTCTGGCGAGACGAACATCTGGTACTGGCAATAGAGCGCGCCTGACATCGCCGTCATCATCGCGGAGATCACGGTGATCTTGAGCTTCTCGGCGGTGACGTTGACGCCGGCGGCGGCGGCGGCATCCTCGTCCTCGCTGATCGCCTCCAGCGCGTAGCGCATCATGCTGCGTTCGACGGCGTACCAGATCACAAGGCCGGCGGCCCAGACGGCCAGGGCGATGAGGTACCAGGTCGCCTTGTCGGTGAACTGGAAGGCGATGATCGATGACCCGCCCGGCACGCGGTCTGGCGTGTAGCCCAGCGAGCCGCCGGTGAGGCCGCGGGTGGCGACGATCACCTGCAGCACAATGCCGGAGAGTGCGAGGGTGACCAGGGCGAAATAGTGCCCGGTGATGCGAAAGCGGAAGCAGGGCCAGGCAACCACCAGGGCGAGCAGCGCCGCGCAGAGCAGGCCGAGCGGAATGCCGAGCCAGGGCGAGAGGCCGAGATTGTTCCAGGCCAGCGCGGTGACATAGGCGCCCACGCCCATGAAGCCGCCATGGCCGAGCGAGACCAGGCCGAAGCGGCCCATCATGCTCCAGGAGGTGTAGGCGAACGACCAGATCAGGATGGTGATCATGATGTGCATCGGGTAGGGCGCGCCCCACGCGAGCGGCAGGATCACCAGCGCCGCGGCGGCGCCGGCCCAGAGGCCGACCTTGCCCTTCGGGATGGCGTTCATGAGCGCCTCGCCAGCAGGCCCTCGGGCCGGACGAACATCATGGCGATGAAGAACACGAAGGCAAACACGTAGCCCCATTCGAGATCGAGGTAGAGGCCGCCGACCGAGATGATCTCGGCGAAGATGAAGGCGGCGATGAAGCCGCCGATCATGTTGCCCAGCCCGCCCATCACGCAGATCATGAAGGTGATCGGGCCGAAGGAGAGGCCGACGAAGGGATGCACGTCGTACTGCAGCACCAGCAGGCAGGCGGCAAGGCCCGCCAGCGCGCCGCCGACGGCCGAGGTGATGACATAGATGCGCCGCGTATCGACGCCCATCAGCGCCATGATCTGCCGATCCTGGGAGATGGCGCGGATGGCGGTGCCGACATAGGTGCGGGTGAGGAAGAGGTAGAGGGCCACCATGCCGGCCAGTGCCGCGCCGAAGGCGAGCAGGCGGGCATAGCTGATGAACACGTCTGCCACCTCGATGGTGGGCAGGCGGATGCCGAGGTTGCGGAAATCGATGCCGAACATCACCGTGGCGAGCGACTGCAGGAAGAACAGCACGCCGCCGGTGGCGAGGAGCTGGTTGATCGGCGCGGAGGCGAGCAGCGGCGAGATCACCAGCAGGTGCAGTGCCACGCCCATGAGGCCCACGCCGGCGATGGAGAGCGGGGCCGCAATCCAGTAGCCCAGCCCGTAGACGACGGCGAAGTAGTACATCGCGTACATGCCGAACATCACCAGCTCGGCGTAGCAGATCCAGGCGACGTCGATCACGCCGAAGATGAGGTTGAGGCCGAGCGCCAGCAGCGCCAGCACGCCGCCCAGCAGAAGGCCGTTGACCAGCGCCTCCACCAGGAAGATGTCGAGGAAGCCCATTGCCGATGCTCCTGGTTCAGACGCCGAGATAGGCTTCGCGGATGGTATCGCTGGCCGCCAGCTCCGCCGACGTGCCGCTCATGCGGATGCTGCCGGCTTCCAGCAGGTAGGCGCGGTCCACCACCTTCAGCACCTGCTGCACGTTCTGCTCCACGATCAGCACGGTCAGGCCGCTTTGGCGGATGCGGCGCACCAGCTCGAACACCTGCTGCACGATGACCGGGGCGAGGCCCGCGCTGGGCTCGTCCATCAGCAGGATCTTGGGGTCGCTCATCAAGGCGCGGCCGATGGCGCACATCTGCTGCTCGCCGCCGGACATGGTGCCGGCCAGCTGGTTGCGGCGTTCCTTCATGCGCGGGAACAGCGAATAGACGAACTCCAGCCGCTGGGCGAATTTCGGCCGTGCGGCGGGCATGAAGGCGCCCATACGCAGATTGTCTTCCACCGTCATGCGCGGAAACAGGCGGCGGTGTTCCGGCACATGGGCGATGCCGAGTTCCACGATGCCGTGCGCGGGCACGGTGGCGATATCGGTGCCGTTCCACAGGATCTGGCCGCTGCGCGGGCGGATAAGGCCGGAGATGACGCGCATCAGCGTGGTCTTGCCGGCACCGTTGGGGCCGATCACGCCCACGGCTTCGCCCAGCCGGACCTCCAGCGTGGCGCCGAACAGCGCCTGGAAGGTGCCGTAGCCGGCATCGACATTCTTCAGTTCGAGCATGGCTGTCCCTTACGCCCGTGCGGCAGAGGCAACCGCATGCGCGGCGTCGGCATCGGTGCCGAGATAGACCTCGATCACGCGGGGGTCGCGCACCACGTCGGTGGGCAGGCCCTCGGCGATCTTTTCGCCGTGGTCGAGCACCATCACGCGGTCGACCACGCGCATCAGCACGCCCATGATGTGTTCCACCCAGATGATGGTGATGCCGAGTTCGGCACGGATGCGGCGCAGCATGTCCGCCGCCTGGTCCATCTCGTGCTCGTCCAGCCCGCCCAGGCTTTCATCGGCCAGCAGCAGCTTGGGCCGTGTGGCCAGCGCCTTGGCGAGTTCCAGCTTCTTGAGCCCGGCGGCACCCAGGCCATCGACACGGGTGTGGGGGTCTGTCGGCAGGCCGACCATGGCCAGGGCTTCGCGGGCGGCCGCCTCGGCGTCGCTGCGCGAGGCGCCGCCTTGGCCGTAATAGCCCGCGAGCACCGCGTTCTCCAGGATCGACAGCCGGCGGAACGGGCGCGGGATCTGGAAGGTCCGGCCGATGCCACTGTTGATGATGGCGTGCGGCGCGGTACCGCCGATCTGGCGCCCCCCGAAGCGGATGGTGCCGCCGCTGGGGGCCAGCGTGCCGGAGAGCATGTTGAAGATCGTGCTCTTGCCGGACCCGTTCGGGCCGATGAGGCCGAGAATCTCGCCCTCATCGACCTTGAACGACACGTTGTTGACCGCGGTGAAGCCGCCGAACCGCTTCGTGAGTCCTTCGACGACGAGCATCAGCGCGTCGTGTACGGGTTGCCGGCGGGCAGCGGCAGGGTAGGGGCGCGCTTGGCCTGCGACTTCGGCCACACCACGTCGGCACTGTCGGCGGTGTATTCGATCACCACCGGGGCGGCGCGCTCGTTCTGGCCGGCCATCGGGCCGTCGCCGGCGAACTTCACGCCGAAGCCGAGCATGGTGCCGCCTTCGGGGAAGTCCAGTTCCAGAGCCGCCTTGCGCAGCGCCTCGGCACTGGTGCCGCCATGCGCCTTGATGGCGCGCGGCAGCACGTGCTGCAGGAACAGGTAGACGTTGCTGGCGGCCATGCCGACATGCGGCGAACGCTGGTTGCCCGGCTGCGCCTTGTCATAGGCCTCGCCCACCATCTTCACGATCGGCGGCAGGTCGGGCGTGAGGGCCGCCTGGTTGGTCTGCCAGATCGAGATCGGGTCGATGTTGAAGAAGCCGACCAGATCCTTGCCCAGCGCCTCGCGCAGCTTCTCCGGCACGCCGTAGCCGGCGCCGTGGCCGATCAGGGCGCCGAACTTCAGCCCGCCCTCGCGCGCCTGGCGCAGGAACAGCGAGATGTCCGGGTTGTAGCCGGTGTGCAGGATCACGTCTGGCCGGGCGCGGCGCAGCTTGGTGACCAGCGCCGAGAGATCAGGCGCGGTGGCGGCGTAGCCTTCCTTCAGCACCACGTTCAGGCCGTGCTTCTTGGCGCCGGCCTCGTTGCCGCGGGCCACGTCCACACCATAGGCGCCGTCCTCGTGGATGATCGCCACGCGCAGGTCCTTCGGCTCCTTGCCGAACTTCTCCTTCGAGTAGGAGGCGATCATGTCGGTAGCGGTCATGCCGAAATGCTGGCCCATCGCCTGCGGGCGGAAGACGTTCTTGTAATTGCGGTTCTCCAGCACGGCGGTGGAGATGCAGGTGGTGATCCACATGAACTTGCCGAGCTGCTCCACCCGGCCGGCCACCGGCACGCACTGTGCGGAGGAGAAGAAGCCGAGCAGCATGTCCACCTTTTCCTGCTCGATCAGGCGGACGGCTTCGTTGATGGCGACCTCGGGCTTGCTCTGCGCGTCGGCGTAGATCGCCTCGATCGTGTAGCCCTCGACCGGGCCCTTCTGGATGAAGTGGTCGATCATGATCTTGGCGCCGAGCCCGTGCAGGCTGGAGCCGCCACCGGCGAGCGGGCCGGAATAGTCGTAGATCACGCCGATCTTGAACTTCTTCTCCTGGGCCTCGGCCCCGAAGGCGAGCCCGAAAGCCGCTGCCGCTACGAGGCCGAGCCCCGCCAGTCTCCGACCGAGACGCATCCTGGTTCCCCCCTGCTGCCCGGACTCCGGGCGCGGTTATTATAGGGGTAGCCTCCGTCATGGGCAGGGCACACGTCAAGCATGCAATGTTCGCAACGAGCGGTTAGATGATCGCCGCGCGCACGCGGGCGGACACCCACTCCGAAACGGCGACGGTGCAGAGGATGGCGATGAACATCACCGTCACTTCCGGCCAGGCGAGGCGGGAGACGGAAGCATTCAACTGCAGGCCGATGCCGCCGGCGCCGACCAGGCCCAGCACCGTCGATTCGCGGATGTTGATGTCCCACCGATACACAGAGATGCCGGCGAAGGTGGGCATGATCTGCGGCACGAAGCCGTAGGCGATGCGCTGCGGGCCGCTGGCGCCGGTGGCGGCGATCGCCTCGATCTGCTTCGGGTCGGTTTCCTCCAGCGCCTCGTACAGCAGCTTGCCGATGAAGCCGATGGAGCGCAGCGCGATGGCGATGATGCCGGCGAGCACGCCCGGGCCCATCACCGTGACCAGCAGCAGCGCCCAGATCAGCGAGTTGATCGAGCGCGAGGAGACGATGATCAGCAGCGCGATGGGCCGCGCGATGGCCAGGCTGGGCGTGGTGGTGCGCGCGGCGAGGAAGGCCACGGGAACGCCGAGCACCACGCCGAGCGCGGTGCCCAGCGTGGCCATGTTCAGCGTATCCCATAGCGGCCACCACAGTTTTTCCAGCACGGACCAGCGCGGCGGCCACATGCGGCCCAGCAGGTCGCCGGCCTGGGTGGGCGCGTCGTAGACGAACTCCCAGATCGTGTCGGCGTTCATGATCTCCCAGCACTGCACCACCAGCAGCACGCCAAGGAGCCAGCCGAACCAGCGCAGCAGCACCGCGCGGGGTGTGTAGCGGCGCCAGGCGAGGTGGCCGGAGGGAAGGGGGATGATGGGCATTACTGCAGCCGCTTGCGGATGATGCCCGACGAGTATTCGGCGGCCATGACGATGGCGATGATCAGGATCAGGATCGCGGCCGAGGTGCCGAATTCGTAGCGGTCGAAAGAGGTGTTCAGCGTGGCGCCGATGCCGCCGGCGCCGACAATGCCGATGACGGCACTCTCGCGAAAGTTGATGTCCAGCCGATACACGGAAAGCCCGATGAAGCGCGGCAGCACCTGTGGCTGCACGGCATAGACCATCATCTGCGGCCAGGAGGCGCCGGTGGCGCGGATCGCTTCCACCTGCGCCTCGTCGATGTCTTCCAGATCCTCGGCGAGCAGCTTGGCCATGAAGCCGATGGTGGCGAAGGCCAGCGTGACCATGCCGGCCAGCGGGCCGAAGCCGAACATCTTCACGAACAGGATCGCGACAATGATCTCCGGGAAGGAGCGCGAGGCGGCGATGATGAAGCGGCAGACGAGATAGACCGGCAGCGGGGCGAGGTTGCGCGCCGCGCCGAGGCCGACCGGCAGGGAGAGCGCCACGCCGAGCACGGTGGAGACCACCGTCATCGTCAGGCTCTCGATCATGCCTTCCTGGATCTCGGCCCAGCGTGAGGTGAAGTCCGGGTTGCCGAAGGCGGCGATGAAGGCCCAGCCACGCACCAGGCCCTCGGCCACGCGCCCCCAGTTCACCTGCAGCGTGCCAAGGGCGAGCGCGAGGTAGAGTGCCACGCCGCCATAGAGGGCGAGGCGCAGCCAGGGGTTGGCGATGAAGGGCGGCGGGCGCCAGCGCCGGCCAGTGGCCGTTGCGCTCATCGTGCCTCGGCCGCCAGGCGCGTGGCGATGGCGCGGGCCTGGGCCTCGTCTTCCTCGTCCTCCTCGGTGGGGCGGCTGGCGTTCCAGTCCTCCTCGCCATAGATCGAGGTCAGTGTTTCCGTGCTGAGCGCATCGGGCGGGCCGTCGAACACGATGCGGCCGGCGCGCAGGCCGACGATGCGCTGCACGAACATCTGCGCCAGCGCCACGTCGTGGATGTTGACGATGGCGGCGAGGTTGCGCTCCGCGCAAAGCTCCACCAGCAGGCGCATCACCTGGCGGGAGGTCTTGGGGTCCAGGCTGGCGGTGGGCTCGTCGACCAGCAGCAAAGCGGGGTTCTGGATCAGGGCGCGGCAGATGCCCACGCGCTGGCGCTGGCCGCCTGAGAGCTGGTCCGCCCGCTTGTCGTGCATGCCGCCGAGGCCGCATCGTTCGATCAGGCGGAAGGCCTCATCCACATCGGCCTGCGGGTAGCGCCGCAGCCAGCTGGCCCAGAATCCGACATAGCCGAGCCGGCCGGAGAGCACGTTCTCCATCACGGTCAGGCGTTCCACCAGGGCGTATTCCTGGAAGATCATGCCCATGCGGCGCCGTGCCGCGCGCAGCCCGCCACCGCCCAGGCCGGTGACGGAGCTGCCATCCACCACCACCTCCCCGGCGGTGGGTTCCACCAGGCGATTGACGCAGCGGATCAGCGTGGACTTGCCGGCGCCGGAGGGGCCGATCAGCGCCATCAGCTGGCCGCGCGGCACATCAAGGTCCACGCCATCCAGCGCCTTGTCGCCACTGCGATAGGTCTTGGTGAGGCCCCGCACGCGCAGCATGGGAGCGCTGGTGGCTTGGCTCACTTGCAGGCGTAGGAAACGTTCATCGCCGCATCGATGTCACGCACCACCTTCCAGTGCTCCTTGTAGGTGATGGGCATGAACTTCTGCTGCGGCGGGTTCGACTTCTCGAACTCCTTCAGCAGGGCCGTGCCTTCCCAGTTGAAGGTGAAGAACGCCTCGCGCACCTTGGCCGCCAGCTCCGGCTTCAGGTTGTAGGCGTGCCCGTAGCCGGTGGTGGGGAAGGTCTGGGACTTATAGATCGAGCGCAGCTTGGAGCCGTCCACCGCCTTGCGCTCCACCATGCGCACCATCACCGAATTGGCGATGGCGGCCGCGTCGTAATCCTTGTTGGCGACGCCAATCACGGAGTTGTCGTGCTTGCCGGAGAAGGCGGACTTGAAGTCCTTGCCGGCCTCCAGGTTGTACTGCGCCTTCAGCAGGGCAGACGGCGCCTTGAAGCCGGAGTTGGAATTCGGGTCGGTGAAGGCAACCGTGCGGCCCTTCAGGTCCTCGATCTTGCGGATCGGGCCATCGGCCTGCACGATGATCTCCATCTCGTAGCCGAACTCGTTGTTCTTGCTGGCCATCATGGCGAAGGGCACGAAGCCGGCGCAGTTCACCGCGATGGGGTTGGAGCCGGTGTTGAAGCCGGCCACGTGCAGGCGCCCGGCCCGCATCGCCTCGATCTGGGCGGCGTTGGACTGCACGGGGAAGAAGATCACGCGCTTGCCGGTGGTCTTGGAGAGGTGGGCGAGGAAGTCGTCCCACACCTTGCGATACACCTCGGGGTCTTCCACCGGGGTGTAGGCGAAGATCAGCGTGGCGGGATCGACCCACTGCTTGGGATCGGCCGGTGCATCGGCCACGAGGTCGCCATCGGCATCGGTGTAGCGGCTGTCCAGCGCCTGGGCGGGGACGGTGCCCCACAGCGCGGCGAGCGCGGCGACGGCGGCAGTCAGGAAGCGGCGGCGCATGATCATTCTCCCCGGATCGGCGTTTGCACGCCCTGCGCCTCAAATCGCATGCGGGGGCGCGGAGTCAAGCGCGGCGGGAAAGTTCACCCAAACGCAACACGCCCGGCCTGGGGGCCGGGCGTGCCTTGGTCGTGCGGAAACGCCGCTCTCAGTCGGCGCGGGCGGTGGCGTTGCCCGTCATCACTTCCTTGCCGTCCTGGTTCACGGTGGAGAGCGTGAGGTCCACCAGCTTCACGCCACCTTCCTCGCGGATGGCGGCCACCGTGGCGGTGGCATCCAGCGTATCGCCCGGCCACACCTGGTTGGTGAAGCGCACGCCGAACTTGGTCAGGCGGCCATCGCCCACGTAGTTGGTGAGCATCTTGCCGGTGAGGCCCATGGTGAGCATCCCGTGCGCGAACACGCTGGGGTAGCCGGCCACCTGGGTGGTGTAGACCTCGTCGGTATGCAGCGGGTTGTAGTCGCCAGAGGTGCCGGCGTACTGCACGATCTGGGTGCGCGAGAGGTTTTCCACCACGCGCTCGGAATGGGTGTCGCCCACCTTCAGGGCGGATGCATTAAGTGCCATGTTCGTTCTCCTCAGCCCTGGGAAACCGGGCGCTCGGTGGTCACGCCCACGCTGCGGGCGGTGATCACGAGATTGCCGTTCTGGTCGCGGTATTCGGTGATGCTCTCGCGGAACATCAGCTTGCCGGCGCGCTTGCTCTCCTTTTCGCAGGAGGCACCCGGCTTGGTTTCAACGCTCAGCACGTCGCCCGGGCCGATGTGGCGGTGGAACTCGAAATGCTGCTCGGCATGCAGCCCGCCGGAGGAGCTGGCCTTGCCTTCCACGCCCGACGCGGTCTTGCCGCTGCCGAACCAGGGCTGGCCGGGCTTGGGGCGCAGGAAGTAGTCCGGGTTGAACTGCGCCACCGACTGGGCGAACGAAGGCGGGGCGATGATGCCGCCGGCCTCGGTCTTCTTGGCCGCCTCGGCGTCGTGGTACACGGGGTTGGTGTCGCCGATCGAGCGCGCGAACATCATGATGTGCGATGCCTCGACGGGGAATGTGATCTTGGCCAAGGGTATCCTCCGGTTCTTGCCGCCCTCTGGTGAGGTGTCTAAGGGGGGCGTTGAGCAAGCTTAGCCTTCCCCGCATCGATGACAAGGTTGACCATGGCCGAACCCACTTTGCCGAAACGCGGGCCGACCTCGCGCACCTTCTTCAGCCAGCGGCTGCGGCTGCACTACGTGGATTGGGGCAACGAGGGCGCGCCGCCGCTGCTGCTGGTGCATGGCGGGCAGGACCACTGCCGCAACTGGGACTGGGTGGCCGAGGATTTGCGCCACGATTACCACGTGATCTGCCCGGATCTGCGCGGCCACGGCGACAGCGCCTGGGCGGCGGACGGCAACTACACCATGGCGGGCTACGTGGCGGACCTCGCCCAGCTGATCCACCAGCAGAAGCTGTCGCCGGTGACGATCATCGCCCACTCGCTTGGCGGCAATATTTCCCTCCGCTACACCGGCATCTATCCCGAGAACGTGAAGAAGCTGGTGGCGATCGAGGGCCTCGGCCCCTCCCCGCGCAGCCAGGCAAAGCGCGAGAGCAAGCCGGTGGACGAGCGCATGCGCGACTGGATAGACGAGCGGCGCGCGCTCTCGGCCCGCGTCCCGCGCCGCTATCCCTCGATCGAGGAGGCGCTGGCGCGCATGCAGGAGCAGAACAAGCACCTCTCCCCGGCCCAGGCGCGGCACCTGACGGTGCAGGGCGTGAGCCAGAACGAGGACGGCACCTATAGCTGGAAGTTCGACAACTACGTGCGCGGCTGGCCGCCGGTGGACATGACCTACCGCGAGGTGGAGCAGCTATGGGAACGCATCACCTGCCCCACCCTGCTGGTGTACGGCAAGGAAAGCTGGGCCTCCAACCCGGCCGAGGACGGGCGGATCACGTTCTTCAAGACGGCTCGGGTGGCCTCGTTCGAGCGGGCGGGCCACTGGGTGCAGCACGACCGGCTGGAGGCGTTCCTGGCCGAGGTGCGGGGGTTCCTGGCGGAGTAGCGCCACGCGCCGGGCCCGCCGGCGGCAGGAACAGCATGAAGCGCGCCAGCGGCCGGCGGAACAGCAACAGGTAGCCGACATGCGCGCCGACGGTGAGCAGCATCAGGTTGGCCAGAACCTCATGCGCCTCCTTCAGCGCCTTCTCGGCCACGCTGCGCGGCGGACGGTTGCCGCGGCCCTCATCGGCCATGGCCGGGGCCATGATGGCGTCCGCCGCCAGTCCCAGGGTGCGGCCGCGGTCCATGGCGATGCCGGTGGCGGTGGCGCCGATCAGCGACAGGGCGATAGCCGCGATCAGCACCCGGCTCACCGCGGGGTGGGACAGCGCGTTGTCGAAGCGCAACCCTGTGAAGTGCGGGTAGAAGCGCTGCAGCCCCAGCGTGAAGTTGCCGGCGATGCGGCCGGTGAGCGCGGCCAGCAGGCGCAGCAGCACCACCGCCGCCACGCCGTAGCCGAGCCAGGCATGCACGGCACCCCATTCGCCGGTGATGTAGGCCAGCCCCGCCAGCACGGCCAGGGCGGCGTGAAGGGCACGAATGAGTTGCATGGCGGGAATCCTGAGGGGTGGCCAACGTGGCATGCCGGAACAGGCACCGCCTTGATCCCGCGCAAACCGAATGCGTGACCCTCAGCCCCGGTTGCGCGCCACGCGATGCGCCGCCGCCAGCGCATCCCGCGCCCAGCGCCGCAATGCCTCGGGCTCGTCCAGCAGCGACTCCGGCGCGGCGCGATAGGCCAGTGCCCTGGTCTCGCCGGCACGGCGATAGGTGAAGGCGGGGGCTTCCTCGGCGTCGTAGGCGGCGCGGTTGCCATCGTCCACGCGCAGGAACAGCGTGTCGTGCTTCACCAGCCCGAACATCACGCCATGGCAGAACAGGCCGGTGGAGCCGAACATGCGGCGCAGGGACAGGCCGCCAATCAGGCCGAGATGCTCGCTCAGCAGCTCGGCAAAGCCGGCGCTGGCAGCCATCGCAGGGCTAGCTGCCGATCTTCAGCGTGCTCACCAGGCCGCGCAGGCAGGCCAGTACCGAGAGCGGCGTGAGCTTGCCGGTGCGCGGGTTGCTCTCGCTCGGCACGTTCTCCACCGTCATGGTCAGGCGCGCGGCGGCGGCTTCCACCTTGATGGTGTGGATGTTGCGGTCCACGCCCGGATCGGCCCACAGCCGCACCGTGGTGCGTTCCGGCCCGATGCCGGCCAGAGCCAGGGCCGCGGCGACGTTCACGTTGGCGGGGAAACCGGCGGCGGCATCGTAGGCATTGCCCTCGAAGATCACCGTCGGCGTGTTGAAGCCGCTGGGGTCGATGTTGTGCTTCACGAGGTAGGGCGCGCCGGCCCAGCCGCGCGGGTGCTTGCGGCTTTCAATGGTGACGGAGGAGACCTCCCCCTCCGCCGCCGCGCGCACGGCATCCAGCCCCAGCAGGGCGCCGGTGGGCACCACGATTCGCGCGCCGTGCTGTTTCGCCAGTTCCACCAGGTGCATGCGCGGCAGCAGCGCGCCGACGGAGCTGGGAATGAAGATGCGCCCCGCGGTCAGCGCCGGCACCGCGATCGCCTCGAACACCGAAGCCGGGGCGGCTTCCACCACGATATCGGCGCGGGCCAACTCGACCAACTCCACCACCTCCGGCGGGTGGGCGAAGCCGGCGAGGTTCGCACGGGCCTTGTCCTTGTCTCGCGCGCTGACGGCGACGAGCTTCAGCCCGTCGATCCCCTGATCGAGGGACTTGGCGAGGGCGAGGCCGATGGCCCCCAGCCCGCCGATGGCGACAGTGAGGGTCATGCTGCGTGTCCTGCGAGAGAAAAACTGGGGCGAACGACGGGGCTCGAACCCGCGACATCCAAGACCACAACCTGGCGCTCTACCAGCTGAGCTACGTCCGCCATCGAGGGGAGACCCCCGAATTCCAGAGCGCGGCGTTTACGCCGATGCCGCGGGGGGCGTCAATGCCGCTGTCGTGGCAGCGGCCCCGCGCGTGCCGAAAAGCTTCTCCAGCCGGGCCAGCGCCTCCAGCAACACCTCGTCGCGCTTGCAGAAGGCGAAGCGGGCGAAATGGGTGGGGGCATCAGGCGCATCGTAGAAGGCGGTGACGGGAACGGCGGTCACTTTCGCTGCTTCGGTGATGTGGCGGCAGAAGGCCATGTCGTCGCCGTTGAAGCCCAGCGGGCGGAAATCGGCGGAGATGAAGTAGCTGCCGTGCGTGGGCAGCACGCCGAAGCCGATGCGCGCCAGGCCCTCGGCCATCAGGTTGCGCTTGCGCTCCAGCTCCCCGGCCAGGCCGGCGAAATACGAATCGTCCTTGGCCAGCCCCACCGCCACCGCGCGCTGCAGGTTGGGCGCGGAGGTGAAAGTAAGGTTCTGGTGCGCCTTGGTCGCCACGCCGGCCAGCCGCTTGTCGGCGGTGATGTAGCCGATCTTCCAGCCCGTGAGGCTGAAGGTCTTGCCGGCGCTGCCGATGCGCAGGCAGCGCTCGCGCATGCCCGGCAGGGTCATCAGCGGGATGTGCTGCATGCCGTCGAACACCAGGTGCTCGTACACCTCGTCGCATACGGCGTAGGCGTCGTGCTTCTGCAGCAGGCCGGCGATGAACTCCAGCTCGGTGCGGGTGAAGATCTTGCCGGTGGGGTTCATCGGCGTGTTGAGCAGGATCGCCTTTGTCCTGGGCCCGAAGGCGGCGGCGAGCTCGGCGCGCGGCAGGTCCCAGTTCGGCGGGCTGAGGCGCACCAGCTTCGGGATGGCGCCCAGCAGGCGCACCACGGGTACGTAGGTGTCGTACAGCGGCTCGATCAGCACCACCTCGTCACCGGGGTTGATCAGGGCCATCAGGCTGGCCGTGATCGCCTCCGTGGCGCCGGAGGTGACCACCACCTCGGTATTGGGGTCGATCTCCAGCCCATAGAAGCGAAGGTTGGCGGCGGCGACAGCCTGGCGCAGCTCCGGCACGCCAGTCATTGGCGGGTATTGGTTGCGGCCGTCACGCAGCGCATCGGCGGCGGCCTGGAGCACGTCGTCCGGCCCGTCGGTATCCGGGAAGCCCTGGCCGAGATTGATGGAGCCGTGCTCGACAGCCAGGGCCGACATCACCGTGAAGATGGTGGTGCCGAGACCGGCGAGCTGGTGGTTCAAGTCCTTCACCGCGGAAGCCTCCGATGGTCGGCCCGGCGGCCGGAATGGAAAGGGGCGGCAGTATGGATGGCGCGCCGCGCGGGTCAACGTGGCGCCCCCAGGCCAACCCCGCAAGACCGCCTGCTTGGGCGCGTCGGCGGGATTGCCCTGCGGGATCGGCAGACTGCCCTGCCCTGCGGCAGCACGCGCCCGCAAATGAGGCATCGGCACCGCCCAAATTGCGGGCACCCCTCGGATTCCGGCGCGATTTGAAGGTTGGCACGCATCGTGCAACCCTGTTGTTCCGCCTCCCTGCCATCGGGGATGCGCGGTCCCTGATGGAAGAGGAGGCGCCCGGCCAGGCCGGGCTCGCACGCATGAAAAAGATCGAGGCAATCATCAAGCCGTTCAAGCTCGACGAGGTGAAGGAGGCGCTGCACGAGGTCGGACTGCAGGGCATCACCGTGGTGGAGGCCAAGGGTTTCGGGCGCCAGAAGGGGCATACCGAGCTCTACCGCGGCGCCGAATACGTGGTCGATTTCCTGCCGAAGGTGAAGATCGAGGTGGTCTGCGAAGATTCAGTCGTCGAACGCGCGGTGGAGGCGATTGTCAACGCCGCCCGCACCGGCCGCATCGGCGACGGCAAGATCTTCGTCAGTTCCATCGAGGAAGTGGTTCGCATCCGCACCGGCGAGCGCGGCGAGGAGGCGATCTAGCGACGCAGGAACCGATTCCGCTTTCAACCCGGCGCCCGCCAAGCTACGAGGCGCACCACGTTTGACTATTCCGCGGGCCTCCGCCCGGCCCGCGGGCGACGAACAACCCGGCCGCCCCGCCGCACAGGCAGGGCGGGGCCACCAACAGGGAAAGAAGGACGACGATGGCGAAGAAGGCTTCCGGCGCCGCCGCAACCAGCGGCGTGGCGAAGGTGATGGAGCTCATCAAGGAGCATTCCGTCGAGTACGTGGACCTACGGTTCACCGACCCCCGCGGCAAGTGGCAGCACACCGCCCAGCATGTCTCCACCATGGGCGAAGATGCGTTCCGTGATGGGATCATGTTCGACGGCTCCTCGATCGCCGGCTGGAAGGCGATCAACGAGTCCGACATGATCCTGATGCCGGATGCCAGCACCGCGGTGATGGATCCGTTCGCGGCCAAGCCGTCGCTGATCATCTTCTGCGACATCTTCGAGCCCTCGACCGGCCAGTCCTACAACCGCGACCCGCGCTCCACAGCGAAGAAGGTCGAGGCCTATCTGAAGTCCACCGGCATCGGCGATTCGCTGTCCGTGGGCGCCGAGGCCGAGTTCTTCATCTTCGACAGCGTGCGCTTCGGCACGGGCGGCAACTTCGGCACCTACCAGATCGAGAGCATCGAGGGGCCGGGTTCCAACATGAAGGAATACCCCGAGGGCAACATGGGCCATCGCCCGGTTGTGAAGGGTGGCTACTTCCCGGTCCCGCCGGTGGACAGCGAAAGCGACCTGCGCGCCGAGATGCTGTCGACCATGGGCGAGATGGGCCTGCCGATCGAGAAGCACCATCACGAGGTGGCGCAGAGCCAGCATGAGCTGGGCACCCGCTTCGGCAGCCTGGTGACGATGGCCGACCACATGCAGATCTACAAGTACTGCGTGCACAATGTCGCCCACAGCTACGGCAAGACCGCGACCTTCATGCCGAAGCCGATCTACGGCGACAACGGCACCGGCATGCACACCCACATGTCGATCTGGAAGAACGCGAAGCCGCTGTTTGCCGGCAACGGCTATGCCGACCTGTCGGAGATGTGCCTCTACTTCATCGGCGGCGTGATCAAGCATGCCAAGGCGCTGAATGCCTTCACCAACCCCAGCACCAACAGCTACAAGCGCCTGATCCCGGGCTTCGAGGCCCCCGTGCTGCTCGCCTACTCGGCGCGCAACCGTTCCGCCTCCTGCCGCATCCCCTACACCACCAACCCGAAGGCCAAGCGGGTGGAAGTTCGCTTCCCCGACCCGTCGGCCAACCCGTACCTGGCGTTCTCTGCGCTGGCGATGGCGGGCCTGGATGGGATCAAGAACAAGATCCACCCCGGCGACCCGATGGACAAGGACCTCTACGACCTGCCCCCGGAAGAGCTGAAGGGCATCCCGACGGTGTGCGGCTCGCTCCGCGAAGCCCTCGGTGCGCTCGCCGCCGACCACGACTTCCTTCTCGCCGGGGACGTGTTCAGCGCCGACCAGATCGAGAGCTACATCGAGCTGAAGTGGAACGAGGTGTATCGCTTCGAACACACCCCGCACCCGGTTGAGTTCGAGATGTATTACTCCGTCTGAGCCTTCGGGCACGGACGACCGGAACGCCCCGCGGCAGCAATGCCGCGGGGTTTTTCGTCTCAGCCGCCGGCCACCGGCACCGCCACCTCGTTGCGGCGCAGCCACGGCAGCGTCCAGGGCGGATCGTAGAACCAGGCCACCGGCTCGCCACGCGGCACCCAGGCCGTGCCGGCCAGCCCGCGCAGCAGCTCGGCTTGGCGGGCCGCCACCGCTTCCGCACCGCGGTCGCCGGTGAAGCGCAGCACGGCCATGGTCTCGCCGGGCACCTCCACCAGCCGCACCGCGGGGTCGTTCGGCACCGGCAGCGTGGCCAGGGTCCATTGGGCCGGCATGAAGAACCGCACTGTCCAGCTTCCGGGCCCCGCGGCGGACTGTGCCACCGGCGCGGTCATCGCGATGCGCTCGCTGGTCGCCGCCTGCGAAACGGGGGCTGTCATGGCGATCTTCGCGGCCGCGCGGTTGCCGCCGAAGATGTAGCCGGCCACGCGGCGGAAACCGTCGTTGCGCGTCGTCTCGGCATCGCCTTCCAGGTCGGTCTCGGCGGCGATCCGCGGCGCGTAGCGGCGGATTTCGGCCACCCCGGCCCGGCCCAGCACATCGAAGACCGGCTCTTCCGTGCCCCGGCGGTCACCCACCACGGAGCAGGCAGCGACGGCCAAACCGGCAGCAAGGGCAGCAAATCGGGCGAGCATCTCGGTATCCCATCATCCAGCGGCGGCACCGGATATGGGTTGGGGGGTGCGGCTTGGCCATGGCACCGCCGATCACCGCGGCGGCATCCACACCGTGTCCTCGGTCCAGCCGAGTTCGGCGAACTCCGCTTCGCGCAGCGGTGCTTCGGCGATGGAATAGAACTCGTCCAGCTGCGGCGGCTTTACGTCGGTGCCAGACAGCATCCCGTGCGCGTGGCCGCGATGGTGGATCTGGTGCAGGAACAGGTGCAGCAGCAGCCGGTCGCGCCGCTCCGCCTGGAAGCGCGTGCCGCGATGCACGCGCACTTCGGTGGCCAGGGCAGAGTCGTCCAGCCCGTCGCGATGGGCGATCAGGCGGCCATCCACCGCCGCCTGCGCCGCTTGCAGCGCCGCGACCGTGGCGCAGGGCTCCTGGTCCTGCCACGCGGCAGGGCCAAGGGAGCCACCCTCCAGCGCATCGACGTAGAAGTGGTCGATGATCAGGATATGGTTCAGCGTCTTGCGCAGGCTGGGGAAGAAGCCGGTGCGCGGTGCCTCGAACGCCGCCTGGTCCAACTGCGCCACCGCCGCCAGCAGGCGATGGTTGCACCAGGCGTTGTTGCGCGCCATGGCGCGAAAGGTGCCGGCGAGGGTGGGAAGCATCGGCGCATCTCCGCTGGATGCGCCGATGCTGCCACGGCGACGGCAGCCGCAGAAGTCAGCGGCGCGGCGCGGCCTCACGCCACAGCGGCGTGTTCAGGATGCCAACACGATCGGCCTCGGTCAGGCCGACATCCTGCATCTCACGCGCATCGAAGCGGGCCAGCTGCGCCTTTTCCTGGGCGCGGGCGCGCCAGGTGCGCAGCAGCGCGAACAGGCCGGGCGTGGCCGCGGTGTCGTGCTGGGGGGTGGAAAACGAACCGGGAAGGAAGCCGGCAAGGGGACCGGCAAAGGACTGGGCCATCGGGAAACTCCGTCAGCATTATTGCCGTATTCATCAAGCCCTATTATGCTGCGCCGCAGCAAATGATGATTTCTCACCCACCGCATGAATTTCCCTCATGATGCGTAGCCCATGACCCAGCCCCTGCCCCCCCTGAACGGCCTGCGCGCCTTCGAGGCCGCGGCACGCCACGGCAGCTTCACCCGCGCCGCTGACGAGCTGCACGTGACGCAGACCGCGATCAGCCACCAGATCCGTAAGCTGGAGGAAGAGCTCGGCGTGCGCCTGTTCGTCCGCACGCCCGGCGCCGTGCATCTCACCCCGTCCGCCGAGGCCTATCGCGCCGCGGTGCACGATGCGTTCGACCATTTGCGCGCCGCCACCGCGAAGCTGCTGGGCACGGATGGACGGCGCGCCCTGCGGGTTTCCACCACCCCTTCCTTCGCCAGCACCTGGCTGGTGCCGCGCCTGGCCGGCTTCCAGGCCGAGCATCCGGAGATCAACGTGGAGATCAGCACCTCCATGTCCCTGGTCGATTTCCGGCGGGAAGAGGTGGATATGGCGATCCGCTACGGCCGCGGCACCTGGCCCGGGCTGCGCGCCACCTGGCTGTTGTCGGACGACATCTTCCCCGTCTGCACCCCCACTTTGGCCGCCCGGCTGCGCACGCCTTCCGACCTCGCCGGCCAGCGCCTGATCGCCATCTCCACCTACCGCGACATGTGGCACCGCTGGCTCACCGCCGCCGGCCAGCCATCCGAACTGGCCGACCACGCCACGGTGTTCGACATGCCGATCCTGGCGATACAGGCCGCGCTCGGCGGCATGGGCGTGGCGCTGGTGCAGGGCCCGCTGGTGGAAGCCGAACTCGCCTCCGGGCGCCTCGTGGTGCCGTTCGGCCTGCAACTCCCGTCCGAGATGGGCTTCTACATCGTAGCGCCAGAGCCCCATGCCGACCGGCCGGAGATCGCCCTGTTGCGCGCCTGGCTGCTGGACCACGCCCACGCCTAGCGCCATGCTGCCCCCGCAACGGGAGCGAACAGCCATGGCCGACCCCCTCCGCTACGGCATTCTCGGTGCCGCCAACATTGCGCGCTCGTTCACGCGCGGCGTGGCCGGATCGGCGCTCGCCACGGTGGCGGCCGTCGCCAGCCGCGATGCAGCCAAGGCCGCCGCCTTCGCCGCCGAATGCGGCATCCCGCGCCATCACGCCAGCTACGAGGCGCTGCTGGCCGATCCCGCGATCGAGGCGATCTACATCCCGCTGCCGAACGACATGCACCACGACTGGGCGATCCGTTGCGTGGAAGCGGGCAAGCATGTGCTGTGCGAGAAGCCTCTGGCGATGAACGCCGCCGAAGCCCAGCGCATGTACGACGCGGCGCGACAGGCCGGCGTGCATCTCGTGGAAGCCTATCCCTACATGTCCCAGCCACAGACGCTGCGGCTGCGCGAGTTGCTGGCGCAGAACACCGTGGGGCGCATCCAACTCATCACCGCCGCCTTCGGCTTCGCCCTGGTGGCGCCGGACGGCACGCCTTTGCGCGACCCCGCCAACATCCGCCTTGATCCCGCGCGCGGCGGCGGCGGGCTGCTGGATGCCGGCACCTATTCCATGAGCATGGCCCGCATCATCGCCGGCGAACGCCCCACCCGGGCCTTCGCCACCGGCCGCGCCACGCAATCCGGCGTGGACCAGACCATCGCCGCCATCCTGGAATTCCCCTCCGGCGCCATCGCCCAGGTCACCAGCTCCATGTCCACCGCCCAGCACCGCCACGCCGTGATCGTGGGCGAGGCGGGCGTGATCGAAACCAGCTACAGCAACCACAAGCCGCCCGAGGCCGAACTCACCCTGCGCATCAAGCGCGGCGTGCCCGCCACCGTGCCGTTCGAGACCGAAACCGTGCCCGGCGGCGACGGCTTCCGGCTGGAGGCAGAGAGCTTCGCGCGCCTGGTGCGCGAAGGTGCGCAGGCCTGGAACGGCTGCACCGAAGCGGAATCGATTGACACCGCCCTCGCCCTTACCGCCATTGCCCGCAGCGCCCGCGAGGGCGGCTGGGTGAATGTCTGACGCACAGGGAGAAACGCCATGAAACGCCGCAGCCTGCTGAAAGCCGCCATCGCCGCGCCGCTGGCCGCCCCGGCCCTGGCGCAGCCGGTCCCCACGCTGCGCTTCATCCCGCAGGCCAACCTCACCGCGCTCGATCCGGTATGGACCACAGCCACGGTCACCTTCAACCACGCTTACTACGTGTTCGACACGCTCTACGCCACCGACAGCAAGGGCGCCTACCGCCCACAGATGGCCGAAGGGCACACGGTCTCGGAAGATGGCCGCATTTGGCGCTTCCCGCTGCGCGCCGGACTGTTCTTCCACGACGGCGAACCCGTTCGCGCGCAGGATTGCGCCGCCAGCCTCGCCCGCTGGGCCAAGCGCGACCCGTTCGGCCAGATCCTGGAAAAGTCGGTCGAGAGCTGGGGTGCGGCCGATGACCGCACCGTGGAGATCAAGCTGAAGCGGCCCTTCCCGCTGCTGCTGGCCGCCATCGCCAAGGCGGAAGGCCCACCCTTCATCATGCCGGAGCGCCTCGCCAAGACAGATGCCAGCACCGCGGTGCGCGAAGTGGTCGGCTCCGGCCCGTTCCGCTTCGTGGCCGACGAATACAACTCCGGCAGCCGCGTGGTGTATGCGAAGTTCGACCGCTACCAGCCCCGCCAGGAAGCGCCAGACGGCACATCGGGCGGCAAGATGGCGCATTTCGGCCGCGTGGTCTGGAACGTGATCGCCGACCCCTCCACCGCCGGCGCCGCGCTGCAGAACAACGAGGCGGATTGGTGGGAGCGCCCGCTGGTTGATCTCATTCCCACCCTGCTGCGCAACCCCACGATCCGCGCCGAAGTAACGGATCCCACCGGGCGCCTGGCGCTGGCGCGCCTGAACTGCCTGCAGCCGCCGTTCAACGACGTGAAGCTGCGCCGCGCCATTCTGGCCAGCGTGCGCCAGGAAGACTTCATGCGCGCCAGCCGCGGCGACGACGAGAAGCTCTGGACCACCAGCCGCAGCCTGTTCCCAAAGAACACGCCGTATTTCCAGGAACACCCGGACCTGATGCCCGGCGACCTTGCCCGCGCTGCCGCCATGCTGAAGGAAGCCGGCTATGCCGGGCAGAAGGTGGTGATCATCAACCCCACCGACTTCCCCGATATCGGCCCGCTTGGCCTGGTGATGAACGACGCGCTGAAGAAGCTGGGCGTGAACGTGGAACTGCGCGAGAGCGACTGGGGCACCGTGATCCAGCGCCGCGCCAGCCGCGAGCCGATCGAGAAGGGCGGCTGGAGCATCTTCCACACCACCGGCCCGGCGCCGACCTATGGCTCCCCGGTCACCTCCCCTCTGGTGCGCGGCCAGGGTGAGCGCGGCTGGTTCGGCTGGTGGGGCAATGCCCGCGCCGAAGAACTGGCCGAGGCCTGGGTTGAATCGAGCGACCCCGCCCAGCAGGCCAAGCTGGCGTACGAACTCGGCCGCCTCGCCCTCAGCGAAGTTGCCACCATCCCGGTCGGCCAGTTCTACCTGCAAACCGCCTATCGCACCTCGCTGCGCGACATGGTGAAGGGCCTCGCACCCTTCCCCTGGGGCGTGCGGCCGGCCTGAGGAACGCACCAAACATGAGCACCCCCTACGTTCCGCCTGCCGACGGCACCCCCTGGGACAGGGTGGCGCCCGAGGCCGCCGGCTTCGATGCCGCCAAGCTGCAGGAGGCGGTGGCCTTCGCGCTCGCCAATGAAACCAAGTGGCAGCGCGATGTGCGCACCCAGCTCGAAACCGGCACGTTCGAGCCGCCGCCGGACAATTTCCTGTTCGGCCCCGTCGCCAACCGCAGCGGCCCCAACGGGCTGATCCTGCGCGGCGGCAAGCTGGTTGCCTCCTGGGGTGACACGCGCGCGGTGGACATGACCTTTTCGGTCGCGAAATCCTATCTCTCCATCCTCGCCGGCCTCGCCGTGGCCGATGGGCTGATCCGCGACCTCGACGAGCCCGTGGGCCGCACGGTGGATGATGGCGGCTTCGATGGCCCGCACAACGGCGCCATCACCTGGCGCCATTTGCTGCACCAGACCTCGGAATGGGAAGGCACGCTGTTCGGCAAGCCCGACCAGATCGACCGCAACCGCACGCTCGCCACCGAGTTCGCCGGCACCAGCAACATGAAGAAGGGCGAGGCCCGCCCGCTGCGCGAGCCCGGCAGCTACTGGGAATACAACGACGTGCGGGTGAACCGCCTGAGCCTGGCGTTGCTGCGCCGCTTCGGCCGCGCCCTGCCGCAGGTCTTCGCCGAGCGCGTGATGGCCCCGATCGGGGCCTCTTCCGAGTGGCGCTGGAGCGGCTATTCCAACTCCTACGTGCTGGTGAACGGGCAAAGCATCCGTAGCGTTTCCGGCGGCGGCCACTGGGGCGGCGGCGTGTTCATCCATGCCGAGGACCAGGCGCGCATCGGCCTGATGATGGCCCGCAACGGCGCCTGGGGCGGGCGGGAGTTACTCTCGGCGGACTGGGTTTCCCAATCCCTCACGCCCTGCCCGATCAAGCCGGATTACGGCTTCCTCTGGTGGCTGAACACCGGCCGCGGCCCCAAGCCGAGCGCCCCGGCGGACAGCTACTGGGCCACCGGCGCCGGCGGCAACTTCACCTGGGTCGATCCCACGCACGACATCGTCGCCGTGCTGCGCTGGCACGATGCCGCCCAGCTCGATGCCTGGATCGGAAAGGTGCTCGGGGCGCTGAAGGGATGAAGACCGCGCTCGTCACCGGCGGCGGCCGAGGCATCGGCCGCGCGGTGGCGGCGCGCCTGCTCGCCGATGGCTGGCGCGTGGTGGTGGCGGACCGTGACGCGGATGGCCCGCCCGGCGCCCGCACGGTACGCTGCGACGTGTCCGATGAAGCCGCCGTGCAGGGCTTGGTTGCCGGTATCGAAGCCCGGGAAGCCCGGCTCGACGGCCTCGTCTGCAACGCCGGCTTCGGCATCACCAAGCCGCTGGCCCAGCTTTCGCTTGCCGAGTGGAACAGCGTGCTGGGCACCAACCTCACCAGCATCTTCCTGCTTGCACGCGCCACGGAGAAGCTGCTGCGTGCCGCGAACGGCAGCATCCTTACCATCGCCTCCACCCGCGCCCACCAGTCGGAACCGAATTCGGAGGCCTATGCCGCCTCCAAGGGCGGCATCGTCGCTCTCACCCACGCGCTGGCCGCCTCGCTGGCCCCGGTGCGGGTGAACTGCATCTCCCCGGGCTGGATCCGCACCAAGGGCCCCGCCCCCTCGGCGGAGGACCATGCCCAGCACTGGGCCGGCCGCGTCGGCCAACCGGAGGACATCGCCGCCGCCGCCGCCTTCCTGCTTGGCCCCGACTCCGGTTTCGTCACCGGCACGGAGCTGGTCATCGACGGCGGGATGACCCGGAAGATGATCTACATCTGAGAGCAATCCCGCGGTTATTTGAAAATCCGGCTTTCCGGCCGGCCGCGATGGGAGCAAGGAAGATTCACCACAGAGGGCACAGAGAAGAACAGGAGAACACGGAGGATGCCTCGTCTGCGTGATCTCCGTGGTTCTCTGTGTTGAACCCTTTCTACGGGACTACCGCCTCGCCACGGACGGAGTACGCAATATTCCATCGAACGGAGCAATACCAGCCTGCAACAGCAATGACCGATGCGACGGCGGGGGGAAAGAACTGGATTGCTTCGCTTCGCTTGCAATGACGGCGGGTGATGGGTTGGTGGTTGCGGGGGGTGGGCTTTGGGCACGAGGAATCGCCGCGGGACGCGGGGTTTTTGCGACGGATTCAGGGTGAATTCGGGCAGCCTGGCGCCCATGGGGGCGCGCGGGCGGCCTGCGCGGGGCGGAGTTCGGGCGCGCGGTGGCCGGACAGAGCCATGCCCTCGGCGCGGTCGCAGCGCATGAGCCAGCCGAGCCGGGCGCGCAGGCGAAACACCCGGCGCATGGCATACGGATCCCAGTCGGAGTCCTGGTCTTCGGTGGGGTCGGTGGTGATGGAGAGGAGCCAGTCCTTGTGCGGGCGGCGCACGGCGTGGCAAGTGGCCCCCGCGGCCGAGAAGGCGGCGAGCAGGGCCAGCAGAAGGAGCTTGAGGGCGGCCGGAATCTGGGCGTGCAGGATCGCCCGCGCCCAGGGGCGCGGTGCGTCGGCTTCGCTCGGTGCGGCGGCTTGATGTGGCATCACCAGGAATTCCAGCACAGCTGAGACCGGTGATCCAGAAAAATTTCTTATTTTATGTGAAATTTTATGTTTGACAGGAAAATGAAGCTTCGCTGGTTTCGCGCAGGGCCGGGGAAGGAAGGAAGGAAGGAAGGTTCAACACGGAGGACACGGAGAAGAGCAGGAGGGCACGGAGGATGCCTCGTCTGCGGGTCCACCGTGGCGCCACGAACGGGGGCATATCAGCGCGCAGACTCAATGACCGATGGTGTGGCGGGGAGAAAGAACTGTATTGCTACGCTTCGCTCGCAATGACGGTGGGATGATGGGGCAGGGCTTGCGGCGGTTGGTAGAATTTTTTCTATCGATGCGAGAAGACCGAGCCTCCCCGACCCAGAAATATGAAGTTATTTTGCTTCTTTTTGTTCACAAAAAGAAGAATCCTTGCTTCATACCATCACAGGAAGAGTCGGCGATTGCCGGGGTTGGCATGATCTCGGGTAACGCAGTGTTGCCATGGCCTGGCATTGCCGGTAACGCTCGCGATGTTGCACGCGGACAGCAGCATGGCCCGCCCTCACCCCGCGCCCCGGCGCACGCACCGCACCACGCTGCTGGCCGCCTTCGCAGCGCTGGCGGTGCTTCTGCGCCTGCTTCTGCCGCCGATGCCCATGCCGGCCCCGCCGGCGCCGGAAGACGCGCTGGCCCTGCTGTTATCCGGCGGCGGCATCTGCCATTCCGACCCGTCCACGCCCGCCCAGGACCAGGGCGGCCTCACTTGCCCGCTCTGCCCGGTCTGCGACGGCCCTGCCGCCGTGCTGCTGCCGGCGCCCCGCAGCCGCGCCGTGGCAGCGCCGGCCCGCCGCCTTCTGCCACCCGCAACCGCCCCGCCGGCCGCCGCCTTCGCGATCGCCCAACCACGCGGCCCCCCTGCCCTCTCCGCCTGACCCGGCCACCGGCGCCCATGCGCGCCGTTCCTGCCCGTCATTCCGGAGAATTCCCATGCCCGTCCTGTCCCGGCGCCGCGCCCTCGCGCTGCCCCTGCTTGCCGCCTTTCCTGCCGCCGCCGCGCCGCTCACCGTCACCGACGCGCTCGGCCGCAGCGTCACCCTCCGCGCCCCGCCCGAACGCATCGCGCTGAACTTCAACTTCGAGGAATTCACCGCCGCCGGCGGCGTGGAGGCCTGGAGCAAGGTGGTTGGCTTCTCGCGCGAGCTCTGGGCTGGCTGGCGCGCCGGCTCCTTCAGGCGGTACCTGCCGGCGATCCCCCGGCTCGCCACCCTGCCGGATTTCGGCCACACCGATGGCGGCGACTTCAGCGCCGAGAAGGTGATCGCGCTGCGGCCCGACCTGCTGCTGGTCGCCGACTGGACCTACCAGCCGATGAAGGAACAAATGGCGCAGTTCGAGGCACTGGGCATCCCCGTCGTGGTCATCGACTACAACGCGCAGAACCCCGCCCGCCACCTCGCCAGCACCCGCGCCCTCGGCCTCGTCACCGGCCAGGCGGCCCGCGGCGAGGCGCTGGCCACGCTCTACGCCACCAAGCTCGCCGACATCCAGGCCCGCGCCGCCCGTGGCATTGCCGCGGATGGCGGCCGCAAGCCCAAGGTCTATGTGGAACTCGGCCAGGGCGGCGCGGACGTGGTGGGCAACACCTACTGGCGCGGCATGTGGGGCCGCATGATCGACCTGGTCGGTGCCGAGAACATCGCCGCCAACCGCCTGGCCGGCGCCGGCAACTGGGGCCCGCTGAACCCGGAATACGTGATTGCCGCCAACCCGGATGCGATCTTCATCGCCGGCTCCTCCTGGGCCAATCGCCCGAACGCGGTGCTGACGGGGTTCGACGCCGACCTCGCCACCACGCGCGCCCGCCTCGCCCCCTATGCGCGGCGCCAGGGCTGGGCGGACCTCACGGCCATCCGCACCGGCCAGCTGTTTGCCATCGAGCACGGCCTGTCCCGCTCGCTGTGGGACTACACGGCCATGCAGTTCATCGCGAAGGCGCTGTGGCCGGCGCAGTTCGCCGATATCGACCCGGTGGCGGAGCTGCGCGACTACCACGCCACATACCTGCCGGTGGCCTTCGAGGGCACCTGGATGGCCCGCCTCACGCCCCCCGCGGCATGAGCGCGGCGCACTGGCGCGGCGGCAACCGCCGCCGCACCGTCGTCACCGCGGCGGCGTTGCTGGCCCTGCTCGCCAGCTTCGCCGCCGACCTCGCCACAGGCCCGGCCCTGCTGCCGCTGGCCGACGTGCTCGCGGTGCTCGGCGGCGTCTCGGAAGACCGCATGCTGAACGCCATCGTGCTGCAGCTGCGCCTGCCGATCGCGGTGATGGCTGCCCTGGTCGGCGCCGCACTCGGCCTCTCCGGCGCAGTGATGCAGACCATCCTCAACAACCCGCTGGCCAGTTCCTACACGCTGGGCATCTCGGCAGCGGCGGGGTTCGGCGCGGCGTTGGCCATCCTGGCCGGTGCCGCCCTGCCGGTGCCGGAGAAATACGCGATCCCCGTGGCCGCATTTGTCTTCGCTGGCCTGGCCTGCGCCATGGTCGCGGGCGTCGGCCGGATGCGCGGTGCCACGCCGGAGCTGCTGGTGCTGACCGGAATCGCCTGCCTGTTCCTGTTCCAGTCGCTGCTCTCCCTGCTGCAGTTCCTCGCCTCGCCCGAAGCGTTGCAGCAGATCGTGTTCTGGCTGTTCGGCAGCCTGATGCGCGCCAGCCTTGGCAAGGCCGCCCTCGTCGCCGCCGTGCTCGCCGCGATGCTGCCGCTGCTGATGCGCGACGCCTGGCGCCTTACCGCGCTGCGCCTGGGCGATGAACGCGCCGCGGCGCTGGGCGTGCGCGTCGGCTCCTTGCGCCTGCGCTGCTTCGCCGCCGTCTCGCTGCTCACCGGCGTGGCCGTCGCCTTTGTCGGCACGATCGGCTTCGTCGGCCTCGTCGCCCCGCATATCGCGCGCATGCTGGTGGGCGAGGACCAGCGCCATTTGCTGCCGGCCTCGGCGGTGTTCGGCGCGCTGCTGCTCTCCGTCGCCTCCGTGGCCAGCAAGGTCATCCTGCCCGGCACCGTCTTTCCCATCGGCATCATCACCGCGCTGGTCGGCGTGCCGTTCTTCGCCTGGCTGGTGCTCGCCGCCGGCCCGCGCACGGGGTGGCGCTGATGCGGCTGGAGAGCAATGGCCTCACCGCCGGCTACGGGCGCCAGCAGGTGCTCCGCGGCATCAGCCTCACGGTGGCGCCCGGCGAGGTGCTGGCCATCCTGGGCGCCAATGGCAGCGGCAAATCCACCCTGCTGCGCGCCGCCGCCGGGCAGTTGCCCTACCAGGGCACGCTGCGCTGGAGCGGGCCTGCCAGCGCCATCGGCTACCTGCCGCAGGACAACGCCGCCCGCGTGGCGCTCACCGCGTTCGAGGTGGTGCTGCTCGGCCGGCTGCGCTCGCTGACCCTGCGCGTCGCGGCCTCCGACATCGAAGCCGCCGAGGGCGCGATGGCGGAGCTGGGCATCACCAGCCTCGGGCCGCGCCATCTGGGCGAACTCTCCGGCGGCCAGCGCCAGCTGGTGTTCCTCGCCCAGGTGCTGGCCAGCAGCCCTCGCGCCCTGCTGCTGGACGAGCCGACCAGCGCGCTGGACATCGCCCACCAGCTCCAGGTGCTGTCCCTGCTTTCCGCCGCCACGGCACGCCGCGGCCTGACCACCATCGCGGTGCTGCACGACCTCAACGCCGCCGCCCGCTTCGCCGGCCGCCTCGCCCTGCTGCATGAAGGCCGCGTGCTGGCCATCGGCGCGCCCGATCAGGTGCTCACCCCCGGCCTGCTGCGCACCGCCTACGGCGTGGAGGCAGCGATCCTGCCAGGCCCGGACGGCCAGCCCATCGTCCTGCCGCTGCGCGCAACAGCCGGCCATGTAGGGGGTTTGTAAGAAGTTGCTTCTATCTGACTGCGTGTGCCCAGCAGCGGCTTGTGCAACCATGCGTTGCCGTGCTTCAGGGCAGGAGTGGAGTACCCATGTCGAACCTGATTGGCCTGCTGACAGGGCTCCACAACGACCGCAAGGGCGTCAGCGCCATGGAATACGGCGTGATTGCCGGTGTTCTGGCGCTCACCATCGCCAGCACCTTCTCCGCACTCACCAACAAGCTGGTGAACGCCTTCAATGCGTTGTCGTTCTAGGAGCCTGCCCGGCTCAGTGCGGCAGGGCGGCGATCACCTCGTCCCACGCCACCAGGAACGCATCGGCGTGTTCGCGCTTGAACACCAGCGGCGGGCGGATCTTGACCACGTTGCGGAAGATGCCGGCATTGCTGGTGAGGAAGCCCTTGTCCTTCAGCCGGTTCACCACTTCCACCGTGGTTTCCACATCGGCCGAGCCATCAGGCTTCACCATCTCCACGCCGACGAACAGGCCCACGCCGCGCACATCGCCGATCCCTGGATGAGCGCCGGCGCGCGCCTTCAGGCTCGCCTTCATATGCGCACCCACCTCGGCCACGGAGGCCACCAGCCCCTCGCGCTCGATGTAGTCGATCACCGCGCTGCCCACGGCGGCTTGCAGCGGGCTGGAGGCGAAGGTGTTGAAGTAGCGCGTGCGGGCGCGGAAAATATCCACCAGCTCCTTGCTCGCCGCGGTCGCCGCCAGCGGCAGGCCATTGCCCATCGGCTTGCCGGTCACCACGATGTCGGGCTTGAAGCCCGTCACCTCATAGCCCCACCACTTGCCCGGGCGGGCATAGCCGGCCTGCACCTCGTCGGAGATCACCAGCCCGCCATTGCGGTGCACCAGGTCGCTGGCCTTTTCCATGAAGCCCTCCGGGATCTCCGGCAGCCCCTCATTGGCCAGGATCGAGCACAGGATCAGCCCGGCGAACCCCTCGCCGCTGGCCTTCAGGCTGTCGATCGCCGCCTGCAGCTTGGCCAGGTAGGCATCGGTCAGCTCCGCGCCGGAGAGCCCCGGCTGGATCGGCCGATAAGTCTCGGGGAACGGAAAGCTGCGCACATCCGGCACCGCGTTGCTGCCGAGCGACAGGCGCGTGAGCTTGGAGACCAGCTCGGAATTGCCGTGATACGTCCCGTCGGTGCAGATGATGCCCTGCTTGCCGGTGGCGAAGCGCGCCATGCGCAGCGCCACCTCGTTCGCCTCGGTGCCGGAGCAGGAAACGATCACGCTTTCGATCGGGCCCGCGGTGTTCTTGCCCTTGTGCAGCCCGGCGAGCTTCTCGCAGAACTCCACGATCCCCTCGTGCAGGTAGCGGCTGTGCACGTTCAGCGTGGATTGCTGACGCACCATCGCTTCCACGATCGCCGGGTTGGCATGCCCCACGCAGGGCACGTTGTTGTACATGTCCACATAGCGCCGGCCGGAGGGATCGTAGAGATACACGCCCTCGCCGCGCACCAGGTGCAGCGGCTCGTTGTAGAACAGCGGCGTGCCAGCCCCCATCGCCTGGTCGCGGCGGGCCTGGAGCTGGTGCGGGGTGATGTCCATCGTCTGTCTCCGGCATTGCGGGCTTGGCGGTAGCCCACCGCAACAACCGCCCGCTGTCCAGCCCCCTCGGGCCCGAATTCGGCTCAGCCCGCGCGCGGTGCCGCCAGCACGGCCGCCAGCGCGGCATGCAGATGCGAGGGCGCCACCGCCCAGCGCAGATCATGCTCCCACCCCGCCGTCTGCCCCGGCAGCGCCTGGCCCACGACGCAGTCGTAATCGAGCCCGGCCAGGGCTGCGAGGCGCCGGAACCCCCAATGCTGGTAGCGGTCCATCACCAGCTCGATCACCGCGCAGGGGGCGCGGCCGAACACCAGGTTGGCGAGGCCCGCCCCATGCGGCGCCACCACCAGTTCGGCCTGGCGGAACAGCCCGGCCTGCTCCACCAGGGTCATCGTCTCCAGCTGCACCGGCACCACGCCCGCGCCTTCCAGGAAGCCGATCAACTCCGCCTCGTTGGCCAACTTCCGGCGCTCCGCGCCACGGCGGTCGATCCAGATCCGGGCGGGGAAATCCGGGTTGTACGGCATCTCCGGCACCAGCCCATCCAGGAAGGCCTGCAGCTCTGGATGCGGCCAGAACCCATCCGCCAGGCGCCACGGCACCATCAGCCGCTCCACCGCCAGGGTCTGGTGCGGGCCAACTCGCCGCACCTCGCGCCAGCGCCCGATGCCGGAGAGCGCCAGCGCCTCCTCCGCCGCAGGGGTCAGGTTGTCCGGCACCAGGATGCCGTCGCACTGCGCCATGGTGGCCGCATCCATCGCCGCCAGCCGGCCGATCCCGTCCGTCAGCCAATGGAAATGGTTCCAGTGGCTGCCGCTGAGCAGGCTGAGCCAAGTGCCACTCACCGCCTCCGGCTGCGTCTCGGCCAGCAGCACCACCCCGCCGCCATGCTCGATCCAGCCCTGCCGCTCCGGCACCACGTGCATCATGGTGTCACCCACCACGAAGCCGCGCCCGGCGACGATGCCGCCATCGCCATGCACATGCACATGCACATCGGTGAAGGCGCACACCCACGGCGTCACGCTGCGAAAGGAGGCATCCGCCCATGCCACATTGCCCGGCATGGGGTGCGGCGGCAGTTGGGACAGCAGCCGCGCCCCCAGGCGCAGCGGCGGTAGTGCCACCTCCACCGCCTCACCGGCCACAATGCTGGACGCCATGCCCCGGGCCGGGTCGCCGGCAGGGGCCGCGAAGATCTCGTCCAGCGCGCGGCGCGGGAACGGGCCATGGCCGATCATGCCGCCGCGCGGCTCCGGAAGAAGGCCATGCCGCGCATGCTCATCACCACCTCGCCCTCCTGGTTCAGCACCTCGGTGTGGAAATGCACCAGCCCGCGGTCGGGCTTGCTCTTCGACAGCCGCGCATTCTCCACCGTGGCGCGCAGCCGCAGCCGGTCGCCAACCCGCACCGGGCGCGGCCAGCGCAGCTCGTCGATCCCCGGCGAGCCCATGGATCCGCCGCCGCCGAAGAAATGGTCCACCATCAGCCGCATCGCCACCGAAGCGGTGTTCCAGCCGGAGGCGACCAGCTCCCCGAACATCGATGCCTTCGCGGCATCATGGTCCAGGTGGAAGGGCTGCGGATCGTAGCGCCGGGCGAAATCCAGAATCTCCGCCTCGGTCATCTCGACATCGCCGCCCTCCAGCACCAGGCCGGGCGTGAAATCCTCGAAGAAGCGAACCGGCACGCTCATGACATCAGGTGGTCGGGCGAGGGCTGCTTCTCCCCGCGCTCGATCGCCTGCACCAGCTCCGTCAGCCGCACATGGGCACCGGCGGGCTTGCCGATCTCGGCGGCCTTCTCGGCGATGAAGCCGTTCATGAAGGAGATCTCGGTGCGGCGGCCCTTCAGCATGTCCTGCGCCATGGAGGGGCGCTGCAGGTCGCTACGCGCGGCGGCATTGGTGCCGGCGAGCATGATCGCCTCCACCTCCTCCAACGCTGCCTTGTTGCCCTCGCTGGCCAGCGCCAGCTTCTCCGGCTCCAGCTTGCCGATCTTCTCCAGCTGGTAGCCCAACGCCTGGCCCACCCGCACTGCCTCCCCGCCGAGGCGGATGGAGAAGCGGCGGATCGCGTCGTGCCGGTCGATGTCGTTGCCGCCCAGGCCGGTGGCGGCGGAAACGCCGTTGCGCATGCCGTTCAGGCACAGCTTGGACCAGCGCTCGCCCCACAAATTCTGCGTCACCTTCACGCTGTCGATGCCGGCGATCATCTCCGCGATCTGCTCGGCGCGCGGTGTGACGCGCCCGTGCACCTCGCCCACGCGGAACACGGTGTGGTTGGCCCCACCCTTCGGCACGGTGCGGCGGATCTTGCCAGCCTCGAACATGTCCACGGAGATGGCGGCGGCGATGCAGCCCACCACCCTGCCCCAGCCGACAACGTTCGCGATGCGTTCCTCATTGATGCAATTCTGCAAGGAGACCATGAAGCCTCCGGGCGCGAGATATTGCTTCATCATCATGGTTGCCCATTCGGTGTCGTAGGACTTCACCGAGATGAAGCAGATGTCGATCGGCCGCTGCTTGCTGAAGTCCTGCACCTCCGTCAGGTGAATGATCGGCGGCTGGGCCACCACATTCTCCTCCGCCGTCATGCCGGTGAGGTGCAGGCCCTTGGCGCGCACGGTTTCCACATGCTCCGGCCAGGCGTCGATCAGCGTCACGTCGTGCCCGGCGCGATGCAGATGGCCACCGACATAGCCGCCGACGGCGCCCGCGCCCATGAAGACGATGCGTGGTTTCATGTGTTGCACTCCCTCGGCCCCCGTGTGGACCGCAGACTACGCCGGCTGCGCCTGCGGGCAAGCCACCCACGCCGCCAGCCGTCGCAGCGCCACCGCCAGCCGCGTGGCAACACCGCCGCGGCGGCGCGTTGCCGCGGGTGCGGCGGGCTGCGTCCGGTCGGCGGCAGGGGCGGTCACGCGGTCGATCGCGGCGCGGATGCGGGCACGGGCGCGGTGCAGCATCACGCGCTGGTTCTCCGGCGTGATCTGCAGCAGGGCGCAGATTTCCTCGCCCGGCATGCCCTCCATGTCGCGCATCACCAGCACCGCCTTCTGGCCGGCCGGCAGCGTTTCGATCGCTTCCTGCACGTGTTCCCATAGCTGGCGCCCGCCCACCACGCGCTCGGGGTCCAGCTCGTCCCACAGGCGCGGTGCTTCGGCCCAGTGCCCGTCGGGGCGGAAGGCGCTGGCCGGCATCGCGCGTTCCTCGCCCTGCGCGCCATCCAGCACCGAAGGCAGGCCGACCAGCCGGCCTTCCTTGCCGATGCGGGTGCGGGCGCGGTTCAGCACGATGGCGTAGATCCAGGAGGCCAGCGAGGAGCGGCCCTCGAAGCGGGCGATGCCGCCATGCACCGCGATCCAGGTGTCCTGCACCACCTCCTCCGCCTGGGCGCGGCTGCCGATGATGCCGGCGGCCACCCCCACCAGGGCTGCGTGGAATCGCCGAACCAGGCGACGATAGGCCGCTTCCTCCCCGGCACGCAGGCGGGCGAGGAACTCGGGCTGGTCGAACTCGCGGTCGTCCATGGATGCGCCGTGCCTTAACAGGAATGATGTGTAACAGATGTTGGGGTATACGCGTCGAGAGGCGATGACGTTACAACCATTGGGGAGGCCGCCTTGCTCCGCTGCCGCGACCTGACCGAAGACGCCTCCCGCCTGATGGACGGGGATATCGCGCTGCCTCGGCGGCTGCGGCTGCGGCTGCACCTCGCTCTGTGTTCGTTGTGCCGCACCTACATGGACCAGATGCGCAAGACCCGCGCCCTGGTCGCCCGCCGGCCGCTGGCGCCGCCCAGCCGTGCGGAAGAGGATGCGCTGATCGCCCGCATGACCGGCGGGCCGCCAAGGGAGTAGCTGCCTCCCCTCTTGCGCTGCAGCCCGGCATGGCGGATCGATGCCGCAAACGCGCCAGAGGACACACCATGCAGTTCGGTATCGCCATCCCCACCGATTCGGATTCCTGGAAGGTCGCCGCCGCGGCGGAAGAGCTGGGGTTCGCCTCGGCCTGGTTCTACGACACGCAGATGCTGAGTGCCGATTGCTTCGTGGCCATGGGCGCCGCCGCGGTGAAGACCAGCCGCATCCGGCTTGGCACCGGGGTGCTGGTGCCTTCCAACCGCATTGCGGCGGTCACGGCCAATGCCTTCGCTTCGCTGAACAAGCTGGCCCCCGGGCGGATCGATTTCGGCATCGGCACCGGCTTCACCGCCCGGCGCGCCATGGGGCTGGGCGCGATCCCGATGAAGGAGATGGAAGACTATATCCGCGTGGTGCAGGCGCTGCTGCGGCGTGAGACGGTGGAGACGGTGATCGAGGGGGAAAAGCGCAAGATCCGCTTCCTCAACCCGGAGCTGGAGCTGATCAACACACGCGATCCCATCCCGCTGCACATCTCCGCCTATGGCCCGCGCGGCCAGGCGCTGACAGCGAAGCTGGGTGCCGGCTGGATGGCGTTCGTGGGCGACGAGGCGAGCACGATCGGCTGGCTGCGCGGCATGCACGAGACCTGGGCCAAGGCCGGGCGGGCGCGGGCCGACCTGATCGCCACCGGCTTCGCGCTGGGCTGCGTGCTGGAAGAAGGCGAGGGGTTCGATTCGCCGCGCGCCATGGCGCAGGCCGGACCGCGGGCTGCGGTGCTGCTGCATCGCGCGGCGGATGCGGCGCTGGCCGGGTTGCCCAATACCTCCCCGGTGCCGCCTTCGGTGGCCGATGCGGTGGCAGGGTATGTGGAGCTGGCCAAGGCATTCGAGCCGGCGGATGCCCGGTATCTGGAAAATCACACCGGCCATCTGATGGCGGTGAAGGACAGCGAGCGGCGCTTCGTGACCGGCGATCTGATCCGCGAGATGACCTTCACCGGCACCGAGGCGCAGCTGACCGAGCGCATCGCGAACATGCGCGACGCTGGTTATACCGAGTTCACCATCCAGGTGGTACCAGGGCAGGAACACGCGATTGCGGACTGGGCGCGCATCATGAAGCGGCTGGGCTGAGAGAGGCACGGCGATGACACAGCACGATTCCGCGACGGCCGAGCGGCTGATCGCGCGGTTCTTCCGCTATTTGGCGGTGACCAGCCAGAGCGACGCCCGCGCCACCACCGTGCCCAGCACGCCGGGCCAGTGGGACATGGTGCGCCTGCTGAAGCAGGAGCTGGAGGCGCTGGGGATCACGGAGATCCATCTCGATGAACATGCCTGCCTCACCGCCCGCATTCCCGGCAACACGCCAGGCGCACCGCGCATGGGGTTCTGCGCCCACGTGGATACGGTGGATGTGGGGCTCTCGCCCGAGATCCACCCGCAGCGCGTGCAGTGGAACGGCGGCGATATCTGCCTGAACGCGGCGCAGGATATCTGGATGCGCGAAGCGGAGCATCCGGAATACGGGCCCTACCGGGGCCAGGAACTGCTGGTGACCGACGGCACCAGCGTTCTGGGGGCGGACAACAAGGCGGCGGTGACGATCCTGATGGATCTGGCGCACCGGCTGGTAGCCGAGAAGCCACGGCATGGCGACATCGTGCTGGCCTTCGTGCCGGATGAGGAGATCGGGCTGCGGGGCGCGAAGATGATGGACCTCAAGCGCTTTCCGGTGGATTTCGCCTACACGATCGACAGCTGCGAGGTGGGCGAGTTCATTTTCGAAACCTTCAACGCCGCCGGCGCCACGGTGGAGATCGAGGGTGTCACCGCCCATCCGATCAACGCCAAGGGCATCATGGTGAACCCGGTGCTGGTGGCCGCCGACCTGATCAATCGGTTCGACCCGCTGGATACGCCGGAGCATACCGAGGGGCGGGAGGGCTATTGCTACATCACCTCCATGGCCAACAACTCCGCCACCGCCACGGTGAAGATCAACCTGCGCGATTTCGACAAGGCCGGGCTGGAGGCGCGCAAGGAGAAGGTGCTGGCCCACGTGGCAGCGACGCAGGCGAAGTTCCCGCGCGCCAAGCTGAAGGTCGAGATCGAGGATGTGTACGCCAACATCGCCGAGAGCCTGGGCAATGACCGGCGCTGCCTGGAGCTGATGGAGCGCGGGTTCAAGGAATTGCAGATCACGCCGCGCATCTTCCCGCTGCGCGGCGGCACGGACGGCTCGGCGCTGTCCGCCCGCGGGGTGCCGACGCCGAACTACTTCACCGGCGGGTTCAACTTCCATTCACGACATGAGTGCCTGCCGGTGGACGGGTTCTTGCTGGCGTACCGGCTGACGGAACGGCTGATCGGGCTCGCGGCCGGGGCGCCCGCCTCACGCTAGGGTACACTCGACTCTGCCTCCTCTGGTCCTTAGGGTGATTGTGTTTACAGACCGCACATCCAAGAGCCAGCATCATGTCTTCTTTGCCATCCGAAGGCCGCGAGTTCGTCCTTGCCGGCCATTCGAACAAATGGGCGCTCGGCACGCCGCGCGGCCATTCCGGGCCGCCGGCGCTGGTGCAGCGCGAGTGCTTCGGCCGCATCGGGCATTTCGCGGTGGAGGAAACGCCGCTGCCCCGCAGCGTGACCTATTGGAACCTGTTCGTGGAGGCCGCACGCGATCGTGATGCGGTGCTGAGCTACGAGGGCAACCAGCATGTGATCGGCTTCCTGTTCGTGCCCAAGCCCGGCTTCGACTTCATCGAGCCGACAGTGCCCGGCCCGCTTGCCGCACGGGCCGCCATCATTCCGCGGCGCATGGTGGAGGCACGGTTCGCGCCATCCATGAGCGGGCTGCGCAGCCTGCTGAAGCGCTTGCAGGAAGGCGGGGCGCGTCGTTGCCTGGTGGTGGGCACGCCACCGCCCAGCGATGACATCGGGCGGTTCGAGAAGGAGGTGCGGTCTAGCGCGTTCTGGGCCAAGACCTTCGAGCAACAGAAATTCAACATCGAGAGCGCACAGTTCGTTTCGGCCCGCCTGATGCTGAAGCTGTGGGCGGTGCTGCAGGACGTGACCGAGGCGGCAACGCGCGAGGCGGGCGGAACCTTCATCCGGGTGCCGGATTTCCTGCGCGATGCCAACGGCTTCCTGGCCCCGGAGCACCGGCTGCGGCAGGACTTCACGCACGCGGCCGACAGTTTCGGCCAGGAGATGCTGCGACACACGCTGAGCGCCTGAAGGAGGTTTCGATGGCACCGCATCCCTACCGCAGCATGCCGCCCAAGGCTTTCTGGCGCCGCGGGGTGGCGAACGGCTTCGACCCCGTGGACGTGATGGCGCGGCCGCTGCTGATCCATCGCGGCGAGAAGGTGGTTTCCGCCGGCAGCTGCTTCGCGGCCAACATCGTGCCGTATCTGGAAGCCGCCGGCTTCGCCTATGTCCGCACCGAGGTGGTGCCGCCGGCCTTCGGCGCGATCGGGGACGACAATTTCAGCTACGGGCGGTTCTCTGCCTCATACGGCAACATCTATACGGTGCGCCAGGCGGTGCAGCTGATCGAGCGGGCGATGGGCCGGTTCAAGCCGGTGGAATCGCGCTGGATCGCCGCTTCCGACATCGTGCTGGACCCGTTTCGGCCCGGTTTGCGCTACCCGGCCTGCTCGGAGGCGGAGTTCGACGCGATCACCACGCGGCACCTGGAATGCGTGCTGGAGGCGCTGCGCGAGGCCGATGTGTTCGTGTTCACCCTCGGGCTGACCGAGGCCTGGCTGTCGCGGCCCGACGGGGCGGTGTTCCCGGCCTGCCCGGGAACGGTGGCAGGCATCTTTGATCCCGCCATGCACGCATTCCACAATTTCTCGGTGGCCGAGGTCTCGGCCGACCTGGACCGGCTGATCGCCCTGGCGCGGGAGGTGAACCCCCGGCTGCGCTTCGTGCTGACTGTCTCACCGGTGCCGCTGGTGGCGACGGCGACGCGCGAGCATGTGCTGGTGGCGACCACCTACAGCAAATCCGTGCTGCGCGTGGCAGCCGGCGAGGCGGCGGAGCGGCACCGGGAGGTGTCGTATTTCCCGGCCTATGAAATCGTGACCGGCCCGCAGGCGCCGTGGGATTTCTATGAGGCGGACCGGCGCGAGCCGAGCCGGATGGCGATCGACAATGTGATGCGCGCCTTTCTGTCGCGCTGCGAATCCTCGGCGGGCGGGGCGCCGGCCGCCCCAACGCAGGCCGAGGTGGCGGCCGAGACGCCGGCGCGCGCCCCGGCGCCGGAGGCCAGCGGCGACACGCCCGATGCGATGCAGGCGCTGTCGCGCGCCGTGGCCGAGGCGTTGTGCGAAGAGGCGGCAGCGGAACTGTAGGCCCAAACGAAACCGGGGCGCCCTTGCGGGCGCCCCGGACGTGATCCTCGAGAGATCAGGCTGCCGTCAGGCAGGTTCGAAGCACGGCACCTTGTTGGCGTCGGTCTGGACGAAGACGACCTTCACCTTGCCGCCGATCTTGAGCTGGTCGGGGTCGGCCTTGACGATGTTGGTCATCATGGTCGGGCCCTCCTTCAGCGTGACATAGGCCATGGTGAAGTTGGAGCGCAGCATGGTGGAGAAGCTGTAGATCGTGCCCTCACCCGAAGCCTGCTCCCACTCGGTGCTGCCGAAGCAGAACGGGCAGACGGCGCGGGGGTACCAATGCGCCTTCTTGCAGGAGGTGCAGCGGCGGATCATGAACTTACCTTCCTCGGCGGCCGCGTAGAACGGGTCGCTTTCCGGGTTGGTGCAGTTCGGCGGCATCTTACGGTCTTCCATGATACCCATGGTGGTTTACTCCCGCTCGAGGATCAGTGTGGAGGAGCCATGGCGGCTGCCGAGGAGGCCGCCGGTGCCGTGGGCGAGTGCGATGTCGCAGTTCGGCACCTGGACCTTGGGGTGGGCTTCGCCACGCAGCTGGCGCACGGCTTCGATCACCTTGGTGATGCCGCCGCGGTTGGCCGGGTGGTTGTTGCAGAGCCCGCCGCCATCGGTGTTGAAGGGCAGCTTGCCGACGCCGGAGATCAGGTTGCCGTCGGCGACGAACTTGCCGCCCTGGCCCTTTTCGCAGAAGCCGAGGTCTTCCAGCTGCATCAGCACGGTGATGGTGAAGCTGTCGTAGATCGAGGCGTACTTGATGTCGGCATGCTTCACGCCGGCTTCAGCGAACGCGGACGCACCGGACCAGCGGGCGCCGGAATAGGAGAGATCGACGTCACCGCCCATCTGGCCCTTCCAGCTTTCGCCATGGCCGCGCACCTTCACCAGCGGACGCTTCAGCGTCTTGGCGATTTCGGGGCGGGTGACGATCAGCGCGCCGCCGCCATCGGAGATGACGCAGCAATCGAGGCGGTGCAGCGGGGTGGAGACCATCGGGGAGTTCACGACCTCCTCCACCGTCACCACGTTGCGCAGCATGGCGTGCTCGTTCCACTGGGCGTGGTGCGAGGCGGCCACCTTGATCCAGGCGAGCTGTTCGCTGGTGGTGCCGTATTCATGCATGTGGCGGGCGGCCACCATGCCGTAGACGTTGGTCGTGGCCGGCGAGAAGTGGCTCTCCCACGGGCTGTCGGCCACCTGGGGGTTGCCGGCGCGCTGGCCGGTGCCGGTCTGCACGCCTTCGGAGCGCGGACGGCCGCCGAGGGTGATGAGGGCGATGTTGCACTTGCCGGCCATGATGGCGGCGGTGGCGTGACCGACGGCGCCGATATAGGAGGTGCCGCCCACGTCCGTGCTGTCGAGCCAGCTGAGGCGCAGGTTCATGTAGTCGACGACCGAGATCGGGCCCATGCCTGCGGCATCACCGGCGCAGAAGTAGCCGTCGATATCGTCCTTGGTGAGGCCCGCGTCAGCCAGGGCGCCGGCGGCGCTTTCGGCGTGAATCTGCGCGACCGACAAATCGGGGGCCTTTCGCGTGGGGTGCTCGAAAGCTCCCACGATGTACCCTTGTCCCTTGATGCTCATCCTGTTTCCACACCCATGTTCATGTTGCGTTGTCGTGGGCAACCTTCTTGGAGTTGCCCGACGCGCGGGGGTAGTTTGCGCGCAGATTCCCGTGCCGACAACCCTGGGCGATGGGGCGGAAAATGGGGTGGTTGACGTTTGCCGTGGGATTTTTGTTTTGATATCGTAACGTTTTGGGCGGGCGTGTGCGATGCGGGTTGGCGGCGATTCCGCGGGAGGGGGGCGGCGGAGGGCTGCGGGCGCGGCGGGGACAGGAGGGGGGCATGGCCGCGGGGCGCGCGCGGGGGCGCGGGCGGCGGCCGTGGATCAGGGCGATGATGACCTGCACTTCGCCTATAGCCGGGCGCAGGCAGCGCGGCAGGACGGCGCGCGCCGGGATGACGCCGCGGCGATGGGCGCGGGCGAGCAGGCGCAGGAGGAGCGTGATGAGGCGCATGGTGGCATGGGTGGAGGAGAAGCCCGACCGCCCTGCCCCGCTGGCCTTGGCGGGCGTGGTGGCGGCGGTCAGCAGGGCCGTGAGGAGCGCCTGCAGCAGGACCAGCAGCAGCAATTCGACCGCGGACGCAGCTCTGGCGTGGGAACGCGGGGCCTTCTGAGCGGCGGACTGGGCCTGGGTTGCGGGGTGCTGGTGCATGTTGGTATTAATAACTCAACCACAGATGGATGGCAAGGATTTTTTTCTGTCGGCCGTGCTTTGACACGGCGCGGCGGAGACCCGATCCTGAGGGCGAAAATGGCTGGAGGCGGCATGCAGGGTCTGGCGGGCAAGGCGGCGGTGGTGACGGGGGCGGCGAGCGGCATCGGCCGGGCCACCGTGTTGCGGCTGGCGCGCGAGGGCTGCCGGGTGCTGGCCGCCGACCGGGCGGCGGAGGGGCTGGCGGAGACGGCCGCGTTGGCCGCGGCCCAGGGCACGCCGATTGAGACCGTGCAGGCCGATGTGGCGGCCTCTGACGCGCCAACGGCGGTGATCGGCGGCGCGGTGGCGCGGTTCGGCACGCTGGACCTTTTGATGAACAATGCCGGCGTGGGCGGCTCCAAGCGTGCTGACCTGACTGATGACGACGCGTTCGACGCGCATCTGGCGGTGAATTTGCGTGCGGTGTTCCGGTTTTCGCGCGCCGCGGTGGCGGTGATGAAGACGGGCGGGGCGATCGTGAACGTGGCCTCCATCTTCGGGATGATCGGCTTTCCCGGCACCGCGGCCTATGCCGCCGCCAAGGCGGGCGTGGCGGGGCTGACGCGGCAGATGGCGGCGGATTACGGGCCGAACGGCATTCGCGTGAACGCGATCGCGCCCGGGCTGATCGAAACCGGCATGACGCAAAAGCGCATCGCCGACAGCGAATGGTTCCGCGGGCAGATGACGGACATGACCCCGCTGGGCCGCAACGGGCAGCCGGAGGATATCGCCGCGGCGGCCGCCTTCCTGCTCTCGGACGACGCCGCCTTCATCTCCGGCCAGGTGCTGGTGGTAGATGGCGGCTGGCTGACCACACGATACCGCGCGCAGCCCGAGGGGTGAGCGTGCTGCCGATCCCCGTGCCTTGACCAAGGAGTTGCCAGCGCCCAAGCGGCATGATGACTGGATGACACCGAGCCCGTGGCTCACCCCTCACCCAACCCTCTCCCCCAAGGGGAGAGGGCTCTGCCGGGCCAGTGGTGGGCGCGTTTCCTTCCCGCTTCGACCTAGGAGTTTCCCATGGCCGACCTGTTTGTCTGCCTGACCTTTGACCACGACAACACCTCGTCTGCGATCTCTCGCGGGCAGACCTCACCCACGCTGATCAGCCGGGGCGATTTCGGCATTCCGGCGGCGCAGCGCATCCTGCGGCTGCTGAACGAGCAGCGCATTCCGACGACCTGGTTCATTCCCGGACACACGATCGACAGCTACCCGTCCTGCGTGGCGGCGGTGCATGCCGCGGGCCATGAGATCGGCAACCATGGCTGGACGCATCGCGTGCCCTCCACGCTGGGGCCAGAAGGCGAGGAGCAGGAGCTGATCCGGGGCAATGAGAGCATCATGCGCCTGACCGGCAAGGCGCCGCGCGGGTATCGCTCGCCGGCGTGGGACCTTTCGGACGTGTCCGTGGACCTGCTGATGAAGCATGGCTTCGTGTACGACAGCTCGATGATGGGGCACGACTACATCCCCTACCAGGCGCGCAAGGGCGACCGGATCGAGCTGCTGGAGCCGCTGGAGTTCGGGCCCGACACCCCGCTGGTGGAGATGCCGATCTCCTGGGCGCTGGATGACCACCCGCACTTCGAATACTCGCGCTCGCCGCAGGGCATCCTGCCCGGGGGCATGAATGCGCGGCTCGTGATCGAGAACTTCGTGAACGAGTTCAAGTATATGAAGAAGTACTACGACTGGGGCATCCTGACCTACACGTTCCATCCGCATGTGATCGGGCGCGGGCACCGGATGTTCATGCTGGAGCACATGATCGATGTGCTGAAGCGCGAAGGGGCGAACTTCGTGACGATGGAAACCGCGGTTGGGGAATACAAGGCGCGGTATCCGAACGGGGTGACCCTGCGCGGGCGGTAAGGCGCAGGGACGGACGGCCGGGGGGGCGGTGCCCCCTTGGCGCGTTCCGGTTTCAGGCCGGGATAGGAACGGGCGTGGGTGCGGCCGCGCGACGGCTTGAGAAGGCCGCGACCAGGGCGCGCGTGTAGGCATCGGCCGGGGCGCCGAGCACTTCCGCGGCGGGGCCGAGGGCGCGGATGCGGCCGTGGTGGAGGACCAGAATGTCGTCGGCCATTTCCGAGACCACGGCAAGGTCGTGGCTGATGAACAAATAGGCCACGCCGCGGTCGCGCTGCATGTTGCGCATGACGTCCAGCACCTGGGCCTGGATGGTGACATCCAGCGCCGAGGTGATCTCGTCGCACACCACGAGTTCCGGTTCGGCGGCGAAGGCGCGGGCGATGGCCACGCGCTGCTGCTGGCCGCCGGAGAGCTCGCCCGGCATGCGGCGCAACAGCTCGGCGCCGATGCCGATGCCGGCCAGCAGCGCCTCTGCCCGGGTTCGCGCGGTGGCAGCGGGCAGGGCATGGTACGCGGTGAAGGCGCGCGCCACGAGATCCAGTACGCGATGGCGCGGGTTGAGCGAGGCGGCAGGGTCCTGGAAGATCATCTGGACGCGCCGGCGCAGGGCGAGCGGGCGGTGCCGGGCGGCGCCGCCCAGGGCCGCGTTGTCGAAGCGTAGTGCGCCGGCGTGGCCCGCCAGCAGCCCGCAAACGAGGCCGCCGAGGGTGGACTTGCCGGAGCCGGATTCGCCGACCACGCCGAGCGTGCGGCCGGGGGCGAGGGTGAAGCCGATGGCATCGAGCGCGGCCGGGCCGGGGCGGCGCGGCAGGAACGGCAGGGCGCGCGGGCGGGTGTAGGCGAAGCCAAGCCCCTGTGCCTCCAGTAGCGGAAGCGGCGGAGCCTGGCGAGCGGGGCGTGGGGCGAGCTGCGGCAGGGCGCCGACGAGGTTGCGGGTGTAGGGCTCGCGCGGGCTAGTCAGGACCTCATCCGCCGTGCCGCGTTCGACCACGCGCCCGCCATGCATCACCAGGATCTCCTGGCAGGTGGCGGCGATGGTGCGCAGGTCGTGGCTGACATAGACCAGCGCGCAGCCGGTGCGGGCCTGCTGCGCCTGCACCAGGGCGAGGACCTGGGCTTCCGTGCTTTTGTCCAGCGCCGTGGTGGGTTCATCAAGCACCAGCAGGTCGGGCTCGCCGGCCACCGCGGCGGCGATCACCACGCGCTGGCGCTGGCCGCCAGAGGCCTCGTGCGGGTAGCGCGCCGCAAGGGTGGCGGGGTCGGCGATCTGCATGGCGGCGAGCAGGTCCAGCATGGCGGTGCGCAGGGCGGTGCCGCGCAGGCCACGGTGGCGGGCGAGCACCTCCTGCAGCTGGGCGCCGATGGTGAGGTGGGGGGTGAGCGCCTGGAGCGGGTTCTGCGGCACCAGGGCGACGCGGCGGCCGCGCAGGCGGGTGCGCTCGGCCGGGGTGGCGGCCAGGATGTCGGTGCCGTCCAGCAGCACTTGCCCGGCGGTGAAGCGGCTGCCGGGGCGGCCATGAGCGAGCAAGGCGCGGGCCAGGGTGGACTTGCCGCAGCCGGATTCGCCGACGATGCCCAGCGCGCCGCCGCGGGCCAGGGTGAAGGAGACGCCATCCACGGCGCGGCGTTCCCCGCCGGCGGGGTCGCGATAGGCGACGACCAGGCCCTCGACGCGCAGCAGGGTCATGCGCCTGCCTCGCCGCGCAGGCCGTAGGCGGCGGCGAAGCCATCCACGGCGAAGTTCACCGCCACCACGAAGGAGGACAGCATGGCGGCGGGGAACAGCAGCAGCCAGGGGTCGGTGAGGATCACGGTCATCGCCTCCTGCACCATCAGGCCCCAGTCGGGCGTGGGCGGGCTGATGCCGAGGCCGAGGAAGGACAGGGCGCTGATGCGCAGCACGGCGGCAGAGATGCGGACGGGCGCCTCCACGGCCAGGAGCGGCAGCAGGTTGGGCAGCAGTTCGCGCAGCAGGGTGGCCAGGCGGGGTTCGCCGCGCAGTTCGGCGGCACGCACGAAATCCTGGGCCGCGAGCGCAATGGTGCGGGCGCGGACGACGCGCACCACGCCGGCGACGTAGACCAGGGCGACGACGGCGGCCAGGGCCGGGAGACTCTTGCCGAAGGCGAGCACCAGGATGGAGATGAGCAGGAATTCCGGGATGGCCATGAGCGCATCGACGAGGCGGCCCACGGCCTCGTCCGCGGCGCCGCGCAGGTAGCCGCAGGCCAGGCCGATGAGGGTGCCGATGGCAAGCGCGCCGGCCACGCCCAGGGCGGCGACCAGCAGCGCCACCTGGCCGCCGGAAACGATGCGGGAGAAGTAGTCGCGGCCCAGCAGGTCGGTGCCGAACCAGAACTCGGCGCCGGGCGGGGCGAGGGGTGAGTCGAGCATGGCCGAGGTGTCGTGCGGCACCCAGAGCGGGGCGGTGGCGGCCATCAGCAGGTGCAGCACCACGGCCAGGGTGGCGATGCCGGTGGTAGGGCGGCGCAGGGCGCGCAGCAGGCGGCTGGGGCGGTGTGCCGTAGCGGAAGCGAGGGGGGCGGTTGCTGCGTTAGGCATGGCTGCGCCGACGCACGCGTGGGTCCAGGGCCAGGATCATCAGGTCGGCGGCGAAGTTGCACAGCACCACGGCGCTGGCGCCGAACAGCGCGATGGCCTGCACGCTGGGGATGTCGCGCGTGGAGATGGCCTGCACCAGTTCCTGGCCGATGCCGGGGAAGCCGAAGATGAACTCGATGACGATGCCGCCGGAGATGAGCGAGGAGACGAACTGCGCCGTGGCGGAGAGCATCGGCACCAGGGCGGCCGGCAGGGCGTGGCGGACCACCACGCGCCATTCCGAGGCACCGGAGAGGCGGGCGCGCTCGCAGTAGTCGCTGTCCAGCGCCTCGATCAACGCCGCGCGCAGCAGGCGGTACTGGTAGGCGATGCCGCCGAGGATGAGGGTGGCTATGGGCAGGGCGATGACGCCGAGGATGTCGAGGCTGGGCGCGGTGGTGGGCAGCATGATCACCGCGGGGGCGACCGGCAGCAGCACGGCGAACAGGATGATGAGCAGGTTGCCGGTGACGAATTCGGGCAGGGAATAGGCGAACAGCGTGCCGCCGGTAAGGGTGGCATCCAGCCGGCCGCGGGGGCGCAGCACGCTGGCCACGGCGAGCGCGATGGCGGCGAGAGGGGCGGCGATGGCGGTGAGCCCGGCGAGGATCAGCGAGTTGCGCAGCGGGTGGTCGATGCGTTCCAGCACGGCCTCGCGGGTGACGGTGGTGCGGCCGAAATCCAGCTGCGCGATGCGGCCGAGGAATTCGGCGAACTGCACCAGATGCGGCCGGTCGATGCCAAGCTCGGCGCGCTTGCGGGCCAGCTCCTCGGGCGAGATGGTCTGCAGCACGTCCATCGGCAAAACGGCGGTAAGCGCATCGCCCGGAAGCACCGCCGTGCCCCAATAGACCACGGCGGAGACCAGCAGCAGGACCAGCAGGCTGGCGGCAAGCCGGCGCAGGGCAAGGCCGGTGGCCCCCATGCCCGGTCAGCCGACCCAGATGTCCTCAAAGCGGCTGGACCAGTTCTGCGGATGCGCCTTGAGGCCGTGCACGTCGGTCTTGAAGGCGGCCATGTTGCGGCGGCCGCCGAGCATGATGGCCGGGACCTCGCGATGCAGCAGGCGCTGCATGGCACGGTAGATCTCGGCGCGCTTGGCATCGTCCTTCGTGCCGATCGCCTCGACATACATGGCGTCGTACTGCGCGGAGGCGGAGCCCGTCCAGCCGCCGGCCTCGCTGGGGTTGGCTGCCGTCATGCGCTGGAGCGAGATCGCCGGGTTGCGCGGGCCGACCAGGCTGCGGCTGGGGCGGCCGACCGGGGCGTTCACGGCGAGGCGGTACTGGTTGAAGCCGTCGGCCGGGCGTTCCTCGAAGCGCAGGGTGATGCCGGCGGCGCGCAGCGATTCCGTGACGATCGGGTAGATGCGCGGCTCTTCCGGGAAGCTGGTGGTGAAGTAGATCACCGGCAGCTCGATGCCGTTGGGATGGCCGGCTTCCGCCAGCAGGGCGCGGGCGCGGGCGACGTCTCGCTCGACGAGGCGGGGCACGAAGACCGGGTCGTTGCCGGGGATGTGGGTGTCGTTGCCGGTCCAGCCGTCACGCTCGCCGTAGACGATGCGGTTGATCGCCTTGCGGTCGATGGCCAGGGCCAGGGCCTGGCGCACGCGCACGTCGTTCCAGGCCTGGTCGAGGTTCTTGGGCAGCACCAGCAGGAACTGGTCGCCGGCGGCGGAGACATGGACCTCACCGCCGGCGGCCTTGTACTGGGCGACCTGACCGGGATCGATGTTGAAGACGGCGTTGAACTGGCCGGAGCGGAAGCCGTTGATCGCGGCCTGGCCGGTGGCGAGCACGCCGTGCAGCTCATCCAGGTACGGGCGGCCGGGCATCCAGTAGTTCTCGTTGCGGACCATGCGGGCGAGGCGCTTGTTGTCCACATCGACCAGTTTGAACGGGCCGGTGCCGATGCCGTCGAAGCCGATCTGGTCCGGCGCGGCGGCCGGCATCATCACGTTGCGGTAGTCGGCCATGGTGTAGGGGAATTCGGCGTTCGGGGCCTTGAGGTGGAAGCGCACCTTGTTCGGCCCGGCCTTTTCCACGCTGGCGACCTGGCGGGCGACGAAGCCGGGGATGCCGGCATGGAAGGCGCAGGAGGCGACCACGTCATCGATCGTCATCGGGCGGCCGTTGTGGAAGGTGACGCCTTCGCGGATGATGAATTCCCAGGTCTTCACCGCCTCGTCGGACTCCCACGCGGTGGCGATCTCGGGATGGACGCGCAGGTCCTCGTCGACCCAGGTGAGGCAGTTCCACATCGAGCGGGTGAGCAGGTCGATCCAGTAGAAGGCGTGCTGGCCGCGGTTGGATTCGCCGAGGGCCCAGTTGGGGTAGGTCTGGCCGTAGACGACCTTGCCGCCGCGCTTGGGCATGGGGGCCTGGGCGAAGGCGGCATCGGTGATGGAGAACGTGGAGAAGCCTGCTGCAGCCAGTTCCATGGCGCGGCGGCGCGAAACGCGCAGGATGGACATCAAGTGCTCCCGTTCATCGGCCGTGTTTCTGCCTTGCGCCCCCGATGCACCGGCGCCCGACGCGGCGCACTTTAGGCAGCGGCCGTGACGGTCGTGTGTAACGGGGGTGGCAAGTGCGAGAACCCTGGGGGGCAGCGACGGGCCGGGGTTACCCCGGCAGCACGATCTCCGTGAGGATTCCACGGCAGTCCATTTCGAATTCCAGGTCCACCACGGGCGGGCGGCAGTAGTGCCAGCAGGCGCCGTGGCGGGCGGCGCCGTGTTCGACGATTTCGCGGGCGAAATGGGGGAAGATGTCGTGCACGGTGTAGACCTGCACGGCGGTGGTGTCTTTCCAGCCGAAGCCCAGGGCGGACATGCGGCGTTCCATTTCGCCCATGACGTGATGGACTTTCTTGCGCATGCCTTCGGTGGAGAGGTCGCGCCAGGCGATGGTGTTTTCGCGGTAGGTGCCCTGCCCTTCCACGCTTTCGCCGCTGCCGGCGATGTGGAAGCTGGGGGGGGCGGAGGGGGCGGGGACCGCGTAGGTGAAGGCGTGGAAGCTGGGTTCGGCGGGCTTTTCCAGCTCTGGGCAGACATTGCTGCGGGCGATGGGGTTGAGGCCGCCGATGATGATGCCCCACTGCTCCAGCACCGAGAAATAGCCGCGGTTGAAGCGGGTGAAGCCTTCCTCCGAGAAGGCGGAGGGGGAGCGCAGCTCGCAGGCGGCGAAGGCGGTGCGGGGGAGGCCGAGCGCGGTGAGGTGGGCTTCGATGCGCTGGAAGCCTTCGTGCAGGGGGATGGGGTTGGCGAAGCGGGCGCGTTCCAGGCGCCAGCCCGGGATGGCGGCGACGCCGGCGGAGTATTGGAAGACACCTTCGATGAAGCGGAAGCCGCGTTCGGGGATGTCGAGGACGTTGGCCATTACTGCACTCCTGCGGGGTAGCCGTCGCGTTGGGGGTCGGCGCCGCCTTCGAGGGTTCCGTCCCACATGGTGATGCCGTGGACGCCGGCGAAGGCGAAGGTGAGGGGGGAGCGGACGACGTCGTAGCCCATGGCAACCAGGGCGCGCTCGGTGGCGCGGGGGATGCGGTTGGAGATGTCGATCTTGTCCGAGGTGGCGGAGAAGCGGGGGGCCTGGACGGCTTCCTGCATTGTCATGCCGAAATCGAGCACGTTGACGATGCCCTGCAGGATGGCGATGCCGATCCAGGCGCCGCCGGGGGCGCCGATGGTCATGACGGGGGTTTCCCCTTCGAAGACGATCGTGGGGGCCATGGTGGAGAAGCGGCGCTTGCCGGGGGCGATGGAGCTTGGGTGGCCCGGCCTGGGGTCGTACCAGTTCATGGCGCCGTTCAGCATGAAGCCGGTGCCGGGGGGGATGACGCCGGAGGGGGTGGCGAGGGTGTGGGTGACGGAGACGACCATGCCATCGGCATCGACGGCGGAGAGGGTGGTGGTGTGGGGAGCGTCGGTGAGGGCGCGGGTGAGGCTGGCTTTTTCGCCGCGGCGGATTTGGGCGGCTTGGGTGTCGGCCCATTCATCGGAGAGCATGCGGGCGAGCGGGGGGGTGAAGAAGTCGGGGTCGCCGATGTTTTCGTCCTTGTCGCGGCCTGCGATCTTCATCGCTTCGGCGACGACGCGGATGTACTCGGGCGAGTTGTGGCCGAGGGCGGCGAGGTCGAAGCGTTCGAGGATGCGCAGGATCTGGGCCACCGTGATGCCGCCGGCGGGGGGTGGCGGGACGGCGACGGTGCGGCCGCGGTAGCGGATGGCGATGGGGGAATTCACGCGCGGGGCGTAGCCGGCGAGGTCGGCGGCGGAGAGGAGGCCGCCGTGCTGCTGCTGGTCGGCGATGATACGGGCGGCGATTTCGCCGGTGTAAAAGGAGTCTGCGCCGTCTCGGGCGAGGGTGGCGAGGGTGTTGGCCAGGTCGGGGTTGGTGATGATGTCGCCTAGTTTTTTCGTGGTACCGTCGGGCCTCAGGTAGAGCTCCGTGCCGTCTGGGGTGAGGCGGAGCTTGTCGATGTAGGGGAGGCGCTTGTAGGGCGCCTCGTTGGTGGCGAAGACGCCGGCGACGTGGGGGCGGACGGGCCAGCCTTCGGTGGCGACGCGGATGGCGGGGGCGAAGAGGTCCGCCCAGGGGAGCTTGCCGAACTGGCGGTGGCCGAGGGCGAAGGCGGCGAGGATGCCGGGGGTGGTGACGGCGCGGCGGCCGATTTCGTTGACGTTGCCTTTGACCACGAAGCCGAAGCCATCGGGGCATTCGCCGAGGAAGTCGCGGGCCCAGAGGTCCGGCGTGGCGGCGGCGGGGCAGGTTCCCATGCCGTCGATGATCTGGTGGCGGCCTGTGGTGGGGTCGAAGACCTGGATGGTGCCCAGGCCGCCGATGCCGCACATCAGCGGGTCCACCACGCCCTGGGTGAAGGCGCAGGCGAGCATGGCATCCACCGCGGAGCCGCCGGCGCGCAGAATGTCGGCGCCGGCTTCCACGGCTTCCGGCTGTGGGGCGGTGAGCATGGCTTTCGCGGGCGGCAGGCGTCGGGTGGGGCGGGGCATGGCGGGCTCCTTTGCGTGCGGGGATTGCGCGCCATGGGGGGTGGGGCGTCAAGGGGTTGTGCGGGGCTGGGGCGGGGGCGCAGAGTTTCGGCTTCGCAGCAACCTGGGGGTATCGGCATGGCTCCGCTTCGCATCAATGGACAGCGCCTGTGGTCTGAGCTGATGGCATCGGGCGCGATTGCGGAACTGCCGCATGGCGGGGTGGACCGGATGGCGCTGACGGATGGCGATAGGGATGTGCGTGGGTTGTTCGGGCATTGGTGCCGGAAGGCGGGGCTGGCGCTGACGGTGGATGCGATGGGGAACATGTTCGCGCGGCGGGAGGGGACGGACCCCACGCTGCCGCCGGTGATGCTGGGGTCGCATCTGGACAGCCAGTCGCCAGGCGGGAAGTTCGATGGGCCGCTGGGGGTGCTGGGCGCGCTGGAGGCGGTGCGGTCGATCGCGGAGGCGGGGATTGCCACCAAGCGGGCGCTGGAGGTGGTGAACTGGACGAATGAGGAAGGGGCCAGGTTCTCGCCGGGGCTGATGGGGTCGGCGGTGTTCGCCGGGGTGCTGCCGTTGGCGGATGCCCATGCCTCGGTGGACGCGGGCGGGAAGCGGTTCGGGGATGAACTGCGGCGCATTCGTTACGACGGCGCGGCGCCGGTGGGTGGGCGTGCGGTGGATGCGTATTTCGAGCTGCATATCGAGCAGGGGCCGCTGCTGGAGGAGCAGGGGATCGTGATCGGGGCGGTGACGCACAGCCACCATTCGGTGTTCGCGGATATGGAGGTGCTGGGGGAGAATTCGCACATCCAATCCATGCCGATGCGGCGGCGGCGCAATGCGCTGGTGGGGGCGGCGAAGCTGATCGAGGCGATCGACCGGGTGGGCCAGGCCTATGCGCCGGCGGGATCGGCCAGCGCGGTGGTGGTGGAGTGCTGGCCGAACAACCGGATCAACATTCCGCACCGGGCGACGTTCAGCTACGGGATCATGCACCCGGATGCGGATGGGGCGGCGGCGATGCGGCGGGAGATCGAGGACGCGGAGGCGCGAATCGCGGCGGAGACGGGGCTGGTGTTCAACACGCTGGTGAAGCGGCAGCGGGTGCCGGTGCATTTCGATGAGGGGATGATCCGGCTGACGGAAGCGGCGGCAGGGGCGCTGGGGTATTCCTGCGCGCGGATGCGGACGCGGCCGGGGCACGATGCGTTCAACATGGCGCGGATCTGCCCGACGGAGCTGATCTTCGTGCCGTGCCGGGATGGGTGGAGCCATAGCGAACGCGAGTGGTCGGAGCCGGAACACTGCACGGCGGGGGTGGAGGTGATGGCGAACGCGGTGTTGGCTCGGGCTAACAGGTAAGAGTCTTCTTTTTCTGAAGAAAAAGAAGCAAAAAGACTTTTTATCTCTGGGCCTCGTTGTTCCTGTCGAGGTCCAGGTTATGAAAGTGTTTTGGTTCTTTTTTTCAAAAAAGAACCGCTTGCTTACTTTTCCAGCGCGACGAGGAGGAATGGCGGGCGGATGCGTTCGTCCGCCCAGCTGGGATGTTGGGCGATCTGTTCGTCGGTGGGGCCCCATTCCTGGATGGCGGTGAGGCGGAAGCCGGCGGCGAGGGCGTTGGTGAGGGTGGTGGCGATGGTGCGGTGGTATTTCACCACGCCGGGGGCGAACCAGGTGGTCTCGCGGCGGCCTTCGGCCAGGTAGTTGTCGAGCGGCCAGATGCGGCTTCCGTCTTCCAGGGTGAGGAAGGCGGGGTTGCTGGGGGCCATGTAGAGCGGGTGCTCGATGGAGAAGACGAAGCGGCCGGCGGGGGTGAGGGCGGCGTGGATGGCGGTGAAGAGGGGGGCGAGGGATTCGAGGTAGTGAAGGGCGAGGGAGGAGTAGGCGAGGTCGAAGCTTTCCGCCGGGAGTGTGAGGGCGGAGAAGTCGGCGCGCTGGTAGGTGATGGCGGGGTCGGTGGTGGTTTCGGCGGCGCGGGCGAGCATCTTTTCGGAGAGGTCGAGGCCGAGGATTGAGGCGGCGCCCTGTTCGCGGGCCCAGCGGCAGAACCAGCCATAGCCACAGCCGAGATCGACGACGCGGAGGTTCTGCATCGGGGGGAGAAGGGCGCGCAGGGCGGGCCACTCGCCGGCGGCGTCCAGGCCCTTTTGGGAGCGGGCGAGGGTGGCGTAGCCAGCGAAGAAGCTGTCGTTGTCGTAGATGTTTTGGGGCATGTCGGTATCTCTCTCATGCGCCTTGGGGGTGGCGGGCGGTGGCCTTGCGCGCATGAAAAAGGCCCCGTCCGGGAAGTGGTGGGGCCTGGGGAAAGCGTTGCGGTTTCAGATTGTCACCGGACGCGCTTCTCCTGCCCCTCTGCGAGGATGCGGGCGGGTCTGGCGACAACGAGGCGGTGCCGGAACATCAAGGCAGACTGCATGAAGATGTCGGGATGGGTCAAGCTCAGCGAGCTGCTTTGTCATAGCGGTAGTTGGCATAGCCGAATCTATGCCGACGCCGGCATCACAGATAATTTATATTGATATTATATTTTGATGCCATCGCAGGTATTATAGGCAATGCTTCTCGATAGAATGGGGCATCGCTCTTTATGGAAACGACCCACTGAAAAACGCGGGAATGAGTTTTGCTGGTCCTAAATCTAATCTCATCACCTGCCTTTTAGTATAATGTAGAGCCCCACCTCATAATTACAATCTCATCAATATCGCTCCATTTGACGATCACCCATACAATACCAAACATTCTCGCTGAGATCGTCGTTTCCGTGATAATTATATCAGCATGTGATAACCTGACCAATATATACCACGGACAAAATATTAGGCACGACCCGAAGATTACCCACCACCCTCCGGTATCGTCCCTGTTTAGCCCAACAAAACCTGCAATAATAAAAAATAGCCACACCAACAGTATACTGTCAGTAAGAACCTTTGTGGCACGGGGGTATTTGAATATTATTTCCAATATTTTGCCCCTTACCGCCATCGAGAGAGCACTAGGCAAGCATTTCAAGTAGACGCTTTATCCATCTAGAGCAGAATCCTATCAATCTGGCTCATAGCCTGTCGCCGTGAAATAGTTGGCGCATTCCTGTGGCGTGAAGGCGTCCAAGGCATCGCGGATCGCGTCCCATAGCTCGCTGATGCTGCGTGCGGCGGCCTTTCGGAG
>JAPLOI010000024.1 GCA_026400815.1 Alphaproteobacteria bacterium
ACCGACGCCTGGCCCGCGATTTCGAGCGGCATTGCCGCATCGCCGCGGCCTTCGTGCGTATGGCGATGATCCGCATCATGCTGCGGAGACTGGCACCAAAGCCCTGAGCATGATGCAGAACTTCCCGGATGGGTTCTGAGACCTGCCACGACGAAGCCAACGCCCAATCCCTGATCACTGTCCGGCATCCCAGCCTGAAAAGGCCGGGCCGCGTTGTGGGCCGCCGGGTTGCTGAATGCCGCTGGCGCAGCGGTTGGGGCGGCAGCCGGCCGCGATAGTTGCGCAGGCCGAAAGCAGCCTGACAACTATGGCCAGATCGCACCCTGGAAGCGCCTGTCTTTCGCTCCGACGGCGACCACCGGCCGACCAGACACGACGCGGGCGCATCCAGGCGCCGGCACCGTTGCCAGCGCTGCCGGATTGCCGATAGATTCAACGCTCGATGGGCGGATCGGCCGGCCATCCGGGGAATGTCGGTCCACATCCCGACGAGGCCTGCATTCCGCTCATCTGCACCGCGAGTGGCATCAAATGTCCTGACGACGGACACACTCGCCAACATCAACAATTTCCGACACGGGGGACCGGCCATGAACGGCATCGACTACATCGCGCAGATTCTGAAGCAGGAAGGCGTCGAGTGGATGGCCTGTTTCCCCAGCAACCCGCTGATCTCGGCGGTGGCGCGGGTTGGTATCCGGCCGGTTGCGTTCCGGCATGAGCGCGGTGCGGTGATGGCGGCGGATGGCTTCAGCCGCATCAGCGACCGGCAGAAGTTCGGTGTCTGCGCCGTGCAGGCGCAGGCGGGCGCGGAGAACGCCATGGGCGGCATCGCCCAGGCCTTTGCCGACAATATCCCGATCCTGGTGTTCCTGGGCGGCAACAATCTTGACCGCCTGTCGGTGAAGCCGAATTTCACGGCGGCCCGGACCTACCAGGGCTGGGTGAAGCAGGTGGAGGCGATCTATACGCCGAACCAGGTGGGCGACGTGATGCGCCGCGCCTTCCACGCCCTGCGCAACGGAACGCCCGGCCCGGTGGTCGTGGAACTGACCGGCGATGTCTGCGACCAGGAAGTGCCGGAAGCGGCCCGGACCTACAAATCCCCCAAGATCCACCGCCAGGTGCCTGAAGCCTCTGCCATCGAGGAAGCCGCCGCCGCGCTGATCGGCGCGAAGCGGCCGGTGATCTGGGCCGGCCAAGGCGTGATGTTCTCCGGCGGAGCGGACGATTTGCGCGAACTGGCCGAGCTGATCGCAGCACCCGTGTTCTGCACCATGCCCGGCAAGTCCGCCTTCGATGAACGCCACCCACTGGCGCTGGGCGCCGGCAGCGGCACCACCACCGGCCCGGCCAACGAATGGCTCACCGGCAGCGACGTGATGCTGGCGCTGGGCACCAGCCTGACCCGCTCGCCCTATGCCCAGAAGATCAAGCCAGGCAAGACTATCATCCACAACACCAATAACCCCGACGAGTTGAACAAGGACGAGGCTGCCGATATCGGCCTGGTCGGCGATACCAAGCTCACCATCCAGGCCCTGATCGCGTGCATCAAGGCCAAGACCGGCGGCAAGGGCACCGGCGATCGCGCCCGGACCGAGGCCGAGGTGGCCGCGGCGAAGGCAACCTGGATGGCCAAGTGGACCCCGGTGCTGACCGACGATTCGGAACCGCTCAGCTACTACCGCGTCATCCAGGCGCTGAACGATACGCTGGATCCCGAGAACAGCATCGTCACCCACGACGCCGGTGCGCCGCGCGACACGATCGTGCCGTTCTACACGGCGACAACGCCGCACAGCTATGTGGGCTGGGGCAAGACCACCCATCTGGGTTTCGGCATCCCGCTGATCATCGGTGCGAAGATGGCGCAGCCGGGCAAGTTCTGCATGAACCTGATGGGCGACGGCGCCTTCGGCATGTCCGGCACGGATATCGAAACCGCGGCCCGTTCCGGTGCGGCGATCACCACGGTGTTGCTGAACAACAGCGCGATGGCGACCTATTCCGGCCCGACCCAGGGCACCATCGGCAAGGAAGCGCGCGAAGCCTACGGCGTCTCCACCATGCACGGCGACTACGCCAAGATCGCCGAGGGCATGGGCGCGGTCGGTCTGCGGGTGAACACGGCGGCGGAGCTCGCCCCGGCCTTGCGGCAGGCGCAGAAGCTGAACGCCGAGGGCCGGACCGTGCTGATCGACGTGAAGGCCAATGTGGAGGACCGTCGGTCGCGGTTCTGAGCAAAGCCGGGATATCCGCTGTCGATTGCTCGGCAGGCGGATATCCCGTTCCTTGTTGAAGCGCTGAGACCGGGATCCGGCCTTCCAGGCATTCTGGTTGCGCCGGCACGACAGTCGCGTGGGTGGGACATCGCTCCACCTCCGGTCGCCTTTCCGCCCGTCATGCCCGTATGGAACGGCAAGACGGATGCCAGTCGCGTTCAGGATGCCTAAGCTGGAGCGCCCGACCGACAAGTGGTTTGGAGTGACCAAGATGCCTGAACCCCAGTGTGACGACCCGCCACGGATCGTTCTTGGCCGCCAGCTTCATGCCCGGCTGCGCGACGCGTTGATGCTTGGCGAGCTTCGTCCGGGGGATCGGCTGACGTTTCGCGACGTGGCCGCACGGATGAGCACCTCCGTCACCCCGGTCCGAGAGGCGCTGCTGCAACTCGTCGCCGAAGGCGTGCTGCACGCCGAGCCCGGCCGCACCATCACCGTTCCGCGCCTCACCCGCGCCAGGTTCGCCGAACTGCGCGATATCCGGCTGATGCTGGAGCCCGAGGCCGCCGAGCGTGCCGCCAGGCGTTGCCCGCCCGGCCTGGTGGCCAACATGTACCGCCTCTACAGCGAAATGCTGCGCTGCCGGGAAGCCGGTGACATCCCGGGCTGCATGCGCGCCCATCGCGACCTGCACTTCACGCTCTACGAGGCGGCAGGCATGCCCACGCTCGTCGACCTCATCTCCACCGTGTGGGTGGGCACCAGCCCCTACGTCGTTTTCCTCTACATGGACCCCGAGTCCGGCCTGCTGGAGCCGCCCTATATCGGCCGCGGCCGCAAGGTGGACGAACACCTCAAGATGATCGAGGCCCTGCGCGCGGAAGACCCCGCCGCGGTCCGCGCCGCTGTCATGCGCGACATCCCGCTCGGCGAGGAGATCATCTTCAAATACCTGTTGCCGGACGAGGAGGCTCAGCCGCCCGCGAAGCCGTCCGGCAACCGCCCCAGCACAGCCGCCGTACTAGCCCAGTAGTGCCGGGCCCAGTAGCGCCGGGCCAAGTAGCGCCGGGCCCACGTATCGGTGCCCGGGTATCGGTCGTCTCTGCGCGACCCAGCGTCCGGGCCTGCATCCGGCGCTTGCGCGCTTCCGACCCCTCGGCCACACCGTGCGCGGTCCCTATGCCACAGTGGGCCGGCCGGGCTCATCGGCGCCACGGCGGCGGGCATGGCCAGGGTGTGGCCGAGCCCGTCGGCGATGTCGTGGCAGTCGGCAGCGCTCACCGCGCCATTCTACACCCGTCGCACGCCGTAGAACTGCGGAAAGCCGCGCCTGATATCGGCGAGGTCGGCGCGATAGGCGGTGGGCGGCAGCCACATGCCGGTGGGGATATAGGGCAGCGTTTCGAACGCCACCGCCTGCAGGTCGCGGCAGATCGCCGCCTGCGCCGCGCGGTCCGGGGCGTCGATATAGGCGCTGCGCAGTTCCTCGATGCGCGGGATGTCCGGCCAGCCGAAGATCGCCCGCTCGCCGGTGCCGCGCAGGAAGTTGTTCGCCACCGGCGTCGCGGCGGCATAGCCGGTGGTGGAAGAGGCGAAGGCGCTCCAGCCGCCCTCGGCGACCGGGCCCTTGTTGGCCAGCCGCGCATCGATCACCGAGGTGGCGAGAGCCACATAGTCCACGTTGAAGCCGATCTTCTTCCAGGCATCGATCACCACATCGCCCTGGTTCTTGAGGGTGGCGATCTCGGTGGCAACGTTGAAGGTGATCTTCTCGCCGGCGTAGCCGCTGGCGGCGAGCATGCGGCGCGCGGCGTCGAGGTCCGGCGGGTCCCGCAGCGCCGCCATGCCGGCATCGGAGGCGTTCGGTGTGCCGGGCGGAAAGAAGCCGCAGGGCGTGCGCCACAGGCTCTCGTCGGTGCCATAGACGGCGAGCATGACATCGCGCTGGCTGATCGCGGCAAGCGCTGCCTGGCGCACCGCTTGCCGATTGAAGGGCGGGTGGAGGAAGTTGAAGCGCAGCACGCCCACCGACCCGGAGGGGTCGAGCACGTCCAGCCGCACCGCGCTGTTGCGCCGAAGCACCGGAAGCAGGTCGGGGATCGGCGCCGACCACCAGTCGATCTCGCCCTTCGCCAGCGCGTTCGCCGCCGTCGAGGCGTCGGGCATGATGGTCCATTCCACGCGGTCGAAATGCACCAGCTTCGGCCCGGCCATGATCTGCGGGGCGCCGGATGTCCGCGGCACATAGGTTTCCGCCTTGGCATAGACGGTGCGCGCGCCATCCACCCGTTCGGCGGCCACGTAGCGGAACGGGCCGCTGCCGGTGAAATCGGTGATGGCGGTGAACGCATCCGTGTTGGCCACGCGCTCCGGCATGATCGCGGCGATGGTGTTGTTCATCTTGCCCAGCGCCTCGGGCAGCAACGGATAGGGTTTGCGCAGCTTCCACAGGATCACGCGGTCGCTGGGCGCGGAGAGCTCCTCGGTGATGTCGAAGATGCCCTGGCCCATCACGTCGCGCTTGCCCCAGCGCCGCAGGCTGGCCTCGCAGTCACGCGCCAGGACCGGCGTGCCGTCGTGGAAGCGCAGCCCCTCGCGCAGGGTGATGCGCCAGGTGCGGCCGCCATCCTCCAGCACGTGGCCCTCGGCCATCTGCGGCTGCGGCACCCAGGCATCGTCGATCCCGTAGAGCGTGTCGTAGACCATCAGCGAATGGATGCGGGTGATCAGCGTGGCGCCGTGCACGGGGTCGAGGATGTTGATCATCGCCGGCGGGGTGTATTTCAGCACCCGAGAAGGCTGGGCGATGGCGGGCGCGGCCAGCTTCGCGGTGGCGGCGGCGGCCAGCAGCGAACGGCGGGTCAGGGCAGCGGGGCTCATGCGCGGCGCACTCCATAGAACTGGGCGATGCCGCGCCGCATATCGACGAGGTTGGCGCGGTAGGCGGTGGGCGACACGTAGACGCCCGTGGGCACGTACGGCACGGTATCGAAGGCATGGAGCTGGATCTGGCGGCAGATCTCCTGCTGCGCCGCCTCATCCGGCGCGTCGAACCAGGCGTTGCGCAGTTCCTCCAGCTTCGGCAGCGTCGGCCAGCCCCAGATCGCCTGTTCGCCGTGGCCGCGGAGGAAGCCGTGTGCCGCGGGGTTGCTCGCGGCGAGGCCCGTGGTGGTGTTGGAATAGGCGCTCCAGCCGCCCTGTGCGGTAGGCCCCTTGTTGCGGATGCGCTGGTCGGCGGCGGCCGTGTCGAGCGACTGGTAGTCCACGTTGAAGCCGATCTTGGCGAAGGCGTCGGCCATCACCGCGCCCTGGTTGGCGATCACCTGGGCGGTGGCCTCCACCAGCAGCACCAGTTTCTCGCCGTTGTAGGAACTGGCCTTCAGCATCTGCCTGGCGCGATCCAGGTTCGGCGGATCGCTCAGCGCCTCCAGTCCCGCATCGCTCGCCATGGGCGAGCCCGGTGTGAAGAACCCGGCCGGCAGGCGCCAGAAGCTGCTGTCGGTGCCGATCATGGCGCTCATCACGTCGGACTGGCGGGTGGCCGCGAGCGCGGCGCGGCGCACCGCGGGGTCGCTGAACGGCGCGTGCAGGAAGTTGAAGCGGATCATGCCCACGCTGCCGTAGGGGTCGATCACGTCCACCTTCAGCGCGGTGTTGCGGCGCAGGCTGGGGATGTGGTCGCTGGTGGGGCTCAGCCACCAGTCGATCTCGCCCTTGGCCAGCGCCGCGGCGGCGGTGGAGGGGTCGGGCATGGTCATCCATTCCACGCGGTCGAAATGCGCCACCTTCGGGCCGGCGAAGGCGCTGGGCGGGCCGTCGGGGCGGGGCACGTAGCGGTCGAACTTCGCATAGGCGGCGCGATGGCCGAGGTTGTGTTCGGCGGCCAGGAAGCGATAGGGGCCGCTGCCGATGATCTCTGGCGCCGGCTTGTAGGGATCGGTCTGCGCCAGCCGCTCGGGCATGATGACCGGCACGTTGGTGAGCATCTTGCCCAGCGCATCGGGCAGCATGCGGAACGGCCGCTTCAGCCGCCAGACGATGACCTTGTCGGATTCGGCAACAACCTCGTTGGTGGTGGCGAACAGCGTGCTGCCGAACGTGTCGCGCCTGCCCCAGCGCTGCAGGCTGGCGATGCAGTCGCGGGCCAGAACCGGCTCGCCGTCGTGGAAGCGCAGGCCCTCGCGCAGGGTAATGCGCCAGGTGAGTCCGTCATTCTCCACCACATGCCCGGCGGCCATTTGCGGATGGGCGCGCATCTGCTCGTCCACGCCGTAGAGGGTGTCGAACACCATCGCGGCGTGGTTTCGCGTGGTGAACGAGGTGCCGTAGATCGGGTCGGTGACGGTGAGGTCGACGGAGGGCACGAAGCGCAGGATCTGCGCGCCCTGGGCGCCCACCACCGAGGGGGCCGCGAGGCCGGCTGCCATGCCGGCCATCATCTGGCGTCGCCTCATTTCAGCCTCCACGCGGTACGTTATATGCTTTCTGGGCGCTCTCAGTGCATTCTGATTGCCAGTATTCCCGAATTTGGTAATTTCGCAAGCAGATTTGTTATAACGTTTTGAGGGGCCATGCCGTGTTGCCGTCGGAGGCATCAGATGTCGCGAGAGGCGCAATGCAAACGATCCGCCGGCTCGACGATCCGTTCCATCCCACCGGCCCGGCCCGCGCCAGCGGGATGCTGGATCGCCCGGACGGTCACGCCATCTTCTGGGAGGATGCCGGCGACCCCAGCCTCATGCCGGTCATCCTCTGTCATGGCGGCCCTGGCGGGGCGAGCAACGCCAGCCGGCGTCGCTTCTGGGATCCCGCGCGCTTCCGCACCATCCGCTTCGACCAGCGCGGCTGCGGGCATTCCACGCCGACCGGCCGGCTCGAAGGCAATTCGCTCCAGGCCACGATCGCCGACATGGAGGCACTGCGGGAGCTGCTCGGCATCCGCCGCTGGGTGGTCGCCGGCGGTTCCTGGGGCAGCATCGTCGCGCTCGCCTATGCCGAGGCCCATCCCGAGCGCTGCCTCGGCATCAACCTCACCTGCACCTGGCTTGGCCGCGCCAAGGACCTCGCGTGGTGGTTCCAGGACGTGCGGTCGATGTTCCCCGAGCTATGGGAGCAATTCGCGAGCCTGGTGGGCCCAGAGGAGCGCGGCGATCTGCGCAGCGCCTATGCAAGCCGCATCCTGGGCACGGATACCGCGGAGGCCGATCGCTTCGCGTTCCAGCTCTATGCCTACGAGCAGGGCTTCATGCATTTCGATACCCCGCTCGCCGAGTGGGACCCGGCGCGTGGCGCCCGCTACGGCCGGATCTTCATCCACTACGCGATGCACGACTTCTTCCTGCGCGATACCCAGCTGATCGACGACGCCCATCGCATCGCCCACCTGCCGGTGGAGATGGTGGTGGGTCGCTACGACTGCTGCTGCACGCCAGACAATTCCTACGACCTTGCTCGCCGCCTGCCTGAAGCCAGGCTCGTTGTCGTGCCCGGCGGTGGCCATTACGGCACCGAGCCGGCCATGGCCCAGGCCTGCGCCATGGCGCCCGGCCGGCTGCACGACCGCATCGTTGCTGCCGGCAACTGGCCGCGCGGCTGAAGCAGACGCCCACACGAGGTGCCGCATCCCTCCAGTCGCAGGTGGCACGCCGAATCGCCGCGCTGCTCACGCTCGGCGAGGGCGACGACACTGCCCGCAACGCTGTGGTCGTGCTCGACACTCCCAGACGTGGCCTGCATGCCGCCGCCGCGGGCCTGGAGCCGCCCGCCCATTTGCGGACCCGCACGTTCTGGAAGCCATGGGATCCCGACCGGCCCGACGATCCCGAGGCCGGCCTTCTCCACTTCGACCTTGCCGGTCACTCCCCCGGTGCTCGGGCGCTCTTCCCGCCGGGCCGGGGTGGCACCTTTCCGACACCGCCGAGACGATCCGGGCCTTGCTGGCGGAACACCTGTTCGGCCGGGGCGATCATCGGTTGCTGCGGTCGGGCATGGCTCCCAGGCTGACCGGGACGCGCCGGGGGTGTGCTATGATGCGCAAGGTATTTCAGGAATCGCGCATCATGACCGAGAGCCCCATTCGAGGCCTCATTGCGGCACTGAAGCGGGAAGTCCGGAACGGCACCATATCGGCCGCCACGGAACATCATCTGCGGCGCGAATTCGCTGCCATTGGCTGGGACCGCGACCCGTTGCTGCATGTCGCGAAGCTGAATGACGAAGTGCGCCGGCACGAGATCGAAGCCCGGGTCTTACGGGACCTGCGCGACGCCGCCTTTGGGGTGGCACAACAACCGGACGCCAAGGCAGCCGCCGAGAAGCTGGAATCACCCGATCGGCCACGTTCCTAGGCCAATCGCTTGAAGACGGCGAAGGCCTTGCGCACGACGCCGCTGCGAAACGACCCGCCACCCCATCGGGGAAAGGCGATCCAGGCGCGCGTGACGCATCAGGCGCGCGGCACGTCGCCAATGAGCAGCAGGCATACGGGCTTGGGGATGGCAACGGACTGCCCCGTGGGGGCCAGCGCGCCAGTGCTGCGATCCAGGGCGAAGAGCGCCACGCTCGCGCTGTTCTGGTGGGCCACCAGCAGCCAATCGCCGCACGGGCTGATGGCGAAATGGCGCGGCTCCGCGCCGCCGGCCGGGGTGTGGCCCAGGGGGGTAAGGGCACCAGTTGCCGCATCCACGGCGAAGCGGGCGATGCTGTCGTGGCCGCGATTGGAAGCGTAGAGGAAACGGCCATCCGGCGTCACCTGCAGCTCGGCGCCGCTGATCCGCCCTTCATGGCCCGTCGGCAGCATCGGGACCGTTTCGGCCACGGTGGCGGTGCCGTCGGGGGCGAAGGCGATCCGCGTCAGACTGGCGTGCAGTTCGTTGAGCACCAAGCCGCACGGCAGCGTGGGATGGAACAGGATGCGCCGCGGCCCGCCACCCGGCGGCGTCGCCACGTCGTGGCCTGCCGGGGCGAGATGGCCGGCAGCGGTCAGGCGATAGCCAACCAGGCGATCCATCCCGAGATCGGAGACCAGCAGGCGCCCGCTACGCCAGGCAACGTGATGCGGGTGGGGATGGGTTTGCCTTACGGGATCGATGCTGGCGCCGGCATGGGCACGGATCTCGGCGGGCGGCCCCAGCGCCGCATCGGCGCCGATCGGCAGGCTGGTGACGTGGCCGGAGCTGTAATTCGCCACCACCAACCAGTGCCCGTCGGCATCGGTGGCGAGGTGGCAGGGATCGCTGCCGCCGGTTTCCAGCGCCCCGAGCGGGGCCAGCGTGCCATCGGCTTCCAGCCGGTAGGCCGCGGCCGCGCCGCCAAATCCGCCCTGCCAGGTTTGCAGCTCATGCACCGCGTAGATCACCGGCTGATGCGGGTGACGCGCGAGGAAGGAAGGCCGGGGCGGGCTGGGGTGCAGCGTGGCGGCCGACAATCGCCCGGCCTTGGGATCCAGCACGAAATCCCCGATCACATCCGCGTAGGTGCCAACAAGCCAGCGCATCGTCACATCCCCCGATCCGACCAGCGGTAGATCGGCGCCCAGCCGAGCGCCTTCTTCACCCGGTCGCAGCGCACCAGCACGCGGGCGGGGTCCTCAGGCTCCGGGCCGCGCCAGGGCACGCCGGGCAGCAACCGGCGCGCCAGGTCCCGCACCGGCACCGGCGAGGAGGTGTCATCGGCACACACAAGCCCGGTGAGGTGGCGGATGCCAGGGGCCATCAAGGCCGCCAGCACCGCGCGGGCGAGGTCGCGCGTGTCGATCCAGGCGCCGTATTCCCAGAACGGCGTCCATTCCGCGGCCGGATCGGCGCTGCGCAGGGCCTGCATCCCGGCATGGCGCTCCGGCCCGACAACGGCTGGCGGGCGGAAGACGATGGTGGCGATATCGCTGGTTTCGCTGAAGCAGCGGCACAGCTCCTCCACCAGGCGCTTGGCCTGCCCGTAGGTGGTAGGGGGGCGGACGGGGTGGTCGTCGTCGATCGGCAGGTAGTCGGGCGTGGCCTCGCCACGGAAGACACCAAGGGCGTTGACGCTGCTGAAAGTGACAACGCGGCGCGCCCCCACTGCGCGGGCGGCCTGCAGCACGTTCCAGTTGCCGGTGACGTTCAGGGTAAGGGTGCCGCGCCCCGGCTCCACCCCCGGCATGCTGCCGCCGGCGGCGTTCACGATCGCGTGGCAACCCTCGGCGGCGGCACGTACGGCCGATGGGTCCAGCACGTCCTGCCCGGCGCCGATATCGAAGGGCACGACCTCAATCGCCTCGGCGCGCAGGCAATCCGCCACCGCGGCACCAACCAGGCCGCTGCTACCCAGCACCAGCACCCGCATCGCCTGTTGCCCGACCGCTGTGGACCTGGGTTCCATGGTTGTCCGCCATCCAATGGCATGCGGCAGGGGCTAGCCGCCCGAACCACGAGATCGAGGATAGCCCGGGAGCACCAATGCGTAGCGCCCCCCACTTGGCGCGCAAGGGGGGGCGTTCAAAACCACGCTGGCGCGCGGGCGAAGGGCTTGCGCCGGCTTCGCCCAGCGCGTGGAGAGCTAGACGCTCTCCTTGAGTTCCTTGGCGGGCTGGAACGCGATCTTCTTGCTCGCGGCAATCTGGATCGTCGCGCCGGTGGCGGGATTGCGACCCGTACGGGCCGGGCGCGCGCGCACCTGCAGCGTGCCGAGGCCGGTGAGGCGGAGCTTGTCGCCCTTCTTCAGGTGCTCGGTCACCGCAGAAACGAACTCGCCCATCAGCGCCTCGGCCTGCTTCTTGGTCAGCTGCTGGCTTTCGGCGAGCTGCGCGGCGAGCTGCTTGAGGGTGACGGTGGCCTGCACCACGGCAGGCTTCGCTGCCGGGGCTTTCGCTGCTGGGGCTTTCGCTGCGGGCTTCGCCGCGGCGGCTGGCTTCTTCGAAGGGGGCATCGCAATGTCCTCACTGATTCTGAACACGTTTCCTGCCTGCATATGTCCGAATCGAACCGGTCATCGCAGTCGGTATCACTATCGCATAAGCATATGAACGGTGGAGCCGGTCAAATCCAGAGGGCATCACAGATGCCATGACGGGCACGCAGGGCGCGTTGCGAACTGCCCGGAGAGCGGCTTAGCTGCATGGCCGGGGCCGTGCCGGCCTGCAACCAGGAGAACGCCATGCCAAGCCTCGCAGGCAAGACAGCCTTGATTACCGGTGGCGCCAGCGGCATCGGGTTCGGGATGGCCACCGCCTTCGTCGCGGCCGGGCTGCGGGTGGCAATCGCGGACGTGAACGAGACGGCGCTCGAAGCCGCGCGATCCGCGCTGCCGGGGCTCGCGGCCGCGGTGAAGCTGGATGTAACGCGCGCCACGGAGTGGGAAGAGGCGGTCGAGAAGGTAGAGGCCGCGCTGGGGCCGATCGAGATCCTCTGCAACAACGCTGGCGTCGCCCAGGGTCGCTTCGCCGATGGCCGGAACACCAACGTGGCGGAGATGCCGGAGGCACTGTGGCGCCTGGTGATGGAGGTGAATGCCACCGGCACCTTCCTGGGCGCGCGCACGCTGGTGCCGCGCATGCTCGCGCGCGGCCAATGGGGCCATATCGTGAATACCGCCTCCACCGGCGGCCTGATGGCGCCCGCGGGGATCGCCGCGTATTGCGCATCGAAATTTGCTGTTGTGGGGCTATCGGAATCGATGCGGGCCGAACTCGCCCCGGCCGGCATCGGGGTGAGCGTGCTGTGCCCGGGCGGCGTGCGCAGCAACCTGTTCGCCAGTTCCGTCGCCGTGCGGGCAAAAGCCCCCGATGCGTTCGACGGCCTGGCGACCATCGGCACGGAGGCGCTGCGAACCGAGCAGGCCAAGCGGATGGACCCTGTCCGGGTGGGCGAAATGGTGCTGCGGGCGATCGCCGGGAACGCCATGTACATCATCCCCCACCCGGAATATCGCGGGCATGTCGACGAACGCCACGCCGCCCTGGTGGCTGCGTTCGGGGATTCCGCGCAGCCCGGCTACCACGATACCGACGTGACGTTCGAAAGGTTCCGCAACCCGGAATATGCCAAGGCGGCGCGATAGCCGCCGCGGGCCTATATCACCGATGCAATAAAGCGGCTGCAGCGACGCGGCGTTTGACGGAGACCCACAGCACGTCTTTCGTCGGGCGATCCGAAACGCCCTTAACCGAAAGGGGGTAAACCCATGCCACCGCCCCCCCTTGCAGAAACCGAGGCGAAGGCGCTCGCCCCATTGCTGCGCCCGTTCCGGTTGGGCGCCCTCACCCTGCCCAACCGCGTGGCCATGGCGCCGATGACGCGGCGCGCCTGCCCGGGCGGCGTGCCGGGCCCGGCCAACACCGAATACTACCGCCGCCGTGCCGCCGGCGGCGTGGGGCTGATCATCACGGAAGGCATCGCCATCGACCATCCCGTGGCGGTGGACCACGCCGATATCCCCACCCTCACCGGCGCCGCCTTCGCCGGCTGGCAGACTGTGGTGCAGGCCGTCCAGGGGGCTGGCGCGGCGATCTTCGCCCAGCTCTGGCATGTCGGCGGCTGGCGCCTGCCGGGCAGCCAGCCCAACGCCCACCTGCCGCCGCTCTCCCCCTCCGGCCTGCGCGCTGCGGAGGAACGGGTGGGCGAACCGGCCACGGAAGCGGAGATCGCCGAAGTGCTCGAAGCCTATCGCCGCAGCGCAGCCGCCGCGCGTGCGGCCGGGTTCGACGGCATCGAGATCCACGGCGCCCACGGCTACCTGATCGACCAGTTCCTGTGGTCCGCCACCAACCGGCGCGAGGATGGCTGGAACGGCGACGCCGTGGCGCGCACCCGCTTCGCCGCCGCCGTGGTGCGCGCCTGCCGCGAGGGCGCCGGCCCCGGCTACCCCATCGCGTTGCGCCTCAGCCAATGGAAACAGCAGGACTACACCGCCCGCCTGGCCGAAACGCCCCAGGCCCTGGCCGCCCTGCTCACGCCGCTGGTGGAGGCCGGCACCGACATCCTCCACTGCTCCACCCGCCGCTTCTGGGAACCGGAATTCCCCGGCTCCCCCCTCAACCTCGCCGGCTGGGCCCGCAAGCTGCTCGGCGTGCCAACCATCTCCGTCGGCTCGGTGGGTCTGGACGGTGATGCCATAGCCTCCCTGCGCCAGGGCCAGAGTGCCGGCGTGGCCGGGGTGGAAGCCCTGCTGGAACGCATGGCGCAGGACGAGTTCGACCTGATCGCCATCGGCCGTGCCCTGCTGGGCGATGCGGACTGGTTCGCCAAGCTGTGCCAGGGCCGCACCGCCGAATGGCGCCCCTTCACCCCCGACGCCTTCAAGACCCTCGCGTAAGGAGATCCGCCATGGATGAGCTTTCCGGCCGCGTCGCCTTCGTCACCGGCGGCGCCAGCGGCATCGGGCTGGGCATGGCGCAGGCCTTCCTGGCGGCAGGCATGAAGGTGGCGATCGCCGACATCAACCAAACGGCCCTGGCCGAAGCCGCCGCCAGCCTGGGCGCCGGCGCAATGCCTGTGGTGCTGGACATCACCAGCGCCGCGGCCTGGCAGGCCGCGCTGGATGCGGTGGAGGCGAAGCTGGGCCCCGTCGCCCTGCTCTGCAACAACGCCGGCCTCGGCCAGGGGCGCCGCGCCGATGGCGGCCCGGTCCTGATGGCGGAGATGCCGGAGGAGGTGTGGAAGCTGGTGATCGACACCAACCTGCACGGCACCTATCTCGGCATTCGCGCCGCCGTGCCGCGCATGATCGCCGCCGGACGCGGCGGGCACGTGGTGAACACCGCCTCCATGGCCGGGCTGATCGCGCCGGCCGGGCTCACCGCCTATGCCGCCTCCAAATATGCCGTGGTCGGCCTCTCGGAAGCGCTGCGTGCGGAGCTGGCGCCGCAGGGCATCGGCGTATCCGTGCTGTGCCCCGGCGCCGTCTCCACCAATTTCCACGTCACCTCCGCGGTGCGGCGGGATGCGATCATGGGCGAGGCAGCCACCCAGGCCTTCGCCCCCGGCCGCACCGACAGCGCCGCGCGCATGAACCCGCGCAGCGTCGGCGAGCACGTGGTGCAGGGGGTGCGCGCCAATCACCTCTACATCATGACGCACCCGGAATACCGGCCGCTGGTGGAGGCGCGCTTTGCCGCCATCAGCGGCGGCTTCGGCCCCTCCGCCCAGCCTGGCTACACCGATCCGGAGCTGGTGCTGTCGCGTTCCGCCAACCCGCAATACGACAGCGCGCCGCGCCTCAGCGGCCCTTGAAGGTCGGCGCGCGCTTCTCCACGAAGGCCGTCATCGCCTCGCGCGCATCCTCGCTCTGGCTCAACTGCCGCGTCAGGTTCTGCTCGTAGCGGTAGCCGTCGCGCAGGGTCATGAACTCGATGGTCTGGGCGGCGTTCTTGGCCATGGCCGTGGCCAGCGGGCTCTTCGCCGCGATGGTGGCGGCCATCTTCATCGCCTCGTCCATCAGCTGCTCCGGCGGCACGCAGCATTCCACAATGCCCAGGCGATACAGCTCGGCGCCGGGCACGCGATAGCCGGTGAGCATCATCCGGCGCGTCAGCGAATGGCCGAACACCCGCATCGTGTGCCGCCCGCCGCCCATCAGGCCGACATCCACCTCCGGCAGGCCCACGCGGGCGGTCTCGGCCGCCATCAGGATGTCGCAGGAAACCGCAATGCCCAGCCCCGCGCCCAGCGCCGGGCCGTTGATGGCCGCGATCAGCGGCTTCTTGCACTCGATCATGCACCAGCTCATCTCGCGCGCCCGCCGTGCATGCGCCCAGTAGCTGCCGGGCTCCTCCTTCATCGACAGCCGGCCCTTGATATCGGCCCCGGCCGAGAAGCACTTCCCGGCGCCGGTGATCACGGCCACCCGCACCTCGTCCAGGTCGTTCAGCCGGTCCACCGCGGCGATCAGCTCCTCCATGAACTGCTGGTTCACCGCGTTTACCGGCGGCGACTCCATGGTGATGACGGCGATGTGGTCGCTGATTTCGGTGCGGATCATGGGCATGGTCTGGTCTCCTCCTGGCCGGCCCAGACTGCGCGCCTCGCCCGTGCGGGGCGAGCCCCCGGCCAGGCGCGGGCGATTATCACGGCGATGATATTGCGCGCGGTGCTTGACCCGCGCCACCCCGGCGCCGGAGGGTATGGCAGGGGTGGAGGAGTTCCAGCATGGCAGGCGGCACCGCCGTGGTTACCGGCGCGGGGCGCGGCATCGGCCGGGCGATCGCCACACGCCTGGCGCAGGATGGCTTCACCGTCCTGGCCACCGACATCGACGGTGCCGCGGCGGAAGACACCGCCACCACGCTGCGCGCCGAAGGCCTCGCCGCCCGCGCCGCCCCCCTCGATGTCACACGTCGCGCCGAGGTCGCCACCCTGCTGGACGGCATCGAAGACCTCGCCGTGATGGTCAACAACGCCGGCATCGCCGCCACCATGGATGGCGTGGCGGATGTATCGCTGGCCGATTGGCGCCGCATCTTCGCGGTGAACGTGCAGGGCGTGTTCATCGTGGCGCAGGAAGGTGCACGCCGCATGAGCGAGGGCGGGCGCATCGTGAACATCGCCTCGCGCGGCTATCTCGGCGGCGCCGGCATGCCGCACTACGTCGCCAGCAAGGCCGCGGTGGTGGGCCTCACCCGTGCCATGGCCGTGGAGCTGCGCTGGGCCGGCATCACCGTGAACGCGGTGGCCCCCGGCATGGTCGATACACGCATGCTCGATGGCTACTCGCCCGAAATGCGCCGCGCCATGGAAGCCCGCGAGCCCAGCGGCACCGCAGCCGACCCCAGCGCCATCGCCGCCGCCGTGGCCTTCCTCGCCTCCCCCGGCGCCGCCTTCGTCAACGGCCAGGTCATCCTCGCCGATGGCGGCAAGTGCATCGGAGTGCCACCGCTGTGAGCCGCATCATCCTTCTGGGCGCCGACCGCCCCTTCGGCGCCGAGCTCGCCACCCGCCTGGCCCATGAGGGCGAGGTGGAAACCACCCTGCCCCATGAAGGCCCGATCGACGCGCTGGTCCTGAACGTCCCCGTGGTCCGCGAAGGCACCCGCTTCGCCGAAGTGACGGACGCACAGCTGGCCGAGGCGCTGGACACGATGGTGTTCGACGTGGTGGCCGCCGTGCAATCGGCGCTGCCGCTCTTCGCGCCCGGCGCGCGCATCGTCGCCGTGGCGGCGCGCGGCCATCTCGGCGCCTGGGGCGGCGCACACCTGATGGCCGCCAACGCCGCACTTGCCGGCTTCATCCGCTCCATCGCGCTGGAACTGTCCGAACGCGGCCTGCGCGCCAACCTGCTCGCGCCGGATTTCGCCGGCGAGCGCTGGGACACGCCCAAATCCCGCGCCGAGGTGGCCGAAGCCGCTGCCTTCCTGGCCCGCCCCGGCATGGCGCTGATGAACGGCCAGACCCTTCTGCTCGACGGAATGCGCTCCATGCGCCTGTCCGAATCCCGCCGCCAGTAACGCACGGAGACCAGCATCATGGCCGGAAAGCTCGAAGGGCGCGTGGCACTCGTCACCGGCGCAGGCAACGGCATCGGCCGCGGCATCGCGATGGCATTCGCCGCCGAGGGCGCCATCGTCGGCGTGAACGACTTCAAGGGCGAGGCCGCCGCCGCCACCGTGGCGGCAATCGAGGCCGCCGGCGGCCGGGCCGAGATCCTGCCCGGCGACGCCTCCGCGCGCGAGACGGTGCGGGAACTGGTGCTGGGCCTGGCCGCCCGCCACGGCCGGTTCGACATCGTCGTGAACAACGCCGCCTGGGTGCGCTATGAACCGATCCTGGGCATCAGCCAGAAAAGCTACGACCGCATGACCGGCATCGGCTTCGGCGGCATCGTCTGGTCGATCCAGGCCGCGGCAGAGGCCATGGCCAAGGGCGGCTCGATCATCAACATCGCCTCCTCGGCCGCCTTCCTCGGCATGGAGAACGCGATGATCTATTGCGGCCTCAAGGCCGGTGTGACGGGCCTCACCCGCGCCGCCTCCGTGGAGTTGGGCCCGCGCGGCATCCGGGTGAACGCCATCGCGCCGGGCTCCACGCAAACCGAGCAGGTGGTCTCGATGCTGACCCCGGAGATGGTGGAAAAGCGCCTGGCCCGTACCCCGCTGCGCCGGCTGGGCGAGGTGGAAGACATCGCCCGCGCGGCGCTGTTCCTGGCGTCAGACGAAAGCAGCTGGGTCACCGGCACCACCATGCTGGTGGATGGCGGGGTGACGCACTCTTTCGCCTAGGCCCGGGCACCAGCCCAGGCGATCGGCGTCGCCCAAGTGTGCGCCTTGCTTGACCGCTCTCCGCCCCCCCCATAGCCTTGCCGAACAATGAATGAAGCGGCGTCCTGCCGCCGGAGGAAACCACGCATGCCGCCCAGCGCACCGGGCGCCATACGTCGCCACACAGCCGCGCGCCGCCGGCCATCCGCGGTGTTGCCGGGCATCGACCTGGAGCACGTCTCCGGGGCCATCGTGCTGCGCTTCGGCACGCCGAGCCCCGGCGAGTGGAACAGTGCCTTCATCACCGCGGTGGCCGGGCTGCTGAGCCATTGCCGCGCCGATGCCCGCGCCCGCACCGTGGTGCTGACCGGGCCGCGTCTGTTCGAGGACACATTCGGGCAGGCGGATATCACCCCCCTGTTCTCAGCCATCGCCGCTCCGGGCCATTATGTGGTCGCGGCCATTCCGGGCAGCGCCATGGGCCCGGGGCTGGAACTGGCGCTCGCCTGCCACGCCCGCACCGCCACCCCGGCCGGGCGGCTGGGCTTTCCCGGCATCCTGCGCGGCACGCTGCCGCTGAACGGCGGCACCGCCCGGCTGGCGCGCCTGCTGGCGCCCGAGGCGGCGCTGGAGATGCTGGCTTTCGGCACCCCGCTTCCGGCCCCCCTTGCGCAGCATCTGGGCCTGCTCGATGCCGTAGCCGCGGACCCTGTGGGCATCGCGCTCGCAACCCAACCGGCAGCGGCGGGGCCGCCGCCCCATCTGGATCCGCGCCCGCTGCACGCCATCCTGCGCCGCCGCGCCCCCGGCGAGGCCGCGCCCCAGGCCGCGCTGCAGTCCCTCACCCAGGCCCTCAGCCAGCCCCCCCAACGCGCCCTGGCCGAGGCAAAACACCTCGCCGCCACGCTGGCCGCCTCACCCCAGGGCCTCGCCCTGCGCCACGCCACCCTTGCCGAAGCCACGCCCCCGCCCGGCACGGCCGCGCCAGCCCTGCGCTGGGCCCTGCTGCGGGAGGCGATCCATCTGCTGGACGAGGGCGCCACGCCACAGGCGGTGGACCTCGCCCTGCGCCGATTCGGCTTCCGCACCCCGCCACTGGCCGCCGCCGACCAGGACGGGCTGGACCACGTCGCGCAGGCCTGTGTGGACCCACGCCCAGACGCCTGGCACCAATACTCCCCGCTGCTCGACCTGCTGCTGGATGCCGGCCGCACCGGGCGCGCGGCCGGCGCCGGCTGGTACCGCTATGCCCCTGCCGACCCGCGCCCTTTGCCGGACCCGGCCCTCGCGCCGCTGCTCGCTGAAAGCGCCCGCGCCGCCTGCCGCCGCCGCCGCCCGGTGGAAGAGGCCGAGATCACCGCCCGCTGCATCGCCGCCCTGGCCAGCGAGGCCGCCCGCTTGATCAAACAGGGCTTGGCGCCACTCGCCGCCGATGCGCTGTCCCTGCAACTCGGCTTTCCACGCTGGCGCGGCGGCATCTGGCATCACGTGCAAGCCGCCGGCCAGGCCGGCTTCGCGGCTCAGCTGGCCACCATGCCCACGGTGCCGCCCTCGCCGATCCTGGCCTGACCTACGCCGCCATCGCATCCGTCGCGGCGGCAAAGCACCGCAGGTGATGCGCGGCATCGCCATACAGCACATCGATCACCCGCAGCCGGCGCAGATGGTGGCTCACCGCCAGCTCATCAGAGGTTCCCACGCCGCCATGCAGCTGCACCGCCTGGTGCGCCACGAACATCGCGCACTGGCCCACCCGCGCCTTGGCACCGGAGACCGCCCGCCGCCGCGCCATCGCCGGGGCGTCCAGCTGCAACGCCGCCAGGTACAGCAGCGAACGCGCCTCCTCGCAGGCGATCGCCATATCCACCATGCGGTGCTGCAGCGCCTGGAAGCTGCCCAGCGTCGCGCCGAACTGCTCGCGCGTCTTCAGATAGGCCAGCGTTGTGTCGCGGAGCGCCTCCATGCTGCCCATTGCCTCGGCCAGATGCGCCACGATCGCCCGGTCCACCGCCGCCTCCAGCGGTCCGAGCCCGCCATCCACGCCCCCCAACACCGCCGCCTCCACCTGCCGCAACACCAGCTTGGCATGGTGGTGATGGTCCGGCCCGCGATGGCGCTGCACCTGCAGCCCCTCTGCCGTCGCCGGCACCAGGAACAGGGTGATCCCCGCCGTATCCGCCACGCCGCCTGCGGTGCGCGCCGGCACGATGAACCAATCCGCCGTGGCCCCATCGGGCACAAAGCTCTTGGCCCCGTCCAGCACCCAGCCACCGCCTGACCGCACCGCGCTTGTGGCCACATGCGCGAGGTCATAACGCCCCTCCGCCTCGCTCACCGCGGCCGCCACCTGCACCGTGCCGGCCACGATATCGCCCAGCAGCGGATCGCTCTCCGCCAGCAGCGCCGGGGCCAACACGCAGCTTCCGGCATAAGGCACGCGGCACAGCGAACGCCCGAGCCCCTCGGCCACCAGCATCGTTTCCACCGGCCCGAACCCCATGCCACCGGCGGCCTCCGGCACCGCGATGCCCAGCCAGCCCAGCTGCGCCATCTGCGCCCAGGCCGAAGCATCGAACGCCTCGCCCGCCGCCACGCGCCGCCGCCAGGCGGGAAAGTCGCCATGCTCGGCCGCGAACCGCTCCACGCTGTCGCGGAGCATCGCCTGCTCCGGGCTCAGGCTGAAATCCACCGCTTCGCTCCTACAGCCCCAACGCGCGCCAGGCGATGATGTTGCGCTGCACCTCGTTGGCGCCGCCATAGATCGTGGTGACCCGCATGTGCAGATAGGCGGCCATGGCATGCGGCATTTCGTCTGCCGCTTCCACGCCGGTATAGGGCTCCATCAGCGCCGCATCCGTGCCCAACGCCTCCGCCCACAGCTCGGTGATACGCTGCACCAGCTCCGACCAGCGGATCTTCAGCATCGAGCCGCGCGGCCCGGAATCCACCCCCGCCTCGGCATCGGCCAGCGTGCGCAGGCTCATGCCCTCCAGCGCCAGCATCTCCACCTCGATCTGCGCCAGCTTGCCGCGGAAATCCGGCTGCGCGAGCAGCGCCGACCCGCTGTCCCGCACCGCCGCCGCCCGCTCCTTCACCACGCGCACGAACTGCGCCAGCCGCAACGCCCCGGCCGCCGAGATGCCGCGCTCCCGGTCCAGCAGCACCTTGCCGTAGCCCCAGCCGCGGCCTTCCTCGCCCACGAGATTCTCGGCCGGAACCCGAACCTCGTCGAAGAACACCTCGTTCACATGGTGCCGCTCATCCAGCGTGATGATCGGCCGCACCCGGATGCCGGGCGTATCCATGTCGATCAGCAGCAGCGAGATCCCCTCCTGCTTGCGCGGCTTCACCTCCGTGCGCACCAGGCAGAAGATGTTCGTCGCCGCCTGGGCATAGCTGGTCCAGATCTTCTGCCCATTCACCACGTAGTGGTCGCCATCCCGCACCGCCCGCGTCTTCAACGACGCTAGATCGCTCCCGGCCCCAGGCTCGGAATAGCCCTGGCACCACCACGCCTCGCCAGAGAGGATGCGCGGCAGATACTTCGCCTTCTGCGCCTCGGAGCCATAGGTGAAGATGATCGGCCCGATCAGCTCCAACCCCTGATGCGGCTGCACCGGCGCATAGGCACGCGCGGCTTCCGTTTCGTAGATGAAATACTGCGTCGGCGACCAACCGGTCCCGCCATGCTCACGCGGCCAGGTCGGCGCGCTCCAGCCTTGGGCATGCATCCGGCGCTGCCACGCCTGGATCTCCGCCGGCTCCGGCCGCATGCCCGTGCGCACCATCTCGCGCATGGGTCCATCCACGTTGGCGGCCAGGAAGGCGCGCACCTCCTGCCGAAACGCCTCCTCGGCCGCGGAGAACGCCAGGTTCATGCGCTTGCCGCCTCCACCGCCTTCATCAGCATCGGTACCCCGATCACGCAGGCATGCACGCCGAGATGCGCGGTCAGTTGCATCACCTGCAGGATCTCCTCCTTCGTCGCCCCAGCGCGGATGGCGCGGGCCACGTGCAGACGCGTACCAGCGGGGTTCTGATGGGTAAAGGCCGCATTCAGCGCCACCGCGATCAGGCAACGCTCCTTGGCCGAAAGCGACCCGGTCACCTCCGGCGCCGCTACCAGCTCCGTCATCACCGCAAAATAGCTGGGATGCAGCCGCAGCAGATAGTCGGCAAAGCGCGGCCAGTCGCCAAACCGCGCCTGATACCCGGCCTTCAGCGCCACCTGCTCGGCCGACAGTGCCAACTCCAGGAACCCGGTATCCTGCCCGGCCGCCTGCAGTTCCTCCACCAGGATCTCCACCCCCATCGTCACGCCCTCCAGCCCTTCGGCCGTGGCGATCTGCAGGGTCTCCACCACATCGGTCGGGCTGGCACCGCGGGCCAGCGCCAACTTGGTGTGGATCAGCAGCCCCTCACCGAACATGTGCGTGGCGGAGGCATCGGCGGCCACATATACCAGCTCCACCATGCGCGGGCTCAGCGGCCCTTCCGCCGCCGGCAGGGCTGCATACTTCATGTAGGTTTCCAGGAAGGCCTGGCTGTACTGGAGCAGCCCGTCGTTGAACGTCACCCAGTAGCCACGCTTCCTGATGTAGTCCTGCTTGAAGGCCTCCTGCGCCGGGGTCAGCTGCATCGGCATCACCCGCGCGCCTTCATCAGCGCCGGATCCACCATCGGCACAGGGATGGAGCCACCGCGCGTCTTGTCGGAATACACGCCGCCGGCGTTGGAATAATCGAGCCCCTTCTCCTGCTGCAGCTTGCGCCCCAAGGAGATCACCTCCGGCACATCCTCCGCCGCCAACGTTGCCATGCGCGGCTTGCGCGCCAGCGCGGCTGCGAAATACGGTGCCAGCTCCGCCTGTTTCTTCGCCTCACGCGCCGCCTCGCGCTCCTTGAACCACGGCATCACGCCCTCGGCGAAGCGCTCCATGGATTCACAGATATCCGCATGCCGGTTCTTGCCGCATTGCTGGATGAAGATCATCTGGTCCACCCCGGCCTCGTCATAGGGCTTCAGGTTGGCCAGCACCTCCTCCGGCGTGCCGATGCAGCTTTCCCCCGGCGTCGGCGGCATCTGGTCGCGCACCTTCTCATAGGCATCCCACACATTGGTCACGCCCGGCTTGTGCATGCCGAAGATCGCGTAATGCGCCAGCGAGTAGCCAAAGAACCGGAACCCATCGATCCCCCGCTCCATCGCCACGGCACGGTCCGGATGCACGCTCATCCCGGCCAAGCAGGCGAAATTGGCATTCACCGTATGCCCGATCGGCACGCACTCATCGGAGCGGATGATGTCGTAGTACTCCTTCACCCACTCGCCCGCCTGCTCCGGCGTCACGAAGCCGAACACCAGCGCCCCCATCCCGTAGCGCGCCGCGCGCAGAATGCTGTCGCGCCGCGAACAGGCCAGCCACATCGGCGGGTGCGGCTTCTGCTTCGGCTTCGGCAGCACGTTGCGCGCCGGCATGCTGAAATGCTCGCCCGCGAAGCCCGGATACGGCGCCATCGTCATCATGTTGGCGATCTGCTCGGTCGCCTCGCGCCACATCGGGTGCTTCTGCGGCGGGTCGATCCCGAACCCGGCCATCTCCATCAGGGAGCCGGATTCGCCCGAGCCCCACTCCACCCGCCCGCCAGAGACGAGGTCGAGCATCCCCAACCGCTCCGCCACCCGCGCCGGATGATTGTATTTCGGCGCCGTCAGGCAGATGCCATGCCCCAGCCGGATGTTCTTCGTGCGCTGAGAGGCCGCCGCCAGGAACACCTCCGGCGCGGAGGAATGGGAGTATTCCTCCAGGAAGTGGTGCTCCACCTCCCACGCACAATCGAAGCCCAGCTTGTCCGCCAGCTCCACCTGATCCAGCGCTTCCTGCACCAGATTGTATTCGCTGTCCTCGGTCCAGGGCCGGGGAAGCTGATGCTCGTAGAAGATGCCGAACTTCATGGCGGGCCTCGCGGAGGTTGGAACGTCGGCCTCAGCCTGGGAACAGCACCCCCACCCTGTCAAAGCCCCACCGGCGCCGCCGGGAAATATCACCATGGCGATTTTCCACCGCCCCCCACCCTGCTACCACAGGCCCAACACCCGAGGGGGGGAGGACATGGCCCGCAGCCCGATCAAGTCCGCCGCCCGCGTGCTGGAGGTGCTGGAACTGTTCGCCGACAGCCGCACCCCCCTGCGCCAGAAGGTGATCGTGGAGCGGCTGGCCTATCCGCAATCCAGCACCACCGGCCTGCTCAAAAGCCTCGTGGCGCTCGGCTACCTCAACTACCACCGCGCCAGCCGCACCTACTTCCCCACCACCCGCGTGGCCGCGGTGGGCGACTGGATCAACCACTACACCTACGGCTCCGGCCAACTCATGGAGATGATGCGCCGCATCCATGAGGAAACGGACGAAACCGTCGCCCTGGTCTCGCAGAACGACCTTTACGTGCAATACCTGCGCGTGATCGTGCCGGACCACCCGCACACCTATCCCGTCCCCGAGGGCGGGATGCGCCTGCTCACCCAATCCGGCGCCGGGCTGGTGCTGCTCAGCCGCATGCAGGACCGCACCGTGGCCCGGCTGGTGCGCCATATCGACATCCAGGCCCGCGGCACCGCGCCGCGCACCGACCTGCCGCAGCTGATCGAACAACTGGGCTGGATCCGCGAGCACGGCCACTGCTTCCTGTCCGGCATTCCCTTTCCGGAAGCCGCCACCATCTCCCTGCCCATGCCCGATGCGCCGCACGGCATCCCGCTCACCATCGGCGTGGGCGGCGCACGCAGCCGCATTGCCCGCTACCGCACCCGCATCGTCGCCGTGGTGCAGGCGGCGCTGGCCGCTTACTGCGCCACGCTGGAGCAGCCAGGCGCGCCGCCGATATCACATCTGTGATTCTGGCCGCGCAGCGGCACACCCCCTCCCGCCGCGCGCGCTTGCGGCCAACTGGCAACAGAACGAAAGAAACGCCGGGGGATTTCCATGCTGCCGACCCATCGCCGCAGGCCCATGCTCGCCGCCCTGCTCGCCGCCACCTCCTACGCAGCAACGGGCTTCGCTGCGCCCGCCGCCGCACAAACGCCGGCGCCGGTGAAGATCGGCGTGATGGGCGACCAGTCCGGCCCCTGCGCCGACAATGGCGGCCCCGGCTCCGGGCTGGCCGCCACCATGGCGATCGAGGATTTCGGCAAGACCGTGCTCGGCCGCCCGATCCAGCTGCTGGTCGGCGACGACCAGAACAAGCCCGACATTGGCGTGGCCATGGCGCGCAAATGGCTGAACGACGACAAGGTCGATGCCATCCTCACCTTCACCATCTCGCCCACCGCGCTCGGCGTGCAGCCGCTGATGACGGAGGCGAAGAAACCCCACCTCATCGCCGGCACCGGCACCGCCGACCTCACCGGCCGCGCCTGCTCGCCGATGGCGATCAACTTCGTCTACGACACCTACGTCATGCCCAAGGCGATCGCCCGCGCCCTGGTGGCCGATGGCAAGGACACCTGGTTCTTCATCACGGTGGACTACGCCTTCGGCGCCGCCATGGAAGCCGCCGCCACCCAGTTCGTGCGCGAGGCCGGCGGAAAGGTGCTGGGCACCGCCAAGCACCCGCTGGGCACCACCGATTTCGCCTCCCAGCTGCTCCAGGCCCAGGCCAGCGGCGCCAAGGTCGTCGCCTTCGCCAATGCCGGCGCAGACTTCACCAACGCGCTGAAGCAGGCCGGCGAGTTCGGCCTGGCCAAGCGCGGCCAAACCCTCGCTTCCACCGGCACCACCATCAACACCATCGTCGCGGTGGGGCTGGATGCCGCCCAGGGCATGCAGTTCACCGTGCCGTTCTACTGGGACATGAGCGAGGAAACCCGAACCTGGTCGCGCCGCTTCATGGCCCGCTTCGGCAACAAGGCCCCCACTTTCCTGCAATCCGGCGCCTACAGCGCCACCTGGCACTACCTCAACGCCATCAAGGCCTCCGGCACCACAGAAGGTGAGGCGGTGATGGCCAAGATGAAGGCCACGCCGATCAACGACTTCCAGATGAAGAACGTCCCCATCCGCGCCGACGGCCACGTGTTGCGGCCGATGCATCTGGTGCAGGTGAAGTCGCCGGCGGAATCCAAGGAGCCCTACGACGTCTACAAGATCACCGCGACCGTCGCGCCGGATTCGATCTGGCGCACCGTGAAGGAAGCCGGCTGCCCCTACGCGCAGAACTGAACTCATGGGCTGCCATTTCAGGCCGCCGTGATCTTACCCGCTGGTGGGTCTGGACTCCGCCCAGACCCACCAGGGGCCGAGCCCCTGGATCGCACCGGGGAGATGCAGTGCCTCCTGCCCCCAGACCGCATGGTCCAGAGGGACGTGGCCCTCACCAGCGTTCATTTTTGATCCGGTTCAACTGGCTGTCTGTTTTCGACAGGCGGCAGGCGCTGGTTGGGAATGATCGGCAAAATCCCATTTTTTATTGAATTGTTAATATTAAGTAAATAAACGTAAACAGACTGCCCTTGCCCTCACTGCCAATGACCTGAGAGCTGGCTCGGTTTCTCGCTACAGCGTTTCAGTTCCGATAAGTGGATCGCCTGCCGGTTGATACGCACGTTGTGCCGCTGCCGTGGAGCCGCGCAGGGTGGGCGTCGCCCGACCGGAGCGGCTCCACGGCAGCGGCG
>JAPLOI010000074.1 GCA_026400815.1 Alphaproteobacteria bacterium
CCAGCCGCTGGCCGCACCGATGGCACCGCCCCCGATCGCAGCCCCCCCGATCGCAGCCGCCCCGGTGATTGCCACGCCGCGCCCAAGCCTGCCCGCCGCCCTTCCGCCCTCCGCCTCTGCCCCGGCCGCCCCGCACGTCTTCACCCCACGCCCGGCCCCGCCGCCCGCCGCCTTGCCCCCGCCGATGGCCGCACCGCGCATGCCCCCCCCCATGGCCGCCCCCCCGATGGCCGCCCCCCCTCGCCCAGCCGCGCCCCCGCCGTCGCGCATCTGCCCGCCCGGCCGTACCATCTGTTGAACCGTCAGTGCGCCGCCTGCCCCAGCTGGTGGCGCAGCCGCAAATCCTCCAGGTCCAGCTCCTCCACCACCGCCGCCAGCGCGTCATCGTCCAACGCCCCGGCGCGGGACTGCGCCACCAGGTGCACCCGCGCCGCCGCGTTGGCATGCAGCCGCAGCGCCAGCCGCGCCTCCCGCGCCGCCCGCCGCGCCGCCGGGGTGGGCCCGGCGGCGCCCGCGGTCGCCCCCGCCCGGTCGCGGTATTCCGCCAGCAGGTCCGCCGCCATCGCCCCGTCCAGCGGGTCCGCCGCCCGGTGCTCGATCGCCGCCAGCGCTGCCCGCTCCGCCGCCAGCCGCGCCTGCACCGCCGGGTGCTCGCCTTCCGCCACGTCGCCCAGCCCCAGCCGCCGGATCAGCGGCCCCAGCGTCACCCCCTGCAGCAGCACCGTCCCCAGGATCACCGCGAAGGTCAGCACGATCACCGCATCCCGCCCCGGAAACCCCGCCGGCAATGCCAGCGCCGCCGCCAGGCTCACCACCCCGCGCATCCCCGCCCATGAGATCACCGTCAGCACCGCGGCCGGCGGCACCGGGTCGCGCTTGCGAACCCAGGGCGGGCGCGACAGATGCGCCGCCGGGAACACCCACACGAACCGCCCCACGATCACCGTCGCCACCACCGCCAGCGCCGCCGGCGCCAGCACCTCGGCCTGGCCGGGCCCGATGCGCTGCAGCACCCCATGCAGCGAAAGCCCGATCAGGATGAACACCAGCGCATCCATCACGAACACCACGAACCCCCACGCCGCCCGCGCCTCCAGCCGCGTGCGCGCGCTCAACACCTCATGCCGCCGCCAGCCGAACCACACCCCACAGGCCACGGTCGCCAGCACGCCTGAAACCTGCAGCTGCTCGGCCAGGATGTAGCTGCCCCACGCCGCCAGGAAGCTCGCCGCCGTTTCCAGATGCGTGTCGTGCAGCCGCGCCGACAGCCACGAAAGCCCCCACCCCGCCACCAGCCCCACCACGATCCCGCCGGCCGACACCGCCAGGAACGCCCCCGTCGCCACCACGGGGTCGAACACCCCCGTCATCGCCGCGGCCACCGCGAAGCGATACAGCACCAGGCCAGAGGCATCGTTCACCAGGCTCTCGCCCGACAGCACCGTCACGATCCGCTTCGGCATGCGCAGCCGCTCCAGCACGGAAGCCGCCGCCACCGCATCCGGCGGCGACACGATCGCCCCCAGCGCGAAGCACGCCGCCCAGGGCAGGCCGGGCAGCAGCATCTTCGTCACCACCGCCACCGTCACCGTGGTGAACGCCACCGCGCCGACCGCCAGCAGCAGGATCGGCCGCAGATTGGCCCGGAACGCCCGCCAGGAGGTGAAGTAGGCGGATGCCATCAGCAGCGGCGGCAGGAACAGCGTCATGGTCAGCTCGGGGTCCAGCCGGATCTCCGGCACCCAAGGCGCCACCGCCAGCGCCATGCCGCCCAGCACGAACACCACCGCCGTCGGCACCTGCAGCCAGCGCGCCAGCAACGCCAGCCCCAGCGCCACCGCCAGCAGCACCAGGATCAATTCGAAGGCATGGACCGCGCTCATGATGGCAATGGTATACGAATACGGGGCGCCGGGTCGTCCTTAACCTCAGGCGCTCAATGCCCCGCATCATCCGCCACCTGCTGAACCTGCTGCTGCTCCCGCTCGCCCTGCTGATGGTGGTGCTGGAGGATGTGGTCTGGGCCGGCGCCGTGGCGGTGCTGCGGGCCCTGCGCCACACCACCCCGGTGCGTGCCGCCGGTGCCTGGCTGGGCACACTGCCCGGCTACGCCGTCCTGCCGCTGTTCCTGGTGCCGGAGGCGGTGGGCCTGGCCGGCAAGCTCTGGGCCATCGCCCTGCTGGCCGGCGGCCACAGGCTGGAAGCGCTGGAGGCCTATGTGCTGATCCGCCTCGTCTGCACGCTGATCTCCGTCTTCATCTACCAGTCCTGCGAGGCCGCGCTGCTGCGCATCGCCTGGTTCGCCCGCGCCGTCGGCTGGGTGCATGCCGCGCGCGACTGGGCCATGTCCCTGCTGCGCCCCGCCCTCGCCGTTCTGCGTGCCCTTCTCCAGCGCGGCCGCGGCCCCCTCGCCCTGCGCTGGCTCGCCATCCGCCGCCGCCTGAGGACCCCACGATGAAGCGCCGCGCCGTTTTGTTCGATGTCGGTGGCCCGGTCGACATGGAAGTCGACTGGGAAGCCATGATGGACCGGCTGATCCGCGCCGAGGTGGCAGCCGCCACCGGCGCCCCGGTGCCAGACGACGCCTACGCCGCCGCCTGGGAAGCCGCCATCGCCAGCCACGCCCCCAACGCCTACCAGGCCGTGCTCTGGAACCTCATGGGCGAGGACGAGGCCCGCGCCCCCCTCGCCTGGGGCCACATTGCCGCCGCCGCCCGCCAGCAGCGCGGCAAGCCGCAGATCCGCCCTGGCATCGCCCCGCTGCTGTTCGCGCTGCAGGCCCAGGGCATCCGCCTCGCCCTCGCCGCCAACCAGCCCGCCGCCATGCTCGGCGCCCTGGCGGAGGAAGGGCTGCTGCACCTGTTTGCGGTGCACGGCCTCTCCGGCGTGATGGATTTGCGCAAGCCCGATCCGCGCTTCTTCCTGCAGATCACCGAAGCCCTCGGCCGCCCGCCGGAAGACTGCGTGATGGTCGGCGACCGCATCGACAACGACATCGCCCCCGCCCGCGCGCTCGGCCTGGGCACCATCCTGTTCCGCACCGGCCGCCACGCCGCCCAGCGCCCGCGTACCTGGCAGGAGGCGCCGGATGCCGAGGTGACCGACATGCGCGGGCTGCAGGCCGCCCTCGCCAGCCTGCTCAGGTGACCGGCGGCGTGGGCCGCTACCGGTTGAAGGCCAGGGCCAGGCCCGGGGTGCTCCATTCCGGCCCGGTCCAGTCCAACTCCACCAACTGGCCGGTGCCGGACAGGGTGACATAGGCCTTGTCCAGCCCCGCGCCGCCGAAGCAGACATTCGTCGTCATCGGGTCGCTGAACCGCACCACGCGCAGCACACGGCCATCGGGCGCGATCACCGTCACGGCGCCCGTTACCAGCGTGGCCACGCAGATATTGCCGGCCGCATCCACCTTCAGGCTGTCGAACATCTGCATGCCGCCCAGCCCGCACACGAAGCGCCCACCATGCGGCTGGCCCGGATGCTTCTTCGCCACCCCCGGCGATTCCAGATCGAAGGCCCAGATGCGCGCCGTCGGCGTCTCGGCCACATAGACCGTCTTGCCATCCGGCGAGAGGCCGACACCGTTGGGCGTGTTCAGCCGGTAGCCGACCTCGACGATGGAGGAGCCATCGGGCTTGGCGTAGTACAGCCCTCCCCAATCCCGGTCGCGCGCGCGGGTCTTGCCGAGATCGCTGAAATAGAATCCGCCATGGGCATCGAACACGATGTCGTTCGGGCCGCGCAGCTTGTGGCCGTTGCAGGCATCATAGAGCCGGGTCACGGCCCCGCTGACCGGGTCGATCCGCTCGATCCGGCCGGTCTCGTAATCCGCCGGCTGGAGGCCGGGGCGCAGCAGCCCGTCCATTTCGTGCCAGTCGAAGCCGCCATTGTTGCACACATAGAAGGCGCCATCCGGCCCCACCGCCATGCCGTTCGGCCCGCCGCCGGGCGTTGCCAGCACGCGCTTCTCGCCAGTGGGCGAGACGATGGTGATGCACCCGCTGGCGATCTCCACCAGCGCCACCGACCCGTCCTTCAGCCATACCGGCCCTTCCGGAAACCGCAGCCCCGTTGCCATCACCCGCATTGTCGTTTCCTCCCTACGCGACCCGGTTCAGCAGGGTCTCGCCCGCCGCCAGTCGCCGCACATTCTCCGCCGCCGTCGCAAAAGACCGATCGAAGGTCCCTCCGGTGACCCAGGCCACATGCGGCGCCACCACCACGTTCTCCAGCGAGAACAGAGGGTTTCCGGCCGGCGTGGGTTCCTGCGCGAACACATCCAGCCCCGCCGCGCCCAACTGGCCGCTTTGCAGCGCCGCCACCAGCGCCGCCTCGTCCACCAGCCCACCGCGCGCCGTGTTCACCAGCACGGCGCCGGGCTTCATGCGCCCCAGCGCCGCCGCATCGATCATCCCAGCAGTCGCTGCCGTTTGCGGCACATGCAGCGAAACCACATCCGCCTCGGCAAGCAATCCGTTGATATCACGATACTCATACGGCATATCCTTGGCCGCCGTCGCCGTGTAGATCACCCGGCACCCCAGGGCCGCCAGCACCGGCGCCAGCACGGCAGGGACCGCGCCGAACCCCACCAGCCCGACTGTCTTGCCACCAAGCTCGCCCAGCCGGTCCTGCACCGCCGGCGCGGCACCCCAGCGCCCGGCCCGCAGACCGGCATCGAATTGCGGCAGCCGTCGCAGGCAGGCCAGCATCAGCAGCAGCGCCATCTCTGCCACCGCCCGCGCATTCGCCCCCGGCAGGTTGCACACCGCAATCCCACGCGCCTTGGCGGCTTCGAGATCAATGGTGTTCACCCCCACGCCGATCTTCTGGATCAGCTTCAGCCGCGGCGCGGCGGCAATCACCGCGGCGGTGCAGGGCTGCAGCACGTGCCACAGCACCTCCGTCTCCGGCAGCGCCGCCATCAGCGCCGCATCGTCGCCCTCGGCCACGAAGCGCAGGGAAAGGCCGGGCAAGGCGCCCAGCCGCTCCTTCAGCGCCGGCCCGGCGTCGTAATGCAGCAGTACATTCACTTGGAGCGCCCCAGCATGCTCCCGCCGGCGAAGCGCGCCAACTCGCCCAGCGCCTCCTCGATCCGCAGCGCCTCGTTCCACTTCGCCATGCGCTCGCTGCGCGCGAAGCTGCCCACCTTCAGCTGCCCCGCGCCCCAGCCGATGGCCAGGTGCACGATGGTCACATCCTCGGTTTCGCCAGAGCGGGCGGAGACGATCCCGGCATAACCCACGGATTTCGCGGCTTCCCACGCCTCCAGCGTCTCGGTCAGCGTGCCGCGCTGGTTCGGCTTGATCAGCACGGTGTTGGCCGCACCCTTGGCCGCCGCATCGCGCACGCGCGACGCCTGTGTCACCAGGAAATCATCGCCGACGATCTGCAGCCGGTCGCCATAAGCCTTTGTGAACGCAACAAACCCGTCGGCATCATCTTCCGCCAGCGGGTCCTCGATGGAGACGATGGGATACTTGTCGATCCAGCGGCCGAGCATCTCGATCATCCCGTCGCTGTCGAGCTCGCGCGCCTCCAGCCCCAGCTTGTAGCGCCCGCCGCGCCCGAACTCGCTGGCCGCGATATCCAGCGCGATCGCCACCTGCTCGCGCGGTACGAAGCCCGCCCGCTCGATGGCGCGCACCAGCATCTCCAGCGCCTGCTCGTTGTTCGTGAACGCCGGCCACCAGCCGCCCTCATCGGCCACGCCCTGCAGCAGCCCGGCCTCCTTCATCAGCAGGCCGGCATGGCGATACACCTCCGCCGTCCAGTCCAGCGCCTGCGCGAAGCTTTTGGCCGCCGGGCACACCACCAGGAAATCCTGGATATCCACCCGTCGCCCGGCATGGGCGCCGCCGCCGAAGATCTGGATCTGCGGCAGGGGCAGCAGGTCGGCATTCTCCCCGCCGAGATGCCGGTACAGGGGCTTGCCCGCCTCGGCCGCCACCGCATGGGCATTGGCCATGGAGACCGCCAGGATCGCATTGCCGCCCAGCCGGGTTTTCGCTTCCGTGCCGTCCAGCTTGATCATCGCCCGGTCCACCCCGGCCTGGTCGCGCGCATCGCGGCCCAGGATTTCCTCGGCGATCTCCCCGTTCACCGCCGCCACCGCCTGGGTGACATCCCAGCCGCCGAACGCCGTGCCGCCATCGCGCTTGTCCAGCGCCTCGCCGCTGCCGGTGGAGGCGCCCGCCGGCGCGATCGCGCGCCCGACGGCCCCGCCGGCGAGCATCACCTCGGCCTCAACGGTCGGCCGCCCCCGGCTGTCCCACACCCGGCGCCCGTGCACATAAACGATCTCGTGCGTGATCATCGGCTCAACTCATCCTCCCAGGCCCGCCGCACCGCCGCCAACCGACCAACCGGCCTGGCCAGCAATGCCCGCGCCACCCGCCGAACTTTTTCTCGATCGGCCTCCGCGGTGATGTACTCCACCGGCGACTTCCCATCCACCCGCGCCAGGAACAGGCCGGGCAGGAGCCGCGCCGCCCGCGCCTCGATCGCATCAGGCGCCTCCCACTCCACGCCCGCCAGATAGGCTCCGGCCAATGCATCGAAGCAGGCCAGGAAACCCGCGGACGCCCGTGGGGTCCAAAGACACTTCAGCAGCAGATGGTTCAGGCAGAACGCCAGGTCGAACGCCGGATCGCCCCACCAGGCGCATTCCGCATCCAGGAACACCGGCCCCTCTGGGCCCGCCAGGATGTTCTTCGGGCTCACATCGCCATGCACCAGCGCGCGCTTGTTCGCCTGCGTCGTTGCCACCAGCCCCAGCAGCACGTCGCGCAGATCTGGATGCCGCGACGCCGTGGCCACCAGATACGGCTCCAGCCGGATATCGTAGAAGATCGCATCCGTCGCGAACCGGCCGGGCACCGACTCGTCTGCCGCCGTTGTGGCATGAATCCGTGCGACTCGTGCTCCCACCTGTGCGGCGAATCCGGCATCCGCCCGCCCGTCGCGCAACTGCGCCTTCCACAGCGGGTAGTCGGCCTCCGGCAGGAACGCCATTGCCAGCGCCCCGGCTTCCTCATCCTGCCCCAGCAATTCCGGCACCGCCCCGGGCGCCGCCGCGCCGGCCACCCGCATCCATTCCGCCTCGTAGCGATTGCGCGAAACCGGCGCCCGCCAATCCGCCGCCACCTTCAGCTTGCCAAGCGCCCGCTTCACGCAGATCGCCCCACCCGGCAATGCGATCCGCCAGATGTCCGACGACACGCCCCCGGTCAGCTGCTCCCCCGCCACGCCATCCGGCACGTCCAGCCCCATCCGCCGCAACGCTTCGAGCAGTTCAGGAGGTGGCGCAACCGTCATCATCCGGGCATCCTGTGCGCCACTGAGACTCCAGGCAACCGGGGGACCCGAATGGAAACGATCGAAGCCGACTACGTCGTTGTGGGCGCGGGCTCCGCCGGCTGCGTCGTCGCCGCCCGCCTGTCCGAAGACCCGAACGTGCGCGTGGTGGTGCTGGAAGCCGGCGGCAAGGACAGCAACATCTGGATCCACGTGCCGATCGGTTACGGCAAGACCATCGTCGATCCCTCCGTGAACTGGATGTACGAGACGGAGCCCGACCCCGGCGCCAACAACCGCAAGCTGTTCTGGCCGCGCGGCAAGGTGCTCGGCGGCAGTTCCTCCATCAACGGCCTGCTCTATGTCCGCGGCCAGCCCAACGATTTCGACCACTGGCGCCAGCTCGGCAATGCCGGCTGGGCGTGGGACGACGTGCTGCCCTACTTCAAGCGCAGCGAAGGCCGCGTCGGCCCCGGCGATGACAGCCTGCGCGGCCGCGACGGCCCGCTCAGCGTCATCGATTTCGCCGCCCGTTCCCGCCTGTCGGAAGCCTATGTCGATTCCGCCGTGCAGGTCGGCATCCCCCGCAACGACGACTACAACGGCGCCACCCAGGAAGGCGTCGGCTACTACCAGAACACCATGAAGAATGGCCGCCGCTGGTCCGCCCATCGCGCCTTCCTCCAGCCCGCCATGAAGCGCCCGAACCTGCAGGTGATCACCCACGCCCAGGTGGAACGCGTGCTGCTGGCCGGCAAGCGCGCCACCGGCGTTGCCTATCGCCAGGGCGGGCAAAGCCACACCGTGCGCGCCAAGCGCGAGGTGATCCTCTGCGGCGGCGCCATCAACTCGCCCCAGCTGCTGATGCTCAGCGGCATCGGCCCCGCCGGCCACCTGCTGGAAAAGGGCATCGAGCCCGTCCACGACCTCCCCGGCGTTGGCCAGAACCTGCAGGACCATTTCCAGGTGCGCTTCGTCTATAAATGCACCGAGAAGGTCACGGTGAACGACATCATGATGTCGCCCACCCGCATGGCGATCATGGGCCTGCAATACGCCCTGTTCCGCACCGGCCCGCTGACGGCCAGCGCCGGCCAGGTGGGCATCTTCACCAAATCCCGCCCGGAGCTGGATGCGCCGGACATCCAGTTCCACTTCATCGGCTTCTCCGCCGAACGCCCCGCCGAGGGCCTGCACAAGTTTTCCGGCTTCACCCAAAACGTCTGCCAGCTCCGCCCGGAAAGCCGCGGCGAGATCCTGCTGAAATCCGCCGACCCGCTCGCGCCCCCGGCCATCCACCCCAACTACCTCGCCGAGGAAACCGACCGCCGCGTGCTGGTCGATGGCCTGAAGCTGGCCCGCAAGATCGCCAACCAGGGCCCGATGCGCGCCTTCATCGCCAGCGAATACCTCCCTGGCGAGCAGGTGCAATCGGATGCGGAGATGCTGGAATACGCCCGCAACTACGGCGGCACCATCTTCCACCCGATCGGCACGGCGAAGATGGGCCATGACCCCATGGCCGTGGTGGACGACCAACTCCGCGTCCACGGCATCGCCGGCCTGCGCGTCGCCGATGCTGCCGTGATGCCCACCATGGTGTCAGGCAACACCAACGCCGCCTGCATCATGATCGGCGAAAAATGCGCCGACCTCGTGAAGGGCAAGCAGTTGGCGCGCGCGGCCTGAAGAAAGAAAGCAAGTGGCCACAAAGACACTAAGACACAAAGGAAGCGGGAAGGGCAGGGCACCCCTTCTTTCTACTTCCTTTGTGTCTTAGTGTCTTAGTGGCCGCTTTCTTCCTTAACCCCGTCCAAGACAGGACCGAACGATGACCATCTACGCCACCCTCGGCGTCCCCGAGATCATCAACGCCTGCGGCACCGTCACCCGCCTGTCCGGCGGCCTCATGGCCCCCGAGGTCGCCGAGGCCATGCGCCAGGCCAGCCTCGCCTGCGTCGACATGGTCCAGCTCCAGGCCGCCGCCAGCCGCACCATCCGTGAGGCCACCGGCGCCGAAGCCGGCATCGTCACCTCCGGCGCCTCCGCCGCCGTGCTGCTCGGCACCGCCGCCATCCTCGCCGGCCTCGACCCCGCGCGGATGAACGCCCTGCCAGACGTGCCAGACGGCAAGCGCGAGTTCCTCATGGTCCGCAGCCAGCGCAACATGTACGACAAGGCCCTGGTCGTCGCCGGTGCCCGCCTGATCGAAGTCGGCATCCCCGACCGCTATTCCGGCCCCGGCGTGCGCGACGCCGCGCCCTGGGAACTCGAAGCCGCCATCACGAAGAACACGGCGGGGATCTACTACCTCGCCGGCGCCCAATCGAAGCCGAGCCTGCGCGACATTGCCACCGTCGCCCGCGAGCACCGCCTGCCCATCCTGGTCGACGCCGCCGGCCAACTTCCCCCCACCGCCAACCTCAACCGCTTCCTCGATGAGGGTGCCGACCTCGTCGCCTTCTCCGGCGGCAAGGCCATTGGCGGCCCGCAGAGCAGCGGCATCCTCGCCGGCCGCATGGACCTCATCTCCAGCGCCCTGCTGCAGATGCTCGACCTCGACATCTACGAAGACGCCTGGTCACCCCCCGCCGAGTTCGGCCCGCTGCGCCAGATGCGCGGCCTACCGCACCACGGCATCGGCCGCTCCTGCAAGGTCGGCAAGGAGGAAATCGCTGGCCTCTGCACCGCGCTGAAGCGCTTCACCAGCACCGATGAAGCCACCCGCCGCGCCACCTGGCTCGCCCGCCTGCAGCGCATCGCCGAGATCGCCGGCGGCGAGGGCCTGTCCATCGAAGGCAAGGCCATCCCCATCCTGAACGTGAAGACCCCCGACCTCGACACCGCCATGGCCCTCGCCCGCAAGCTGGCCGCTGGCACCCCCGCCATCCACTGCGGCCTTGGCCGCCGCGACGAGGGGATCATCACCTTCAATCCCGTCGCGCTGACGGATGCCTACGCCGAGGAAATCGGCCGGCGCCTTGCAACCCGATAGGTCGGTTCGTACCGCCACGTTCTATCGGTGGCGAGTGGCACCGGCATCGCTTGCCCGGCTTCTGATTGCATTTTGGATCGTTACGGTTGTGCCGGCCGTTGCGCAAGAATTCGACGGAAGCAATGGCAATTCTTATGACCCGCTCACGCGCGCCGAACCCGCCGCACTGGCGGCCTCGGAGGGACGGGCGGTACGCGTTGGCGGTCGCTTGCTGCTTCATGCCAAAGAGCAACTGGTTGTTCTCACAGACAAGGATGACTGCGGAGACCAGTATTGGGAATGCTTCGGACACACCTTCCTGCGGCACCAGCAAGATGCCGGTGCTTTTATCGTCGAGGCCAGGGGGGGCGAGCGGTCGCAGACACTCTGGATCGACGACGTGACTGGAAACGCGACCGAGATCGGTGGTGACCCACATCTGTCTCCCGACCGCACTTACTTCACAGTTGTGCGATACTGGGACAGCGCCGGATACAGTGGCATCCAAATTTGGCGCAAGGGCGGCCCGGCCTTGGAAGCTGAATATGGCGAAGTGAATGGCGACGGGACATCCGGCCCCCGCATCTATGCCCAGTTTGTCCGTTGGCTCGACAACAATACGATCCTTCTGGAAACCGAATGGGGTGAGCCCGACCCGCCCAACGATGTGTGGAAGTCAATCTTCGGCACCACAACCGTCGTGCAACGCGGCGGCGTCTGGGCGTTAGAGCGGCCACCGGAGAAATATGCCCGCGCCACAGAATGCGGTTGGCGTCGACGCGAAGGGACACGCCAGGACAGGACCCCGGCAAGCTGGCTTCTCAGTCATGACAGAATCTGCACCGACCACGACGCGAGCACTGGACCAGTGACGAGAGTACGGAACTGCGTCTTCTCGGCCTCGGCGTCGCCATGCGAGAACATCGAAATACCCAGGGTCCGCTAGCCCCAACGGAGGAAACGCCATGGACGGGTTCATGCAGCCGGTCGCCGATATCATGCTCGACCACAAGACCAAGGGCATGCCCGGCGGCATCCACCCCTTCCCCATGGCCGACATCGCCGCCAAGGGCTGGAACTTCCTGAAGGAAGACCTCCCCCTCCCGCTCGCCGTCCTCAAGAAATCCGCCATGGACCACAACGCCGCCTGGATGCGCGATTTCGTCGCCCGCTCCGGCGCCGTGATCGCCCCGCACGGCAAGACCACCATGGCCCCACAGCTCTTCGGCCAACAGGTGAACGACGGTGCCTGGGCCATCACGCTTGCCACCCCGCACCAGTTCGCCGTCGCGCGCGATTTCGGTTTTTCCCGGATCATCCTGGCCAACCAGCTCGTCGGCAAACAGATGATCCGCTACGTGCTGGATGAGCTGAAGCGCGACCCAGCGCTGGATTTCTATTGCATCGTCGATTCCGAAGCCAACGTCGCCCAACTCGCCGCCGCCACCCGCGAGGCCAATATCCGCCGCCCGCTCCAGGTCTTCCTCGAAGGCGGCTGGATGAATGGCCGCACCGGCGTGCGCGACCTCGAAACAGGCCTGCGCGTCGCCCGCGCCGTCAAAGCCGCCGGCCCCCATCTCGCACTCCGCGGCGTCGAAGGCTTCGAAGGCCTCACCCCCGCCGACCGCACCGTGGCCGAAACCCAGGTCCGCACCTTCCTCGATTTCCTCGTGAGCCTCGCCCAGTCCTGCGAAGCCGAGAAACTCTTCGCTCCCGGCGAAATCATCCTCACCGCCGGCGGCAGCGCCTTCTACGACATGGTGCTCGCCCGCTTCACCCATGCCGGCCTGTCCAGCCCCACCCGCATCATCACCCGCAGCGGCTGCTACATCACCCACGACTCGACCAGCTACCGCCGCTTCTTCTCCAACATCGTTGAACGCACCCCCGAAGCCGCCCAGGGCGGCGGCCTGCTCTCAGCCATCGAAGTCTGGGCCTACGTCCAGTCTCGCCCGCAGCCCGACAAGGTCCTTCTCACTGCCGGCGCCCGGGATATCGGCACCGATCCGAAGCCCGCCGCCGAAACCTGGTTCCGCCCCGGCTCCAACATGACCAAACCGGAGCCCATCCCCACCGGCTACCTCGTCACCGGCCACAACGACCAGCACACCCACATGACCGTCCCGGTCGACTCCCCGCTGCAGGTTGGCGACATGGTCACCTTCGGCATCGGCCACCCCTGCCTCACCTTCGACAAATGGCAGGTGCTGCTGGTGGTGGACGATGCCTACAACGTGGTGGGCGCGGTGCGGACGTTCTTCTGAAAGAAAGCAAGAAAGCGGCCACAAAGACACAAAGACACAAAGAAGAAAGACAAGGCAAGTGAATTGGCCAACGAAACGGACCACTCCCATCGCGTCATCGGCATGGCAATCGAGGTGCATCGTCACCTCGGTCCCGGCCTGCTGGAATCCGCCTACGAGGACTGCCTGTGTCACGAACTCTCTCTGGCCGGCATCCCGCACGCGCGCCAAGTCTCGCTTCCTGTTCGCTACAAAGGCCTCGACATTGGTTCCGCTTATCGCCTCGATATCCTTGTCGACCAGGTGCTCATCATCGAAGTGAAGTCAGTGGAGCGGCTCATGACAGTCCACGACGCCCAACTCCTGACCTACCTCCGCCTCAGCGGGTTGCGTATCGGCCTGCTTCTGAACTTCAATCACGCCGTCCTGAAAGACGGCATCAGGCGACTCACGCTCTGATGCCGTAGCAGGAGTGGAGGCACGGTGCCTTCCAGCTTCCTTTGTGTCTTAGTGTCTTAGTGGCCGCTTTCTTCCTTACCCCCTCTCCACCGCCCCAGGACCCCCCGCCCATGCGCCTCTTCGCCGCCACGCTCGCCACCGAAACCAACACCTTCTCCCCCCTCCCAACCTCCATCGAGGGCTACAAGGAAGGCGTCTGGCTCCGCCCCGGCGAGCACCCGGATGACGCCCCGCGCATGTGCACCGCCACCCTCTTCGTCGCCCGCCAACGCGCCGCGAAGGAGAACTTCACCCTCATCGAAGGCTCCTGCTTCGCCGCCTCCCCGGCCGGCACCACCAACCGCGCCGACTACGAAACCATGCGCGACGAGATCCTCGAGCAGCTGAAGCAGGCCCTCCCGCTCGACGGCGTTCTCCTCGGCCTCCACGGCGCCATGGTCGCCCACGGCTACGACGACGTCGAAGGCGATATCACCGAGCGCGCCCGCCAGATCGTCGGCCCCAACACCATCATCGGCGTAGAGCTAGACCCCCACTGCCACCTCACGCTGAAGCGCCTGCGCAACGCCGACATCACCATCCTCTACAAGGAATTCCCCCACACGGATGTGGTGGACCGCGCCGAGGACCTCCTCACCCTCGTCCTCCGCACCATCCGCAAAGAGATCAAGCCCACCCAGGCCCTCTACGACGCCCGCCAGATCGGCAGCTACCCCACCACGCTCCCTCTCATGCGCGCCTTCGTCGACCGCATGAGCGCGATGGAAGGCAAGAACGGCATCCTCTCCATCTCCATCGGCCACTGCTTCCCCTACGCTGACGTGCCGGAAATGGGCGGCCGCATCCTCGTCATCACCGACAACAACAAGCCCCTCGCCGACCACCTCGCCACCGAGATCGGCGAGGAATTCGTCTCCATGCGCGGCCGCACCGCGCCCGACTACCTGGAGACCGACGAAGCCATCACCACCGGCCTCGCCTCCAACGCCTTCCCCGTCGTCATGGCCGACCCCGCCGACAACGCCGGCGGCGGCGCACCTTCCGACAACACCACCATCCTCAAGCGCCTCATTGAACGGAACGTGCAGGATGCCTGCCTCGGCCCCATTTGGGACCCGATCGCCGTCCGCCTCTGCTTCGATGCCGGCCTGGGCGCCACCTTCAACCTGCGCTTCGGTGGCAAGATCGGCCCCACCAGCAACACCCCGGTGGACGCCGAGGTGACCGTCATCGGCCTCGCGCGCGACTGCTACCAGTCCTTCGGCCCCGCCCAGGCCGAACTCGGCGACTGCGCCGCCATCCGCATCGGCGGCGTGGAAGTGGTGCTGGAAACCAAGCGCAACCAGGCCCTCGGCCTCGAACTCTTCCGCAATGTCGGCATCGAACCCACCGAGAAGAAGCTGGTCGTGGTGAAATCCACCAACCACTTCATGGCCGCCTACGGCCCCATCGCCAAGAAAGTCCTCTACATCGACGCCGACGGCCCGATCCCGCGCGACTACCGCAAAATCCCCTACACCCGCATCAACCGCCCGATCTGGCCGCTGGATGCCGAAACCAAGCCGGGCCTCATCATGTAAGGCAAGCAAGCGGTTCTTTTTTGGAAAAAAGAACCAAAAAACTTTTGTTTGTTTGCTGGCCCGGGCGCCCGGGGCAGCAAACGAATGAAGTCTTTTTCTTCAGAAAAAAGAAGACCCTTCCTTCCTCGGAGCCCCACCCATGAACGCCAACCCAGTCCGCGCCAAACTCCTCGCCGGCGGCACCACCTTCGGCACCATGGCCTTCGAGTTCTTCACCCCCGGCCTCGCCCGCATCCTCGCCAGCGCCGGTGCCGAATACGTCATCCTGGACCAGGAACACTCTGGCGCCGGGATCGACACCATCAAGGCCCAGTGCGCCCTCGCCCGCGGCGCCGGCATCGTCCCCATCGTCCGCGTTCCCAACGGCACCAAGGAACTCATCTGCCCGGTGCTGGATGCAGGCGCCCTCGGCATCATGCTCCCCATGGTCGAAACCGCCGAGGAAGCCCGCGCCCTGGTCCAGTGGTGCCGCTACCGCCCGCTCGGCAAGCGCGGTCTCGCCCTCGGCCTGGCGAATGACAGCTACGAAACCGCCCCGCCGCGCGCCGCCATGGATGCCGCGAACGAAGCCATCCTCACCATCGCCATGATCGAAACCACCGCCGGCCTGCGCAACGCCCGCGCCATCCTCGGCACCCCCGGCATCGACATCGGCTGGATCGGCCATTTCGACCTCTCCGACAGCCTCGGCATCGCCGGTGACTTCACCAACCCGCTCTTCACCACCGCCGAAGCCGAAATCCTCGCCGCCGGCCGCGAAACCAACACCCCCATGGGCTGGCTCGCCAACGACGGCGCCGCCGCCCGCGCCGGCATCGAACGCGGCTTCCGCGCCCTCTGCCTCAACACCGATGTCGGCCTGCTGCGCGCCGCCCTCAGCGCGGAGATCAACGCGGCGAAAGGGTAGGGGGCCTCAGCCCGCTGCCTGCCGGCGGAGCCAGTCCAGCAACGCGGCCTCCACCGCCGCCGGCTGCTCCGCCTGCACGCAATGCCCCGCCCCCGCGATGGCTACCAGCGTCACCTGCGCGCCGAGATCCTCGCGCAAGGAGAGCATGTTCGGCGGCGGCGCAATCCCGTCGAGCGCGCCATACATCACCAGCATCGGCCGCCCCCCGGCCGCCATGTAGCTTTCGGGCGGAACCGCCTTCCACGCCTCCAGCAACGCATGCAGGTTGGGCCACCACCCGGTGCGGAATGCCCGCGGATCGCTCGTCGGCGCCACCAACCCGCACGCAACCATGGCGCGGTCCATCGCCTCCGCCCCGATCTCCCCTGCGATCGCCCGCTCCACCGCCGCCAGGAACGGCACCACCTGCCCCTGCACCACGGCCCGCCCACCCCCGGCCAGGCAGATCACAGACCGCACCATCTCCGGATGACGGGCGGCAAAGAACCGCGCCAGATACGCCCCCAGCGCGTGCCCCAGCAGATCGAACCGCCCCAGCCCCAACGCCCGCGCCACGCAGCCGATATCCCGCTCGATCGTCTCCAGCGTCATCCCCTTGAACGGGCCGGAACTCCCCTCCGCCCCACGCAGGTTGATCGCCACCGCCCGGTAGCCCGCCCCCGCGAGCCCCTGGATCAGCCCGGCATAATCACTGGCTCCCCGCGCCAGCCCAGGCACCAGCACCACCGCCGGGCCATCCCCCAGCACCTTCACCTCCAGCACCGCATCGCCGGAGCGGACATCCACGGAAACCGGCACCATCGCCCCCTGGGTCACGAAGCCTTCGCCGCCCGCCGCTCGCTCCGCCCCCACCAAACCCCCAACCCCAAAAGCAACACCAGCCCCACCACCGCCGAGCACAACACCGCCGCCTGCGGCCCCACCCGCTCCGCCAGCGCCCCGATGATCAACTGCCCCACCGGCCCGAACCCGATGCTCACCGTAATCAGCCCCATCTGCCGGCTCCGCACCGCCGGCGGCACCCGCGTCAGCACCAGCGTCGTCTGCATGTTGCCGAACAGCGCCGCCCCCATCCCCCCCAGCACCAGCACCCCGCAGGCCAGCCAGTAATTCGGCATATGGGTCATCGCCATCGCGCACAGCAGGAACGCCACGCTCCCGCCCACCATCAGCACGCTGGGCCGCCCCTTCGGCGTCACCGCCGCCAGCACGATCCCCCCCAGCCAACTCCCCACCGCCTCCGCGGAGGAGAGAAGCCCCGAAACCGCCTGAGATACCTTGAACACCCCCAGCGCCAGCGGCGCCACCAGCGCCGAATAGCTGAACGCGAACATGTTCATCACCACTGTCACCAGCAGCACGCCCCGCACCGTCGGGTCTGCCATCGCATAGGCCAGCCCCTCCGCCAGGTCCCGCGGCACCCGCCCCAGCGTCAGCTTGCGCGTGTCCTGCTCATGCCGCACCCCGTGCGCCAGCCCCGCCGCCAGCACGAAGCACACCGCCGAAACCGCATACGCCCCCACCGCGCCCAATGCGGCGAACACCGCGCCCCCCACAATCGGCCCGATCCCCCGCGTCATCGCGTTCGTCAGCGAATCGAGCGCCACCGCGCGGCCCATCATCGCCGGCCCCGCCGCCTCGCCCGCCATGCGCCGCCGCGTGCTCATCTCGGTCGCCCACACGCTGCCACCAACAAACGCCGCCACCGCCACATGCCACGGCCGCAACACGCCGAACGCCGCCAGCAGGCAAACGCAGGCGGAAGCCGCCGCACTCACCACCATGCCCCATTGCAGAATGGCCTTCCGGTTCACGCTGTCGGAAACCACGCCCGCCACCGCCCCGAACAGCAGCATCGGCAACGCCCGCATCGCCGTCACCACGGCCACCACGAACCCGCTGCCCGTCAGCTGCCAGGTGAACAGCGCAGCCGCCAGCGTGTCGGAGAAACGCATCGCGTTCCCCAACCCCCCGATCACCCAAAGCCGCAGATAGCTGCCATTGCCCAGCAGCACCCGCACCCCAGCCCGACCGGCTCCATGTGTGTTTGCCGACGAATCCATCCCGAAGCCACCCCACCACGCCCCGCCCCGCATGGCCAGCGCCCCGCGCCCGCATTACGATCAATCCAGCCAATCAAAGGGAAACGTCCATGCGCATCACCCCCCCCACCCTGGAGCAGATGACGGCGGAACAACGCGCCGTCCACGACGCCGCCGTCGCCGGCAAGCGCGGCCGCATGCCGCCCCCGGGCCTGGCCTGGATCCACTCGCCGGAAATGGCGATGCGCGTGCAACACCTCGGCGAGTTCATCCGCTACGACACCATCTTCGGCCCCGCCTTGGTGGAAGTCGCCATCCTCGTCACCGCGAAGCACTGGCGCAGCCACTACGAATGGTGGGCCCACCGCCGCCTGGCCGAAGCCGCCAACCTCGACGCCGCCATCATCAACGCCATCCGCGACGGCCAGCCGCTCCCCCCCGTCGAGGAGAAGGTCCAGGTCATCTACGACTACGCCAAGTCCCTGCACGAAACCCGCGCCGTGTCGATGGACCTCCACAACCGCATGCTCGCCGCCTGGGGCCCCCGCGGCGTCTCGGAAGTCATCGGCACCTGCGGCTACTACACCCTCGTCAGCATGACCCTGAACGGCTTCGACGTGGGGCTGCCGGATGGGGCGGTGTCGGAAATCTAGGGAAGGAAGGGCAGGGGCTTTGCCCCTGCACCCCACTGGGGTCTTTGGCGCGATCTGTTTGGGTCGAACGTTCCCCACAGAACGTTCATCCTCTGTGATAAACATAACCTATCTGAGCTAAGGGCAGTCGTAATTCCCAGATGAATGGTTTACATCTGTATGACCCTTTGCGAGCGACAGATCGGTCAATGTCAGACACGTTTCAAGCCGATACCCAACTCAGTGAAGCGGATGCCAATCTGCCGCCCGAGCCGAAGGCGCCGATCGTAGCTACGGTTGAAACTGTTCAAGATTTTGCTTCGCTGGTTATCCAAGAAACACGTGGGCAGAGTCGCCGATGGTTCCGTGGGACGCGGAACTGCATTTATAGATTAGTGCCAAGTTTGTATAGACATCCGTCCATTAAGGGAACGGATCGATTAATCGAGCTTGAATGGGAGTTGCTTTCAGAATTCAGGCATGAGGCGCCGCCATTTTCGAATAGATTGCCGCCAGAAAATCTGGAATTATTATTTTTGATGCAGCATTATGGAATCCCAACCAGATTGCTGGATTGGACGGAGAACCCATTTATAGCGCTTTTTTTCGCGTTGGAGAATGCTCGTCAGGAGAGGGCAGGTGAGGAGGTTGATGCAACGGTATGGATACTAGACCCGGTCAACCTCAATAAGATTGCGTATAGCAATCGAGCGAACGCCAATAGGGTTTATGGTGCTTATGCGGATGAATTGGCGGCTTATCAGCCAAGCCAGGATGCAAAAAAGGTAAGTATGTTGCTGCCATTGGCAATTCATGGAGTCCATAACAGTCAGCGTATCGTAGCTCAGCGGGGGTCTTTTACTATTTTTGGTCGTGATACCACTGCGTTAGATCAGAATAGCGCGTTGAGCGGTTTCAGTGGAGTAGTTAAGCAGATTAGGATTTCTGCTAATTCTAAGAAACAAATGTTTGATGATTTGTTTAACATCGGAGTTGCGGATTCTGTAGTTTACCCTGATCTCGATGGCCTCGGGAGAGAAATTCGGAATAGGAGGGGGTTCTAGGTATGTCGTTTCGGACAATACAGATGCCGCCCCAGACGCTTACCACGTGGTGGGAGGAAAGCTCAGATATAGATTTTGATCCAGTGTATCAACGATCTGGGCATATCTGGCCGATTAAGATGAAACAGGATCTAGTTGATACAGTGTTGAATGGCTTTGACATACCGAAACTGTATGTGGCTAATTTTACACTTCTCGACAGCCCTTTGAATCAAGGGGGGAAGAAGTATGCAGTCATTGATGGAAAGCAACGTCTAAACGCATTATTTGGATTTTTTGCGGGCGAATATGCGCTGCCAAAGACATTTACATACTACGAGGATACAGCGCTTGAATTGGGCGGGTTATCATATAAAGATTTGGTGAATAATTATCCTCGTATTGCTCGTCGGTTCGACAATTACCCTCTGACGGTCGTTCATGTTGTCACGGACGATGAGTCGAAGATCAATGAACTCTTTCTTCGGTTGAATGCCAGCAAACCTCTAACCGGAGCGGAAGTGCGCAATGCCATGCGTGGCGAGGTTCCCGCGATAATTAGGGATCTGGTAGCGCATCCATTTTGGAGCAAAATACGCTTCAATACGTTAAGAGGCCAGGACAAGAACGCCGCCGCGAAGTTGCTTCTTATTGAACATACCGGTACGTTTGTTGATACAAAGAAAACTCAGCTGGACGACCTAGTCCGTAGGGCAAATGAAGCTGCGGAGACTGCCGCCCGTGCTGACGGGGGCGCTACTTCTATTGCAGATGTGGAAGATATTGAGCGCTCGACGGAGGAGGTGCTTCCAGAATCTGAGGAGGAGGCAGAGTCCCTCATTTCAGATGATTTGGTAGAAAAAGTTGCCGAAACCGACCATCCAGACATCGGCCGATCTGCAATGAGAGTGAAGAGAGAGCTCGATAAGCTTTCTAATATCTTTATTGAACGGGACTCCCTTCTTGCGCAGCAGGCACAACTGCCGGTGATTTATTGGCTCGTTCGGGAAATTAAGCTTGACCGTGTTGCTAAGGTGCGCCCTTTTTTGCAGAAGTTTGATCTGGATCGGCAAGAAAACAGACGGCGTGACATCGGGGATCCTAGTCGTGATCTAACGCTTGTGGATTTCGAGATGCTAACGCGTTCCAGCAATGACCAAGGGAGCATACGCGGTCGCTACGGCATATTGAGACGGCGGTTCGATGCATTTACAAATTGGACATCGGAGCAGAACGGTTAGCCTTCAGGGGCCGGGGAGGTTGTGCTTGCGGCCGTGCTCGCGCTGGGGTCCTTCTCCCCTCACTCCTCAAACCCCACATACCGAACAAACGCATCATTCGGCTCCCGATCCGCCCGAACCCCGTTCGCCGGGAATTCCTCGTTCGGATACCCCAGCGCGATGCAGGTCATGATCACCTCGCTGTCCGGAATCCGCGCCTCCTCCCGCACGATCTCCGATCGCATGATCCCCTGGCCGTTCACCACCGTCCCCAACCCCCGGTCCCACGCCGCCAGGCAAATCCCGTAGCACAGCGCGCCAAGGTCGAAATGCACCACCGCGCCCGGGTCCAGCTCGCGGTCATAGGTCAGCACGATCGAAACCGGCGCATCGAACTGCCGGAACCCGCGCATCACCCAATCCTGCCGCATCGCCTTGTCGTGCCGCTCGATCCCCATCGCCCCGAACAGCTTCACCGCGATCGCCACCTGCCGCGCCCGATGGATGCCCTCGTATTCCCCGTGCGACACGATATCCCGGTTCGGCTTCGCACCCCCCAGCATCGTCTCGGTATTGCGCTGCCGCACCCGCTCCAGCGGCGCCCCGGTCAGCACATGCACATGCCACGGCTGCGTGTTCATGGAGGAAGGCGCCGCCTTGGCCAGCCCAATGATCTCCTCGATCACCGCCCGCGGCACCGGGTCCGGCTTGTAGCCACGAATGCTGCGGCGCGTCTGAACCAGCGTTTCGAAATCCATGTCAGTCCTCCGTTGCCCCGGAGTGTGGCACTCCAAGCCGAACCACGGAAGCGCACCCCAAACTAACAAATTCTAAAAAAGCACGAAAAAAATCCTTGGCGCGCCCTCCCATCCGGCGCATTCTCCCCCCATGGCCCTCACAGCAACCGAACTGGCAGACGAATTCGCTACCCTCCACCGCGCCACCGCGGCGGGGCTGCACGCGCGCGTTCGTGCCTCGGCGCCGTGCTCCAGGCCCTGTTGCTGTTCTTCCTCGCCCGCCAACTCCGCCGCGTCGAGCGCCTGCTCCGCGCCCTTCCCCCCGTCCCCGCCGAAACCACCAAGCGCCCGTACTCCGTCCGCGCCCCCCGCCTGTGCAACCGCCACGGCCGCCCCTTCATCGCGCGCCAGGACCGTCCGGAAGTCCTCCCTACCTGGTGGGCCTTCCACCCCGGCGCCCGCGCGCACGTCATCCGCGCCGCCCCCATTCCGCGCCCGCACACCCCTCGCGCGCCCCCGCACGCCCGAAATCCCACCTGAAACCACCCCAATCCGCGCCAAACACCCTCAAACGGGGCCGCCGACTCACGCCCATAATGCATCCGCCCCCGTAACAACCCCGCCCTGGCCCGCCACGCCCCCACCGGCTAATCTCCGCCCAACGCACGCGGAGGAACCTGACATGAGCGAAGCCTGCATCGTCGGCTGGGCCCACACCCCCTTCGGCAAGCTGGAGGAGCCGGATATCGAATCCCTCCTCGCCCGCGTCGCCCGCTCCGCCATCGAGGATGCCGGCATCGCGCCCAGCGATGTCGGTGGCGTCTTCGTCTCCCTCTTCAACAACGGCTTCTCCAAGCAGGATTTCCCGTCCTCCCTGGTGCTGAACTCGGTCCCCGAACTCCGCTTCACCCAGGCCACCAGGTTCGAGAACGCCTGCGCCTCCGGTTCCGCCGCCATCCACGGCGCCCGCGACTTCCTCGCCGCAGGCCGCGGCCGCTTCGCCCTCGTCCTGGGCGCCGAGAAAATGACCAGCACGCCCGGCCCCCAGGTCGGCGACAACCTGCTCAGCGCCGCCTACCGCAAGGAGGAAGGCGACATCCCCGCCGGTTTCGCCGGCGTCTTCGGCAAGATCGCGGAGAGCTACTTCCAGAAATACGGCGACCAGTCCGACGCCCTGGCCACCATCGCCGCCAAGAACCACAAGAACGGCGTCGACAACCCCTACGCCCAGATGCGCCGCGACCTCGGCTTCGATTTCTGCCGCACCGTGTCCGATAAGAACCCCTACGTCGCCCCGCCCCTGAAGCGCACCGATTGCTCCATGGTCAGTGACGGCGCCGCCGCCCTGATCCTGACGGACGAAGCCACCGCAAAGGCCATGAACAAGGCCATCCGCTTCAAGGCCGCCGTCCAGGTCAACGACTTCCTGCCCCTCAGCCGCCGCGATCCCACCGCCTTCGAGGGCGCCGCCCAGGCCTTCCACCGCGCCATGGCCCAGGCCGGCGTCAGCCTCGCCGACATCGACTTCGCCGAAGTCCACGACTGCTTCACCATCGCCGAACTCCTGGTCGTCGAAGCCATGGGCCTGGCCCCAGCGGGGCAGGGCGCCCGACCGATCCTGGAAGGCGTCACCCAGAAGAACGGCCGCCTGCCCATCAACGTCTCCGGCGGCCTCAAGGCCAAGGGCCACCCCATCGGCGCCACCGGCGTCTCCATGCACGCCATCGCCGCCATGCAACTCACCGGCACCGCCGGCGCCATGCAGCTGCCGAAGGCCGACCGCGGCCTGGTCTTCAACATGGGCGGCGCCGCCGTGGCCAACTACGTCTCCATCCTCGAACCCCTGAAGTAGAGCCCGGCGCGCCGTTTCCGATGATCCCCACCAGCAACCTCGCCCACCTCCTGCTGCAAACGGCGCGCCGCTTCCCCTCCCGTCCCGGCCTCATCCGCCACGGCCAGGAAACCAGCTGGGCCACCCTGGCCACCCGCGTCCGCTCCGCCGCCGCCGCACTCGCCGAGAAGGGCATCGTTCCCGGCGACCGCCTCCTCGTCCATAGCCGCAATTCCCAGGCGATGTTCGAAACCATGTGGGCCGCCTGGATGCTCGGCGCCGTCTGGGTCCCCACCAATTTCCGCCTCACCCCGGCCGAAGTCGCCTACCTCGCGGAATCCTCAGGTGCGGCCGCCCATCTCTTCGACGAAGCCTTCCCCGACCACGCCCAAGCCGCCCGCGCCGCGAACCCGGCCGCCCGCCTGCACCTGAACCTCGCCAGCGGCTGGGAAACCCTCGCCACCCACCCCACGCCCATGCCCCACCCGGCCGACGTGGACCGCGACCACCCCTGCTGGTTCTTCTACACCTCCGGCACCACCGGCCGGCCAAAGGCCGCCATGCTCACCCACGGCCAGATGGAATTCGTCGTCACCAGCCATCTCTGCGACCTCATGCCCGGAACCACGGAGCAGGATGTCTCCCTCGTCGTCGCCCCCCTCAGCCACGGCGCCGGCATCCACGCCATGACCCAGGTGGCCAAGGGTGCCGCCACCGTCCTGATGCCCGGCGAGAAGCTGGACGTCCCCGAAGCCTGGCGCCTCGTCGAGGCTCACCGCGTCAGCAACATGTTCACCGTGCCCACTATCCTCACCATGCTCACCCGCGATCCGAGCGTGGACGCCTACGACCATTCCAGCCTGCGCCACATCATCTACGCCGGTGCCCCGATGTACCGCGCCGACCAGGTCCACGCCCTCAAGAAGCTGGGCAAGGTCATCGTCCAGTATTTTGGCCTCGGCGAAGTCACCGGGAACATCACCGTCCTGCCGCCCCATTTGCACAGCATCGAGGATGACCCCGCCTTCCCCATCGGCAGTTGCGGCCACCCCCGCACCGGCATCGAGATCGCCATTCTCGATGCCAACCACCAACGCCTGGGCGCGAACGAAACCGGCGAGATCTGCGTCCGCGGCCCCGCCGTCTTCGCCGGCTACTTCAACAACCCCGAGGCCAACGAAAAAGCCTTCGCCGGAGGCTGGTTCCACACCGGCGACCTCGGCCATCTCGATATCAGCGGCTACCTCCACATCACCGGCCGCGCCTCCGACATGTACATCTCCGGCGGCAGCAACGTGTATCCGAAGGAGATCGAGGAGATCCTGCTGCAGGATCCCACCATCGCCGAAGCCTGCGTGGTCGGCATCCCCGACGACAAATGGGGCGAGATCGGCATCGCCATCCTCGTCCCGCGCGAGGGCACCACCCCCGACGAACCCGCCCTGCGCACCCGCCTCGCCGACCAACTCGCCCGCTACAAGCACCCCCACCGCTTCGTCACCTGGCCGGAACTCCCCAAATCCGGCTATGGCAAGGTCGCCAAGCGCGAGGTCAAGCGCCTCCTCCTCGGGGACTGATTGCAACACCCCTTCCTCGCCACGCTCCGCGAGCCCCTGCTCCGCCGCCTCTGGCTCGCCATGTCCGCCACCACCCTGGGTGACGAGGTCCAGCGCATGGCCCTGGTCTGGCTCGCCATCGGCCTCGTGGGCGCCGACGCCGCTTTCCTCCCCGCCGCCCAACACGCCGCGGTATTGACCATCGGCCTCATCGGCGGCGCCTTCGCCGACCAGTGGCGCCCACGCTTGGTCATGGCCGTCACCGAGGCGCTGCGCGCCGCCATCGTGCTGGTCCCCGTCGCTGCCTGGCTCACCGGCCATCTCACGCTGCCGGTCCTGGTCGCCACCGCCGTCTCGCTCGCCGCCCTGCGGGCCCTGTTCGACCCCGCGATGCAAACGGTCGTCCCCGTCGTGGCCCCCGATCCGGCCGGGCTGCGCGGCCTCAACGGCCTGCTCGATGTCACCACCCGCACTGCCCGCCTCGCCGGCCCGATGCTCGCCGGAATGCTTGGCGCGGTCCTGCCGGTGGTGCACATTCTCCTCGTCCCCGCCGCCGCCAGCCTCGCCTCCGCCACCGTGATCGCCAGGCTTGGCGCCCGCCTCGACCCGCCGCCGCGCCCCTCCCAGGCCTCGCCCTGGAAGCGCGCGCTCCAGGGCTGGGCGATCCTGCGCCGGGACCGGCTGATCCGCTTCCTCGTGCTCGCCAACGCCATCATGCTCGCGCCGTGGTCCCTGGCGCTCGCCATCGGCCTGCCGTTGCTGGTCACCCAACGCGGCCTGGGCCTGCCGGACCTCGCGCTGCTGATGGGCGCCTATGGTATGGGCGATGTGCTCGGCAACGTCCTCGCCTCCGCCCGCATCCCGCGGCGGCCGTATCTGCAGATGTTCACTGGCTACCTCTGGATGGGGAGCTTCCTTGCCGCCGTCACCGTTGCGCCCGGCCTCCCGCTCATGGCCACCGCCGCCCTGCTCGCCGGGCTCGGCGGGCCGTTCTTCTTCCTGCAATTCCTCGCCACCGTGCAGTCCCGCCTGCAGGGCGCCGAGCTCACCGCCCTGCTGCGCCTGCGCCTGGCCATCGTGGCCGGCGCCATGATGCTGGGGGCCGCCATCGGCCCGCTGCCCTTCCACGCCCTCGGCGCCGCCACCACCGTGGCGCTCTGCGGTGCCCTCATTGCGTTCGTGGGCGCCTGGGGCATGCTGCGCGCTCCACGAATGCAGCGGCCATGACCATTACCTTCGCGCTCGACCTGTTCGGCTGCATCTCCGGCTTCCTCGCCGGCTGGCTCTGGCTGCGCGCCAGCGGCCGCACCGTGCGCCGCGTGAGCCTGCATGAAGACCTCGATGCCGCAGACATCAACCGCCTCGTCACCGCCATCAACCGCGCCAACATCCTCAACCGCCGCGCCGCCCTCGCGGCCACCGCCTCCGCCGTCAGCGTGGCGCTGCGCTTCCTTACCGACCTGCTGGGCGTGACCTAGACCAGCCCGGCCGCGCGCTCGCCCGCCAGGAAACTCCCGCCCACCGTGCCCGCCAGCCCATCGGTGCACACCGCCTCGCCCGCGAACACCAGCCGCCCGTCGAGCGGGGTGCCCAGCACCGCCCGCGCCCCAGCCTGCCCCGGCAGGGCATAGGTATAGGCCCCGCGATACAAGGGATCGTCGGCCCAGGGAGACACCACGATCTCGCCGACCCGCGTCACCGCCTCCGCCCCGATCGCCTTCTCCAACTGCTGCCGCGCGAACGCCTTGGTCGCCCCTTCGCCTGCCCGGGCCAGGTCCCACGCCGTGGGTCCACCCACGAACCCCGCGATATGCCGCGCCCCGTGCGGCCAGAAATGGAACGACATCACCGGCTCCAGCGACCGCCCCAGCCTGCGCCGCATCACCGTCCCCGGCTCCATCCCGAGATCGTCGTCCCCCGGCACTTCAAGCGCCACCTTGGTCAGCAACCCCATCGGCAGCCCCGCAATGGCCTCCTGGTGCGAAGCCGGCAATGGCGGATCGAACGCAATCCCGCCCGCCGCGAGCACGCCCACCGAAACCGTCACGATGCAGGCCGCGGCCCGCAGCGTGCCGCGCGGCGTCTCCACCCGCACGCCCGCCCCGCCCCAGTCCACCTGCGTGGCCGGAGTGCCGAAGCTGATCTCGCCGGCCAGCGGCGCCAACCGCCGCTGCACCAGCGCCCCGATCCCGCGGGGCACCCACAGGTTCCGCCCCATGAGATCATTTGTCGACCAGTCCTGCACCGAAAACCGCCGCGGATCGGCCGCCGAGATCTGCGCCGCCTCCCAGGTCTCGATCGTGGCCATCCAGGGATCATCGCGCAGCCCCGCGATCGTCTCGGCCACCGAGACATCCGCCGCCTCCGCCGCGCGGGCATGGCAGACACGGTCGAACTCCTCCGCCGCGCGCCAGTAGCCCGCCTCTTCCGCCGCCGTGGCGGGGCGGCCCTCCACCATCATGATGCGCCGCCGCGGCCCATCCGCATCCAGCAGCGCATCGCCCGCCGCCTCCGCCAGGGTGCGCAGCGCGTTGCGATCCGCGTCATGCAGCCAAGTCGCGCCGAGGTCGAAGGCATCGCCGCCCACCGCCACCGTCCAGGCCCGCCCCCCGGCGCGGGCCGATGCCTCCAGCACCACGCAGCGTCTTCCGGCACGGCGCAGTGCGGCGGCGGCGGCGAGGCCAGCCACGCCGGCGCCGATGATGATCACGTCGGTCTCGTTCATGCCCGCAGCCTAGCACAGGGCGAAACGCTTGCAGCTTCCCTGCGCGAGGGGGATGCTGCGCCATGGCATCCCCGCTCCTGATCGCGCTCGCCGGCCTGCCCGGCAGCGGCAAATCCACCCTGGCCCAGGCCCTTGCCGAACGGCTGCGCGCCGTCTGGGTCCGCATTGACACCATCGAACAGGCCATCCGCGATGCCGGGATCACGGAGGACGGCCCCGCCGGCTACATCGTCGGCTACGGCATCGCCGCCACGAATCTGCGCCTGGGTCACATCGTGGTAGCCGACAGCGTGAACCCCATCGCCATCACCCGCGATGCCTGGCGGAACGTCGCCATCGAAGCCGGCGCGCGCTGCCTGGAGGTCGAGGTAGTCTGCTCCGACCCCGCCGAGCACCGCAGCCGCGTGGAAACCCGCGTGGTGAACATCCCCGGCCTGGTGCCACCCACCTGGCAGGAGGTGGTGGAACGCAAACAGGATCCGTGGACCCGCCCGCGCCTGGTGATCGACACCGCTGGCCGGTCCATCGAGGCCTGTGTCGCGGAGGTGCTGGCGCGGCTGGAATGATTGCGCCACCATCCGGCCGCGAACCGGAGGAGATGGATCATGTGGGAAGAAAGCACGCGCTACCCCGACCCGCGGGTGGTGACGATGGACCCGAGCTTCAACCAGTACCGCGTGGTGCTCGCCAGCGTGGAGCGGCTCTACACCGGCTGCCGCTGGGCCGAGGGCCCGGTGTGGTTCGGCGACCAGCGCGCGGTGTTCTGGAGCGACATTCCCAACAACCGCATCCTGCGCTGGGATGAGGCGACGGGGCAGACCACCACCTTCCGCCAGCCCAGCAACAACGCCAACGGCAACACGCGCGACCGCCAGGGCCGCCTCGTCACCTGCGAGCACGATGCCCGCCGTGTGACCCGCACGGAATACGATGGCAGCATCACCGTGCTGGCCGACAGCTACCAGGGCAAGAAGCTCAATTCGCCCAACGACGTGGTGGTGACCAGCGACGGCAGCATCTGGTTCACCGACCCGCCCTTTGGCATCCTGGCCTACTATGAGGGCCACAAGGCTGAAAGCGAGATCGCCCCGGCGGTCTGGCGCATCGACGGGCAAACCGGCGTGCTGGAGATGATGACGGACGAGATCCCGGGCCCCAACGGCCTGGCCTTCTCGCCCGACGAAAGCATCCTCTACGTGGTCGCCAGCCGGGCCGACCCGCGCGAGATCCGCGCCTTCGATGTGATCGGCGGCAAGAAGCTGGCGAACGGCCGCGTGTTCATCAACGCCGCCGGCGGCTCGCCGGATGGGTTCCGGGTGGATATCGACGGCAATCTCTGGTGCGGCTGGGGCATGGGTTCGGACGAGCTGGACGGCGTGCGCATCTTCAACAAGGCCGGCGCGCCCATCGGCCATATCCGCCTGCCGGAACGCAGCGCCAACCTGTGCTTCGGCGGGCGGCATCGCAACCGGCTGTTCATGGCGGCGAGCCACTCGCTGTATTCGCTCTACGTGAACACGCAGGGCGTGGCCGGCGGCTGATGGCGGGGATCGGCGGGCGCGAATTGCCCGCACACCGGCTGGGCACACTGCGCGAGGCCGGGCCGAACCCGGCTACCTGGCCGGCGCGCCTCGCCGAAGATGGCTACCTGCTGCTGCGCGGCGCGCTTGATCCCGCAGCGGTAAGGGCTGCGCGTGCCGAGGTGCTGGCCGCCCTGCGGTCCGTCGGCGAGGTGGTGGGGGACGACGCAAACCCCGTCGCCACCGGCCGCAGCGACCGTGCCGCGCAGCACGCCGATCTCGGCGCCTTCTGGCGCGGCGTGTGCGAAGGCCCGGCCCTGCGCGCGGCAGTGCATGGCCCGGCCTTGCGCGGCGTGGCCGCCGGGCTGTTCGGCGCCCCCGCGGTGCCGTTCGATTTCGTCTGGCTGCGCGCCGTCATCGCCGGGCGGGCCAGCCGGTTCCATTTCGACCATGCCTTCATGAACCGCGGCACCGACCGGGTCGTCACTGCCTGGGTGCCGCTGGGCGAGGTGCGGGTGGAGGATGGCCCGATCGCCCTGGTGGAGGGCTCCACAGCCTGGACCGACCTGGCCGACCGCATCCGCGGCCGCGATGTGGACCGCGAGGCGGGCTTCACCGGCAGCTTCCTGGAGGATGTGGTGGATCTCGTGGAACAGCGCGACAGCCGCGTGCTGACCGCCGATTTCGCGCCGGGGGATGTGCTGCTGTTCGGCATGTTCCTGTTCCACGGCAGCCTGGACAACGAAGCCCCTGGCGGCCGGGTGCGACTCTCCGCCGACACCCGCTTCCAGCCCGAAGCCGCCGCGCGAGACGATCGCTGGTTCGGCGCCCCGCCGCCCGGCCATGGCGGGCGTTCCTATGGCGGGCTCTCGGGCGCGCAGCCGCTGACCGCCGACCCCATCGTGAGGTGACCGCCATGTTCCAGAAGCAGCCCACCTTCTGCGGCCTGCCGCACGGCATGCCCGGCCCCACCACCAAGGCCGCCGTGCTGGGCGTGCCCTATGATTGCGGCATCCACCCTTGGCGCGTGGGCTCGCGCGAGGCGCCGGTGGCGGTGCGCCGTGCCTCCCGCAATCTGCGCGCCTTCCATGTCAGCCAGGGCGACTTCAACGTGCTGGAGCGGCTGGGCGCGGTGGATTGCGGCGATATCGACCTGCTGCCGGGAAGGCCGATCCAGGCCTTCCCGGCCATCGAGGCGGCGGCCGGCGCGGTGCTGGATGCCGGCGCCATCCCGGTGGCGATCTGTGGCGACGGCTCCGGCTCCCTGCCGCTGATGCGTGCGGCCGGCAAGCGCCACCCCGGCATGGTGGCGCTGCATATCGACAGCCATACCGATGCCTACGAACTGCCCGATGCCGACCCGCTGGACCCCTCCACCCAGTTCACCCACGCCGCCACGGAAGGGGTGATCGATGTCTCCCGCTCCTGGCATGTGGGCATCCGCGGCTTCACCTCCGTGCCCGGCATCATCTCTCGCGCCCGCACCATGGGGTTCGGCGTGGTCACCACGGAGGACCTGCTGCGCCGCGGCTTCGCCCAGACCATGGCGGAGTTCCGCGACAGCGTGGGCCAGCGGCCGGTCTATCTCTGCTGGGACATGGATATCTTCGACCCCAGCGTGGCACCCGGCGTCTGCACCCCCACCTGGGGCGGGCTGAGCGCGCGCGAGGGGATCGAGCTGATCCGCGAATGCCACGGGCTCAACATCGTGGCGATCGACTTCAACACCGTGAGCCCGCCGCAGGACGTGGCCGACCAGGCCGCCTTCCTGTGCGCGCATATGGTGATGGAGGCGATGCTGCTGCTCAGCCGGCGGCTTGGTGTCGCGCCGTAGCGCCTTGGTTCAGATGTATTTCTTGAACCTCAGATAGGCCACAGCGCCGGCGGTGATCAGCACCGTCAGCACCAGCACGCCCATCCAGGCCGCCACATAGGCGCCACGGCCGGCGGCGCGCGCCTGGGCGCGCGGCGCTTCGCGGCGTTCGGTGGCCTCGACATGGTCGGCCAGGGTACGGGGCTTTTTCTTGGCCATGCTGATCCGGAGGGAGCGCGCACCTCGCGCCACGGGTTACGTAATATCTCGCCCCCATCCTGCGCAAGCATGCACGGCGGGGGTGGGTGCGTTTGTCATGCGATTGACCGCGCCGCGCAAGGGAGGCGAGGCTCAGGCGGGCACGCCGAGATGTGTGCGGGCAATGGCCGCGATCAATTCCTCGCGTGGCACCGGCTTGCTGAGGCAGGCATCCATGCCCGCGGCGCGGCAACTGGCCACCACCTCGCTGCCCGCCTCGGCAGTGAGGCCGATGATGTGCAGGCGGCGCGGCGGGCCGTCGGTGTCTTCGCGCTCGTCGCGGCGGATCAGGCGGGTGGCCTGCAACCCGTCCATCTCAGGCATCTGCAGGTCCATCAGCAGCGCGTCGTAGGCGAAGCGGCGCACGATCGATACGGCCTGCGCACCATCCTCCACCACCTCCACCCGGGCGCCGGCGCGCTGCAACATGGCGCGGGTGACGATCTGGTTGGTGGGGTTGTCCTCCGCCACCAGGATGCGCAGGCCGGCCAGCGGCGCGGGCGGGGCAGGGGGCTCGGCCAAAGTTGGGGCCAACGTTGGGGCCAGGGTGGGTGCGGGCAGTGGCGGCGGCTCGGCGGCCAGCATGGCGATCACGCTGCGCAGGCGGGTGGCCAGAACGGGCTTCAGCAACTGGGCGTCGAACAGCTCCAGCCCCTCGCGGGTTTCGCCTGTCTGGCCGGAGGCGCAGAGCACCAGCCGCAGCGGCACGCCGCCGGAAAGCGCGGGGTCGGCGCGCAGGGCGCGGGCGAAGGAGAGCCCGTCCATCACCGGCATCACGCGGTCCACCAGCACCATCTGGTACGGTGTGCCGGCCCGGGCCGCTTCGCGCAGCAGGGCGAGCGCGGCCACGCCATCCTCGGCCGTGTCGGCCATCGCTCCCAGGCCTTCCAGCTGGTGGACCATGATTTCCCGGTTCATCGGCAGGTCGTCCACCACCAGGCAGCGCTGGCCGCGCAGCGGGGTGGGGTCGGCATCGGGCGCGCCGTGATGCGGGCGCAGCGTGAGGGCGTACTGGAACTCGCTGCCGCCGCCCGGCCGCGCCGCCGCGGCGATGCTGCCGCCCATCGCCTGCACCAGCTGCCGGCAGATCGCCAGCCCCAGCCCGGTGCCGCCGAACTGGCGGGCGATGGAGGCATTGGCCTGGCTGAACCGCTCGAACAGCATCGGCAGGCGGGTGGGGTCCACGCCGATGCCGGTATCGGCCACGGTGATCGAAAGCTGCAGCAGGCCATCCGCGCGCGGCGATGCCTCCAGCGTGATCTCCACCCAGCCGCGCTCGGTGAACTTCACCGCATTGCCGACGATGTTCAGCAGCACCTGGCGGAAGCGCCCGGGGTCGCCCACCACCGCCACCGGCAGCCCGTCGCCCAGGCGGCACACCAGCTCCACGCCCTTCACCGCGGCGGCGGGGGCGAACAGCTCCGTCACCGTCGCCACCTCCTCCTCCAGCACGAAGGGGATCGATTCCAGCTCGAAGGCGCCGGCCTCGATCTTGGAGAAATCGAGAATGTCGTTCAGCACAGTGAGAAGGTGCTCGGCGGAGGACTGGATGGTGCGGGTGTAGCGCGCCTGCTCCTGGTCCAGCTTTGTTTCCATCAGCAGCCCGGCCATGCCGATCACGCCGTTCATCGGCGTGCGGATCTCGTGGCTCATGGCCGCCAGGAAATCCTGCTTGGCGCGGCCATCGGCCAGGGCGCGACGCTCGCTGCGGCTGAGGTGGTCGCGCTGCAGCCAGAGCTGGTCGGCCTGGCGGAACAGCAGCCAGAGCGCCCCGAACACCACCAGGCACACGGCGGTGAAGCTGGCGCACAGCACCAGCGCCTCCACATGCCAGCCGTCGAAGGCGGCATCCTTGCCCTGGCTGGCGGTGACCACGAAGGGCGAGCGGGCGGTGGTGACGTAGCTGGCGATCACCTCGCGGGAAGCGGGCACCTCGCGGGAAGCGGGCACCTCGCGCGAGCCCAGCAGGCCACGCCAGGTGCCGGTGGGCAGGCCGGGCAGGTAGTGGGCGAAGGTGGGCGTTTCCGCATCGCGCCGGCCGGTGGCGGAGGCCGGCAGGTCGGTGGCCAGCAGCAGCGTGGCGTCGTGGCCATGCAGCCGCAGCTCGGTGCCGAACACGCGGGCGGATTGGCGCAGGATCGCGGCCAGCTGCTCGCCGTCCAGCAGCGCCACCACGGCGCCGGCGGGGGATCCGTCGCGCCCAACGGCTGCGCGGGCCAGGGGCAGGGCCCATTGCGTGGGTGGGCGGCCTGGATCGGCGGCCACGGGCAGGGGCGGGCCAAGGATCAGCACCGCCTGTCTGGCCGGGTCAGCCAGCACGCTTGGCCAGGCCTGGCCTTTCAACGCCGTGGCATCGAAAGCGGCATCGGTGCTGCGGCGCACATGCAGCGTGGGATCGACCAGCACGATGTCGCGCACCAGCGGCAGGTCGCGCAGGCGCTGGCGCAGGGCGGCGGGGTCGGTGGGGGCATCGGGGGCGGCGAGGTCGAACAGCAGCGCATCCACCGCCTGCACGGTGCGCGACAGCTCGGCCGCGGCGGATTGGGCAGCGCGCAGCGTGGTGGCTTCGGCATGTGCCTCGGCGCGGTTGTAGCCGTCGCGCAGCAAGCCGAGGAACAGGCCGATCAGGGTCAGCATGGCGATGGCGGCGCCGACGCCGAACAGGCCGCGCGGCGTCATCGCCCGGGCGCCGCCGGCGGTGGCCGTCGGGTCCTGATCCCTGCCTGGTCGCCATGTCTGCGCCATGCGCCGGCCGTTGCCTCCGCGCCGCCGGAATGCGGGCCGGCTTCACCCCGGCGGCGAGGTGGCACCGTGGGCGACGGACCAGGCCGCGCGCCATGCCGTGGCTTCCCATGCGGGAGCTTACACCGAGGTTACCAACGCGTGGAGATCGCGCCGGGCTTCTGCCGGGGGGCGCGATGGGCCACAGTGCGGCGATGCGGTCTTTGGGATCCCGGCTGGTGGTGGCGTGGGTGCTTTCGCTGATGGCCGCATTGGCCGTGGGCGCGGTGCTGGTGCAGCTGTACCGGCTTTCCAGCGCAGCGCAGGCCGGGTTGCGCACCGCGGTGCTGGAGCAGGGCTGCGCGCTGCTGGGCGAAACCTACGGCTTCTACGTCGCCGGCTGGGCCGGGCCGGGCCAGGCGCGGGAGCTGGAGGGATTCCGGCGCGAACTGCAGGGCGTGGTGGGCATGGCGCTGGCCGGGCGGCCGGGGCTGGAGGCCGGTATCTGGCAGACCGAAGGCGCGGGCGAGGCCCTGGCGGGCGACCCCGGCACGCTGCGTGCTGCCTTGGCGCAGGCCGCCGCCGCCGCACTGCGCGAGGACGATGCGGTGGGGTTCGAGGATGAGGGCCGGCTGGGCCTGGCTTGCCCGCTGGGCGGGCCGGTGGCGGGGCTGGTGGGCTGGGTGGCGCAGCGCAGCGCCGGCACGCCGGGGTTGCGGGAGTTGCAGCTGGGCATGGCCGTGCTGCTGGCGCTGGTGCTGCTGCTGGCGTTCTGGCTCTCGCTCGGCCTGGTGGCGCTGCGCCGCCGGGCGCGGCGGATCGCGGCCTCCTTGGCCGGGCATGAGCAGGCGGGCGCGGACAGCACCCTGCCGCACGTGCCACCCACCGGGGAGCGGGAGCTGGACCGGATCGTCGCCGCGCTGAACGCCGCCGGGGACCGGCTGGCCGAGGCGCGGGGGCGGGAGGCGGCACTCGCCGCGCGCATGGCGCAGGGCGAGCGGCTGGCCGCGCTGGGGCGGGTGGCGGCCGGGGTGGCGCACGAGATCCGCAACCCGATCGCCGCCATGCGCCTGCGCGCGGAGAATGCCCTGGCCGGCGATCCCGCACGGCGCGGGGCAGCGCTGGAAGCGATCCTGGCCCAGGTGGCCCGGCTGGACCGGCTGAGCGGCGAATTGCTGGCAATGACGCAGAAGCGCGAGCCCGTGCCGGCCCCCGTGGCGGTGGCGGAACTGCTGCGGGCCGTGGCGGCGGAACAGCAAAGGGGCGACGTGACCCTCGCCGTGCAGGCCCCAGCGCTGTGCGCGATGCTCGACGAGGGGCTGGTGCGGCGCGTGCTGGATGCGCTGCTGGAGAATGCGCTGCACCACACGCCCCCGGGCGGCAGCATCGCGCTTTCGGCGGAGCAGGAGGGCGAGGTGCTGCGCCTCTCGGTGGCCGATACCGGCCCCGGCGTGGCGCCGGAGCTGCGCGCCTGGCTGTTCGAGCCCTTCGTGACCGGGCGGCCGGACGGCACCGGGCTGGGCCTGGCGATCGCGCGCGAACTGGCCGATGCCATGGGCGGGCGGCTCTTCCTGGCCGATGCCGGGCTGGGCGCCACCTTCGTGCTGGAGGTGCCATGGCGCGCGTGCTGATCATCGACGACGATTCCGGCCTGCGCGAGGGCATCGCGGAGACGCTCTCCGATCTCGGCCACACCGCGGAACAGGCGCCGGACGGGGCGGCGGGGCTGGCACGGCTGGCACGCGGCGGGATCGATGCCGTGCTGCTCGATTTGCGCATGCCGGGGATGGACGGGCTTTCGGTGCTGCGTGCGATGCGTGAACGCGGGGAGATGCCGCCCGTGGCCGTGCTGACGGCCGTGCCCACCGCGGCCAACACGATCGAGGCGATGCGCCTCGGCGCCATGGACCACATCGCCAAGCCGATCGGGCGTGAGGCGCTGGCCGCGCTGGTGGCGCGCATGCTGCCGGCCGCCTCCGCCGCGCCGACGGTGGTGGCCGATGAATCCGACGAGCTGGTGGGCGCCACGCCGGCGATGCGCGAGGTGCAGAAATCCGTCGGCATGCTCGCCGACAGCGATGCCACCGTGCTGATCACCGGCGAGACCGGCACCGGCAAGGAAGTGGTGGCCCGCGCCATCCATCGCCACGGCCGGCGGGCGGCGGCGGCCTTCGTGGCGGTGAACTGTGCGGCAATCCCGGCCGGGCTGCTGGAAAGCCAGTTGTTCGGCCATGCGCGCGGCGCCTTCACCGGGGCCGTGGCCGATGCCGCCGGCAGCATCCGGGCCGCGCACAAGGGCACGCTGTTCCTGGACGAGATCGGCGACATGGACCTGGCCATGCAGGCCAAGTTGCTGCGCGTGCTGCAGGAGCGCGTGGTGATGCCGGTGGGCGGCAAGCCGGTGCCGGTGGATGTGCGCGTGCTGGCCGCCACCCATCGCGACCTGCCCGCCATGGTGCAGGCCGGCACCTTCCGCGAGGACCTCTACTGGCGCCTGGGCGTGGTGCCGCTGCATTTGCCGCCGTTGCGCGAACGCCTCGGCGACATCGTGCCGCTGGCCGAGCATTTCCTCGCCGCCTCCGGCACCGGCCGCCATCTTTCGGCGGAGGCGGCGGCGCGGCTGCTGGGCCATCGCTGGCCCGGCAATGTGCGCGAGCTGCGCAACGCGATGGAACGCGCGGCCGCGCTCGGGCGCCGCCCGCTGGTGGGGGCGGAGGAGATGGGGTTCCTTGGCAGCGTCGCGGCCCCGGCGCCGGCCGAGGATCTCCTGGCCGGCACGTTGCCGGAGGCGGTGGCGCGGCTGGAGGCGGTGATGATCCGCCGCGCGCTCGATCGCAGCGGCGGCAACCGGGCGGAGGCGGCGCGGTTGCTCGGCATCCATCGCCAGCTGCTCTACGAGAAGCTGCGCCAGCACCAGATCGAGGTGTCTGGAAACCGGACGGAGGGTGTCGGGAAGGGGGACGGATAGGGGCTTCGGCCGGCGTTCATTTCTTGGCAAATCAATATGTTAGACTCTGGCACGGCGCTTGCGAAGACACATCCGAGGCCGATCCTGGCCGAGACCCCTGGAGACCAAGACATGACTCGCAAGTCCTTCCTGATGCTGGCCACCGCCCTCGTGCTCGGCGCGGGCGTGGTGCAGGGCACCGGCATGGCGATGGCCCAGCCCGCCGGCCGCGGCCCCGCCGCAGCGTCGGTGTATGACCCGGCCCAACTGCCGGAGGTGAAGGGCAAGGTGGCGCAATACTCCCTCACCCCGCGCGGTGACGTGAACGGGCTGATCCTGGCCGACGGCACCGAGGTGCACGTGCCGCCCTTCGTTTCCACCCAGCTGGTGTTCGCGGTGAAGCCGGGCGATGCGGTGACGATCCACGGCCTGAAGGCCCGCGCCATTCCGATGGTGGCCGCGCGCTCCATCACCAACGATGCCAGCGGCACCACGGTGCTCGTCGCCCCGCCGCGCGGCCCCGGCCACCATCGCGAGGGAGTTGCGCTGGAGGCGGAAGGCAAGGTTGCCGCCCTGCTGCACACGCCGCGCGGCGAGACCAACGGCATCCGGCTGGAGGATGGCACGATCGTGCGCCTGCCCCCGCCGGAGGCCAAGCGCCTGGCCGAGACCCTCTCGGTCGGCAAGAGCGTGTCGGTGCGCGGCGAAGGCTATGCCGGCCCGCTCGGCCGGGTGATCGCCGCCCGCCAGCTGGGCGAGACCAAGGACAGCCTGAAGGACGTCGCCGGCCCGCGCGCCGGGGAACGCCGCTACGGCCCGGGCATGATGCGCCATGGCATGCACGACAGCGATGGCGAGCACGGCCCGCGCATGGGCGGCCACCGCATGATGGGCCGCGACAACGTGCCTGGCTGAGACAAAGGGAAGGGGGCCGCGAGGCCCCCTTTCGACAAGCAAGCAAGAATGTTCTTTTTTGAAAAAAAGAACCAAAAAACGTTTGTTCGTTTGCGGTTCGCAGCGCCCGGTTCCCCGGGGGAAGAACGGGCGGTTGCGACCGCAAAAGAAAAAGTCTTTTTGCTTCTTTTTCTTCAGAAAAAGAAGGCGCTTTCCTTCAGTTGAACCCCATGAAATGCGGCATGCCAGAGATCGGCGGCGCCGCCTTCAGCCCGATGATGTCCGGCACCGGCCGCCGCGTGCGCGGGTCGTTCGCCAGCGCTTCCTCCAGCGCCGCGGCCACCCGGATCACGGTGGCATCGCCGCCGCGCGGGCCGACGATCTGCAGGCCGAACGGCATGCCGGCGCGGTCGCGCCCCACCGGCAGGCTCAGCGCCGGGTGTCCCACCACCGTCACGGCATAGGCCAGCGACAGCCAGTGGAAATAGGTGCGGGTGGGCTTGCCGTCGATTTCCTTCGGGAACAGCTCCGTCCAGGGCCGCGGGCTGATGGTGATGGCGGGCGACAGGATCACGTCGTAGTCGCGGAAGAATTCCTGCCAGCGCTGGTAGAGCTGGGTTTGCAGCGCGCTGGCGCGGGAGACGTCGGCGATGGTGTATTTCAGCGCCTCGGTCATGTTGGCCACGATGTTCGGGCCGAGCTTGTCGCGCGCCGTGTGCCACTTCTCGATATGCCCGGCGACGAAGTTGGTGCTGCGCAGCACCTCGAAGGCGTCATCCGTGCCGGTGCAATCCGGCGTGGCGATGTCCGCGCTGCGGAAATGGTGCTTCAGCAGGGCGATCTTGTCGGCGAACACCTCGCGGATGTGCTGCTCCGTGGGCGCGAAGCCGAAATCCGGCGTGATCGCCACGCGCAGCCCGCCGAGGTCGATCGGCTGGATCGGGTAGAAATCGCCGGGCTCGCGCACGCGCTTGTTGTGGATGGTGGTGGCCAGCGGATCATGCGCCTGGTTGGTGGACATCACCGACATCAGCAGCGCGAGATCGGGCACGTTGCGCGCCATCGGGCCCTGCACGCCCAGGCCGGACCAGCCCAGCTTCTTCTCCTCATCCGGCACCGCGCCCGGGGTGGGGCGGAAGCCGACGATGCCGTTGAAGGCGGCGGGGTTGCGAAGCGAGCCACCCATGTCGCTGCCGGAGCACAGCGGGAACTGGCCCATCGCCAGCGCCACGCCCGATCCGCCGGAGGAGCCGGCGGCGTTCTTCGTCGGGTCGAACGGGTTGCCGGTGGCGCCATAAACGGCGTTGCGGGTGTTGGCGCCGGCGCCGAATTCCGGCGTGTTGGTCTTGCCCGCGATGATGCCGCCGGCGGCGCGGATATTGGCCACCAGCGAGTGGTCTTCCTCCGGCACGTGGTCGCGGAACAGCGGAGAGCCCCAGGTGGTGCGCAGGCCCTTCGTCGCCGTCAGGTCCTTGATCCCCACCGGCAGGCCGTGCAGCGGGCCCAGCTCCTCGCCGTTCATCACCATCTGCTCGGCGGCCTTCGCGGCGGCACGGCTGGCGGCATCGTCGCGCGCCACCACGGCGTTCACCGCATGGTCGGTCTCGTCGATGCGCGTGAGGCAGCTTTCCAGCAGCTCCACCGGAGACAGCGCGCGGCGGCCGATGAGGCGGCGCGCCTCCACGGCGGTGAGGTCGCAGGGTTCGGTCATCGGTGGGTCCTCAGGCGGAAGCGGAAGGCCGCGCCTTCATGCGGGCGTGGTGGGCGACGATGTTGGCGTTCGCCTCGTTGATCGGCTGGCCGACCTTGGCGCCGAAATCGAGAAAACAAAACAGCAGGATATCGGCCAGCGTGAGCCGGCTGCCGCAGATGAATTCCTGGCCTGCGATCAGGCTATCGAGCCAGGTCAGCTTCTCCTGCGCGATCTGCTTCAGGTCGTCGGCGGCCTGCGGGATGACGTGGATGCGCGGGGCGAACAGCTTCAGCCCCTCGGCGAAGCGGAACCCGTTGGCCAGCGGCTCCAGGATGTTGAGGTCCAGCCGGCGCACCCACATCCGGGTTTCCGCGCGCTCTTGCGCGGTGGCGCCGATCAGGGAGGTGCCGGCGGGGCCGACCTCATCCAGGTACTCGCAGATCGCGGTGATCTCGGCGAGCACGAAGCCGCTATCCAGCTCCAGCGCCGGCATCTGGCCGGAGGGATTCTTGGCCATGTAGGCCGGCTGGCGATTCTCGCCGCCGCGCAGGTCGATGGTGGTCTTGGGCAGGTCCACGCCACGCTCGGCGGCGAAGATGCGGACAACCTGCGGGTTCGGGCCGACGGAATCATAGAACAGCATTTGTTTTACTCCCCAAAAGAAAGGCCAGGGGCTCTGCTCCTGGACCCCGCTGGGGCCTTAGGCCCCAGACCCCTTGAAATTAATGCGGGTCCAGGGCAAAGCCCTGGCCTTGCTTGTCTTAGTAACCCAGGGCGAGTCCGTCCTTGCGCGGCTCGCTGCCGCCCATCAGCACGCCGCGCTTGCGGTCGATGAAGATCGCCTGGCCGCCGCCATGCGGCCCGCCGGCTTCCACCACCTGGTGGCCGAGGCGCGACAGCTTGTCCACCATCGCCGGTGTGAAGCCGCGCTCGGCCTCCACCTTCCCGGCGTAGGGGAAGATGCGCGGCAGGTCGAGCGCCTCCTGGATGTCCAGCCCGTATTCCAGGAAGTTGGTCAGGAACCAGGAATGGCCCATCGGCTGGTAGTGCCCGCCCATCACGCCATACGGCATCACCGCCTCGCCGTCTTTCGTGACCATGCCGGGGATGATGGTGTGCATCGGGCGCTTGTTCGGCGCGATTGTGTTGGGGTGGCCGCGGGTGAAGCGGAAGCCGAAGCCGCGGTTCTGCAGCATCACGCCGCTGTCCTTGGCCAGGATGCCGGAGCCGAAGCCCTGGAACAGCGAGTTGATGAAGGAGCAGGCGTTGCCGTCCTTGTCCACCACGCAGAGATAGACGGTATCGGCATGCACCGGCACGCCGCTCTCGCCGGCCGCGGGCAGCACGGCCATCGCCTTGTCGTCGCGGATCAGCCCGGCCTGGGCGTTGAGGTACTGGCGGCTCAGCAGGTGGTCGAGATCAACCGGCGCGAAGGCGGGATCGGCCAGGAAGGCGTCGCGGTCGCGATAGGCCAGGCGGGCGGCCTCGATGTGGCGATGCACGCGGGTGGTGCCCAGCGGGCCATCCGGCGCGATGCCGAGCTTCTCCAGCATGCCCAGGATCATCAGGTTGACCATGCCCTGGCCGTTCGGCGGGCACTGCCAAACCTCATAGTCCTTCCAGGCGATCTTGATCGGATCGACGAACTCCGCCGCGGTGCGGCCGTTGAAGAAATCCTCCTCGGTCTGCAGCCCGCCGCGGGCGCGCAGCGTCGCCACGATATCGGCGGCCACGGAGCCCTCGTAGAAGCCCTTGGAGCCTTCCTTGGCGATCTTCTTCAGCGTCGCGGCCAGCTGCGGCTGGTAGAACATGTCGCCCACGGCCGGCGGCGGCAGGAAGTAGTCGGCGCCGCCCTTGGTCAGCTTGTCCACCGCGCCGGGCCAGTCGCGGCCCACCTTCGGATGGATCGGGTGGCCCTTCTCGGCATAGGTGATGGCGTGCTGCAGCACGCTGTCCAGGCCCTTGGTGCCGAAGCGGGCCAGCAGCGTCTCCCACGCCGAGATCGCGCCCGGGATGGTTACGGCATGCGGCGAGGTGGCCTCGATGGCGGAGATGCCCTGGCCCTCATACCAGTCGATATTCGCCGCGGCCGGCGCGCGGCCGGAGCCGTTCAGCGCATAGACCTTCTTCTCCCCGGCCGGGGCATACAGGCAGAAGCAGTCACCGCCGATGCCGGTGCTGGCCGGCTCGATCACGCACAGCGTGGCCACCGCGGCCACGGCCGCATCCAGCGCGTTGCCGCCGGCGCGCAGCACGTCCAGCGCGGCGAGCGTGGCGCCGGGCATCGACGTGGCGGCCATGCCGTGAACGGAATAGACCGGGCTGCGGCCCGGGAAGTGAAAATCGCGCATCGGGGCCCCTGTGGCGGCGGAAAGAGGCGTGGACCGTCGCATTTGTGACACCCCTTGGCAACCGCACGGGGGGCTGGCAACAGGGCGGAACGGCAACGGGCAGGGCAGCATGGCGACGATCGAGGAGTTCGAGGCGCTGGATATCCGGGTAGGCACCATCGTGGCCGCCGAACCGTTCCCGGAGGCGCGCAAGCCCGCCATCAAGCTGCGCATCGATTTCGGGGGCGAGATCGGCGTGAAGCGCTCGTCCGCCCAGATCACCAAATACTACACGCCCGACGAGATCATCGGCCGCCAGGTGCTGGCCGTGGTGAACTTCCCGCCGCGCCAGATCGGCAAGTTCATGAGCGAGGTGCTGACGCTGGGCGTGCCGGACTCGGAGGGCGCGGTGGTGATGATCCGGCCGGACCTCGCCGTGCCGAACGGGGGGAAGCTGTTCTGATGGCGCAGCACTACTTCACCGTCACCTGGGACCAGCTGCACCGCGATGCCCGCGCGCTGGCCTGGCGGCTGATGCCGAAGGGCCCGTTCAAGGGCGTGGTGGCCATCACCCGCGGCGGGCTGATCCCGGCGGCGATCGTGGCGCGCGAGCTGGAAATCCGGGTGATCGAAACTGTCTCCGTCGTTACCTATGATGAGGAGCAGAAGGGCGCGCCGGTGGTGGCCAAGCTGCCCGCCGCCGCCGGGGATGGCGAAGGCTGGCTGCTGATCGACGACCTGGTGGATACCGGCACCACGGCCAAGGTGGTGCGTGCCCTGCTGCCGAAAGCCCACTTCGCCACCGTCTATGCCAAGGCCGCCGGCAAGCCGCTGGTGGATGATTTCGTGACGGAAGTGAGCCAGGACACCTGGATCCTGTTCCCCTGGGACACGGAGCCGCAATTCTCCCCGCCCTTGGCACGGCGCGACACGAAAGGGTGATCGGGCCCCCGGGCCCGGCGCGCGGCCAGCAAGCCTCGCCCGGCCCGGCGTGATCCGGCATTCTGTCGGAATGTATTACACATCGCTGTCTATCATTGTATGGCAATCAAGCGGTTGCGCGAAATAATGCGCTTTTGATGGTCGTTTTATTTTACATAAATTCCAACATACATAGGTAATCGTGCCTAATTATTTGTTTTAATTCAACATAATATCTGGCACATATTTTGCGAAGCGCACGCCGGTTCAGCCGTGCCGTGCACGCATGCATGCGCATGAGGCCGCACCATTGTATTCCATTGGAGGCTTAGAGCCCATCCGGAAAGAAGTTGAATCGCCTGAATCGGATGTGATTCCCTGCCCGTTGGGACGATTCGTGGGGGTGAGGGATGGCATGGACAGCGGAACATCGACGCGCGGCGGATCGGCGTGGGCTGCGCTACCCG
>JAPLOI010000084.1 GCA_026400815.1 Alphaproteobacteria bacterium
GTGTCTCGCAACCCAACCCTACCCAGCACTGCCACGGTGACCACCGCCGTGGATAAGTCGCCCGCCTCCGCCAGACTCTCGGCGGTCGCTACGGCGGGCGACTTACCCACCGCTCCTACACCACGCCCGGGGACACGACCAAAACCTCAGCGTGTCCACCCAAACGGGACAATCCCAATCCCAGGTCTGCGCCACAAAGGCCACCGTGCTTCCGCTCAAGAAGGCAGCCGCGCTGCGGCGGCCGCACTGGAGCTGACATGATCCCGACGCCTGGCACCGCGTATCAGCGCGGACAGCAGATCGCCGCGAAGCTGAGAGGTTCCTCGCCCAGCTCGTCGCCGGCACGCTAGAGCCGCCGCCACCGGAGCAGCCGACCCGTCAGCGCAATCCTCGACGGATACCTGGCAGACAGACGCGGCATCGTCGCCTTGCATGCTACGCTCGAATACTCGTGCAAGGCCCTGCGGCGGCACCTGGGGGATTTGACGCCCGATCACCTGACGACGACACGCGCACGTCTCTACGCCCGCCAGCGCCGCGCGGAGGGATATGCTGCCGGGGCGACGCGCAAGCCCGTCGCCAACGGCACCATTGCTCGGAAGGTCGTCACGCCGCGGGCTGCCCTGCGCTGGGCGGTCAATGCCAGGTGGATAGCGGTTGCGCCCGCCGTGGAGGCTCCGAGCGCCGACAAACCGCGCGATAGGTGGCTGACACGGGATGAAGCCGCGCAGCTACTGGCAGCCTGCCACGCACCCCATGTGCGCCTGTTCGTCGCGTTCGGCCTCTATACCGCCGCCCGTACTGGTGCGCTGCTGTCCCTGACGTGGGGGCGCGTAGACCTGGCGCGCGGCATGATCAACTTGGGCGATGCCATGGGGAACAAGAAACGCGCGACGGTGCCGATCCCCGATGCCCTGCGCCCGCATTTGCTGGAAGCGCGATCCGGTGCAACGTGCAATTTCGTGGTTGAGCATGGCGGTAGGCGCGTGGCCAGTGTCAAAACCGGATTCAACGCAGCGACTTGGCGGGCCGGGCTGGCAAGCGTGACCCCGCACACACTCAGGCATAAAGCCGCTACGTGGACGGTTGCGGGAAGTGTGCCGATTGCCGAGGTGGCGCGGTATCTTGAGGACAGCGAGCAGACCACAGAGCGCGTTTATGCCACGCACTCGCCGGATTATCTGCGTGAAGCCGCAAGGGTGTTCACGGGTTCACTGGCCCCGAAAACTATCAGGGGGGAATGCCTAACCCTTTGAAAAGAATGGTGCTGCACGACAGGATTGAACTGTCGACCTCTCCCTTACCAAGGGAGTGCTCTACCACTGAGCTAGTGCAGCGCCGTGGTCGGGTGATTAGCCGCAGACCCCGCACGGCGCAACCCCCCTGCCCCTCGCCCCGGACATGCCGGCTTGACGCCGCGCGCCCGGCTGCCCATTCCACCGCCATGGACGAGCCGCCCCCCCGCCTCACCCTCACCGCGCGCGCCCTGGCGGAGAAGCAGGCGCGGGAGGCTCGCCAGGCCGCCGCCCTGCGCGCCAACCTGCTGCGCCGCAAGCAACAGCAGCGCGCCCGCACCGAGGGCGAGCCCCCCACCCCGCCGGAAGCTCCAGATACCGCCAAGGGCGATTAGGAACTCTTTATCTGGCGGCATGCTCCTCTGGCGGTCAGGCCAGGATTCGCCACCATGCCATCCGACCACCCCGCACCCCCAGGTGCCCCGAACGCCCGCCGCGCCCTGCTCGGCGGCCTGGTCATGGCGCTCAAGCTCCTGGCCCAACGCATCCTGCCGCAGGCCGATACCGCGCTCGAAGTAGCCGAACTCGCCGCCCGCGCGGAGGAACTCGCCGCCGAAGCCTGGAAGCTCGGCGCCGCCCGCGTGCCAGACCCCGCCCGCACCGCCACCCTGCAGGCCGAATTCCAGGCGTTCCTCGAAGAAACCGCCGAGCTCTCCACCCGCGCCGCCCACGCCGCGGCCGCCGTCCGCGCGGTGGGGGAGGCGATCCAAACCCACGGCACCGCGTTCTCCAGCATCGCCCAAAGCCCGGAGGCCGAGGACCTCGCCGTGCTGCGCACCAAACTGCGCCCGATACTGGCCACGCTGGAACAACTGCCGGACCGCATCGCCACCAGCAAGGCGCTGGCGGAAGATGTCGCCGCCCTGGGCACCAACGCCGCCCGGCTGGGCAGCGAGGCGCTGGCCGCGCAGGGCCACCGCATCCCCGCCACCGAAAAGGCCCTGGCGCTCTACCGCAGCCTGCGCGCCATCGGCCAGCAGGCCGGAACCATCGCCGAAACCCTGGTGGCCGAAAGCCAGGGCCTGCGCGCCACCATCGGCAGCATCGCCTCCCATGTCGGCGAGATCGCCACCGGCGCCTCCCAGGCCACCGCAGAAGCCCGCCTGGCCCAGGTCGTGGCCGCCGGCACCGGCACCGCGCCCCCCGCCGGCGCGCTAGACTGGGGCATCGGCCGCCGTCGCTAAACGCCCGCCGTGTTCAGGAACACCGCATAGAGCGACGTGGTGCCGCAGATGAACAACCGGTTCTTCTTGATCCCGCCGAAGCAGCAATTCGCCACCACCTCCGGAATCCGCACCAACCCGATCAGCGTCCCGTCCGGCGCATAGCAGCGCACCCCATCCCCGGCCGACGTCCACACATTGCCGTGCCGGTCCACCCGCAACCCGTCGAACATCCCCACGTCGCAGGCCGCGAACACCTCGCTGTCCAGCAGCGCGCCGCCATCCACCCGCATCCGCCTTATATGCCGCGGATACTGCGCGCCATGGCTGAACCCGGTATCGGCGATGTACAGAAACCGCTCATCCGGCGAGAACGCCAGCCCATTCGGCTTGGCGAAATCCAGCGCCACCGCATGCACTTCGCCGCTGGCGGGGTCGATCCGGTACACATGGCACGCCCCGATCTCGCTCGGCGCCGCATCCCCTTCATAATCGAAGTCGATCCCGTAGCTCGGGTCGGTGAACCAGATGGAGCCGTCGCTCTTCTCCACCACGTCGTTCGGCGAATTCAGCCGCCGCCCCTGCCAATGGCTCGCCAGCACCGTCCGGCTGCCGTCATGCTCCGTCCGCACCACCTGGCGCGCCCGATGATGGCAGGTGATCAGCCGCCCCTGCCGATCCACCGTATTCCCGTTGGAATTCTCCGCCGGCTGCCGGAACACGCTCACGGACCCGTCCGTCTCGTCCCAGCGCATCATCCGGTCATTCGGAATGTCGGACCACACGAGATACCGATGCGCCGCAAAATACGCCGGCCCCTCCGCCCAGCGGCAGCCCTCGTAAAGCTTGTCCACATGCACGTTGCCGAACACGAGCCCGGCAAAGCGCGGATCGTACACTTCGAAGTCGCTGGTGAGCATGGCGTTTTCCCCGTTTGCCGGAACACTGCGCCAGCCAGCCCCTCCCGGGCAAGCAACCCGATTTGCTTCGAAACCGCCCGCATCCGCGCTATAAAGCCCCCAACACCCCCATCACGGGGCAAGACCCGAGGAGACCCGGCCATGAACGACGCCCCGCACATCCCCCCCCTGGCCGACCCGTACAGCCTCCCCCTCGATCAGCTGAACCCCGCCCGCCCCGAAGCCTTCGCCGCCGACGCCCACTGGGGCTATTTCGAGCGCCTGCGCCGCGAAGACCCGGTCCACTACACCGCGGAAAGCGAGTTCGGCCCGTACTGGTCCGTCACCAAATACAAAGACATCATGGCGGTGGACACCAACCACGCCACCTTCTCCTCCCTCTCCACCCTCGGCGGCATCTCCATCCGCGACCAGCGCGTCGATTTCCCGCTGCCCATGTTCATCGCCATGGACCCGCCGCGGCACGACGCCCAGCGCCTCGCCGTCTCCCCCATCGTCGCCCCCACCAACCTCGCCACGCTGGAAGGCATCATCCGCGAGCGCGCCCAAACCATCCTCGACGCCCTGCCCCGCGGCGAGGCGTTCGATTGGGTGGACCGCGTCTCCATCGAGCTCACCACCCAGATGCTCGCCACCCTGTTCGATTTCCCCTTCGAGGACCGTCGCAAGCTCACCCGCTGGTCCGATGTCGCCACCGCCGTCCCCGGCTACGGCATCGTCGATACCGAGGAACAGCGCCAGGCCGAACTCCGCGAATGCCTCGGCTACTTCATGAATTTGTGGAATGAGCGCCTGGCCAAGCCCGCCGGCCCAGGGGACAGCAACGACCTCATCCGCATGCTGCAATCCTCGCCCGCCACGCGCGAGATGTCGCCGCAGGAATTCCTCGGCAACATCATCCTGCTGATCGTCGGCGGCAACGACACCACCCGCAACTCCCTCACCGGCGGCCTCTACGCCTTCAGCAAGTTCCCCGCCGAATGGGCCAAGCTGAAGGCCAACCCCGCCCTGCTGGACAGCACGATCCCCGAGATCATCCGCTGGCAAACCCCTCTCGCCCACATGCGCCGCACCGCGCTCGCCGATGCCGAACTCGGCGGCAAGCAAATCAAGAAGGGCGACAAGGTCATCATGTGGTACGTCTCGGGCAACCGCGACGAGGAGATGATCGAGCGCCCGATGGACCTCATCATCGACCGCAAGCGCCCCCGCCAGCACCTCAGCTTCGGCTTCGGCATCCACCGCTGCGTCGGCAACCGCCTCGCCGAAATGCAGCTGCGCATCGTCTGGGAGGAAATCCTCAAGCGCGGCTTCGAGATCGAGGTGCTGGAGGAACCCAGCCGCATCCACTCCACCTTCATCAAGGGCTACGGCGCGATGCAGGTAAAGATCGCCGCCTGACCGCCACGGCATGAACGAACCGCCCGCCGCCATCACCCCGCCCTTGCTGGCGCGGGTGATGGAAGGCTACCGCCTCGGCCTCTCCGGCATCCACGGCCCCGGCCACTGGCGCCGCGTCCGCGCCAACGGCCTCGCCCTCGCCGCCCACACCAAAGGCGCCGACGCCGAGCTGATCGAGCTCTTCGCCCTGCTGCACGACAGCCGCCGCATCAACGACAACGAAGACCCGGAGCACGGCCCCCGCGCCGCCGCCCTGGCGCGCGACCTCGCCGCCACCGCCCTGCTCGCCCTCGATCCCACCCGCCTCGACCTCCTCGCCGAATCCTGCGCCCGCCACACGGATGGCGATATCACGTCAGACCCCACCATCGGCTGCTGCTGGGATGCCGACCGGCTGGAACTGTCCGGCCTGCGCATCCGCCCGAACGCCCGCTACCTCAGCACCACCGCCGCCCTGGACCCCGCGCTGCAACGCACCGCCTGGACCCAAGGCACCACCCGCGCCTTCCTGCCGGCCCCACCGGGCTGGCCCATCCCCAGGCGCTGAGCCACAGCAGCCTCCCCGCCCGCCACCATCCAGGCTGAGACGGGTGCCTCAGCGCCCGGTTCCGGGACCCATGAAAGAAAACAGGCGGCTCCCATGGGGAGCCGCCCGTTCCGGTTCTTCCGGATGTCGCCGCGATCAGGCGGCGCGGCGCCGAACCAGCCCCAGCCCCGCCAGCGCGGTGCCCAACAGCGCCAGGCTCAGCGGCTCCGGGGTCTCCACCGGCACCAGCTGGCCCTGGGCGATCTGGGCGTAGCGCACGGTGCCACCGGCCACCAGGACCTCGCCAAGCCCGTCACCCCAGAAATAAACCTGGGTGTAAAGCTGGGTATCGTTGAACGCCGCAACAAACACGCCGGCGCCATTGTTGGTGAGAAACACGTTATTAGTGGCGGTGGACGAACCCAGCGTGATCACACTCGTGCCGTCGAACGACATGTAGATGTTCGAGACCGGGTTCTTGCAGCACGTGCCCCAGTCGCCCACTTCAAACGCAAGCGCATTGATGCCGGTGCCGATGCCGCCCAACGGCGCGTACGAGGAAAAGTCGAACTTGATGCCGCTGTTGATCGAACCGATCGGATCCCGGCCGTTGCCAAGACCGCCCGCCGGGTTGATTGTGATCACGCCACCCGAAGTGGTGCGGGTCGGCGAAGAGTTCGACAGGGTGTAAAGACCATTCAGCGACACGGCGGCATTATTGGGCCGCGTAATGGTGTAGTCCGTGCGCACGCCACTCCCCGAGGTCGGCAGCACATCCGAAACCATCGTGCCGCCCGACGCATTCACCATGTTCGTGAACGTGGTCAGGCCGCCATCAAAGTCCGAAAAAACCTGGAACACCGTCGCCCCAGCCGGTGCCGCAGAAACTGCCGCAACCGCCAGACCAACCGCCAACGCCTTAATATTCAACATCGTACCCCCAAACTGTTGCCACACGCCCCCCGATCCCCCGGGAATGCGCTCGTTCAGAGTTCCTTATGCAATTCACGTGCCAGTATTTTTGTTAACTATTTATCAATACGTTAAGGCACGGGTCGGACGGGCTGGGCGGCAATGTGTAAAGCAACCCGACGGTGGCTCCCGAGTCCGTGCCATAAAGTGTAAACTTTCCTGACTCGCGCATTACCGCAACGGCACTGCGGCCCGATCGGGCACCCCCGCGCGGGTCCGGCCAACCCGCCCCAGCCACCGCGCCCACACCCCCAGCGCCAACATCCCCGCCGCCGTCAGCCCCAGATCCAGCGCCCAACTCAACGGCGCCAAAGCCAACACCTGCGTCGCCCCCCAGGACAGGAAAAGCCCCAGGCAGAACACCTCCAGGCTCTTCCGCCCGATCGCCGCCAGCCACTCCGCCGCCGCCACCCGCATCCACGCCGCATCCTTCGGCACGAACCGCGCCACCAGCCAGGCCAGCGCCAGCGCATGCACCAGCGCCGTCACCGGCAGCCCCGCGTTCTCCGTGATCCAGCGCGGCTCCGCGAACGGCGCCGCCCACAGCCCGATCTCCGGCAACGCCCCATGCAGCGCCACCCGCGTCCCCAGCCCCACCGCCAGCACCGCCACCGCGCCCACCGTCACCACCCGGTCCCAAACCGGCGGCAACGCCAGCGCCTGCCCCCGCAGCAACGCCCGCCGCCCCAGCCACGCCCCGCCCAGGAACAGCACCTGCCAGGCGAAGGGATCGAACTCCACGCCGGGCACATGCCAGCCCACCACCTGCACCACCGCATACACCGCCAACGGCAGCAGAATCGCCGACTCGCCGACTCGCGCCCACAGCCAGGCGAACCCCGGCAGCAGCAGCATCGCCCACACGAAGCTCGGCAAAATCCCCATGAAGGCCGGCTGGTGCAGCATCAGCAGGATCGCCGGCAACACCTCCAGCGGCGTCGCCAACACCCGCGCCCAACCCAACCGCCCACTCTCCCCCGGCAGCACCGTCACGCAGGCCGTGGCCACCATCAGCCCGAACAGCGCGAACACCAGCAGATGCGTGCGATACAGCCGCACCGCCCGCCCCAGCATGTCCCACGCCGCCGCCGCCCAGCCGGCCTTCGTCTGCTTCAGCGCGAACACACTCCCCAGCGTGAAGCCGGACAGCAGCAGGAACAGCTCCGAACTGTCGGAAAACCCCCAGTTGCTGTGGATCACCCACCCACCCACGAACGACAAGCCGATATGCTTGGCAAAGATGGAAAGCTGCAGCACCCCCTTCACCACATCCAGCCGCTGGTCCCGTGCAGGCTTTGCCGGCACCGTGCCCGGCTTCGCCGGTACCTTCATGTCCCCCACCACGGTCAGACCCTCCCGCTCAGGGTTTGCCGCGCCGCACCATACCGGCTAGACCCCCCGCCGCCCCCCCAAGCCCCCGCGCAGGACCCCCACCATGCCCGTGATGTCAGACCGCTGGATCCGCCGGATGGCCACCGAACACGGCATGATCGAGCCATTCATCGAAACGCAAAAGCGCGAGGGGGTCATCAGCTACGGCCTTTCCAGCTACGGCTACGACGCGCGAGTCGCCGATTCATTCAAGGTCTTCACCAACGTGGACTCCGCAATCGTCGATCCGAAACAGTTCAACCCGAATTCTTTTGTCGATCGCACCCAGCCGGTCTGCGTCATCCCCCCCAACAGCTTCGCGCTGGCCCACACGGTGGAATATTTCCGCATCCCGCGCGACGTGCTGGTGATCTGCCTCGGCAAATCCACCTACGCCCGCTGCGGCATCATCGTGAACGTCACGCCCCTGGAACCGGAATGGGAAGGCCAGGTCACCATCGAGATCAGCAACACCACCCCGCTACCCGCCAAGATTTATGCCTTCGAGGGCATCTGCCAGTTCCTCTTCATCCAGGGCAACGAGCCCTGCGAAACCAGCTACGCAGACAAGGCCGGGAAATATATGGGCCAACGCGGTGTGGCACTTCCCCGCCTCGGTTAAAGTGGTGTATGAAGTTCGCGCCAGCGTCGGGCCCGCTAACGCCCACGCAGGCAACCTCCAGGACGGATGGCAACCAGGGCGGACGGTACATGGACAAGTTTCGCATCCGCGGCGGCCGGCCGCTTGAAGGCGCCATCACCATCGGGGGCGCCAAGAACGCCGCCCTCCCGCTGATGGCCGCCGGCCTGCTCACCGCAGACCGCCTCGTCCTCGCCAACGTCCCCCTGCTGGACGATATCCGCACCATGGGCAGCCTCCTCGCCCAGCACGGCGTCGCGGTCGAAAAAGCCAGCAATGATGGCCGAACCCTCTCCATCGGCGGCCCCATCACCAATACCGAGGCGCCGTACGACATCGTGCGCAAGATGCGCGCCTCCTTCCTCGTCCTCGGCCCGCTCCTGGCCCGAATCGGCGAAGCCCGAGTCTCCCTCCCCGGCGGCTGCGCCATCGGCGCCCGCCCGGTCGATCTCCACCTCAAGGGGCTGGAGCAGATGGGCGCCGAAATCACGCTCGATGCTGGCTACGTCAACGCCAAAGCCCCCAACCAGGGCCTGCACGGCGCCACCATCGTCCTGCCCTTCCCCAGCGTCGGCGCCACCGAGAACCTGCTCATGGCCGCCGCCCTGGCCGATGGCCAAACCACCCTGGCCAACGCCGCCCGCGAACCCGAAATCGCCAACCTGGCCGAATGCCTGGTCGCCATGGGTGCCCGCATCACCGGCATCGGGTCGGACACGCTGACCATCGAAGGCGTCAAGAAGCTCCACGGCGCCACCGTCGCCATCATCCCGGACCGCATCGAAACCGGCTCCTACGCCTGTGCGGCGGCCATCACCGGCGGCAGCATCCGCCTCAACAATGGCTGCATCACCCATCTCGGCGCCGTCGTCCGCACCCTGGCCGAAGCCGGCGTGGACATCACGCAAGACAAAGGCGGCGTCACCGTCTCGCGCCGCAACGGCCTGCACGGGATCGATTTCATCACCGAACCCTACCCCGGCTTCCCCACCGACATGCAGGCCCAGCTCATGGCCCTGCTCTGCGTCGCCGAAGGCGCCAGCATGATCACCGAAAACATCTTCGAAGACCGCTTCATGCACGTGCCGGAGCTCAACCGCATGGGTGCCCGCATCAACGTCCACGGCGCCTCCGCCATCGTCCGCGGCACGCCCCACCTCTCCGGCGCCCCTGTCATGGCCAGCGACCTGCGCGCCAGCTTCGGCCTCATCGTCGCCGGCCTCGCCGCCTCCGGCGAAACCATCGTCAACCGCGTCTACCACCTCGACCGCGGCTACGAAGCCGCCGAAGAAAAACTCGCCGCCTGCGGGGCCAACATCGAGCGCGTCGCCGCCTAGGCAAAGGCCAGGGGCCTTGCCCCTGGACCCCACTGGGGCCTGAGGCCCCAGACCCCCAGCCACTAAAACCGCTTCCCTCCCCCTGCGCTTGCGCGGGGGGAGCCGGAGGGGGGTGTCGCAGCACAACACGCAGGCAGAAGAAAAAAATTTCCTAAACCGACAAAAATCCTTCCACCGGTCCTATCATCCGGCATATATTCCCCTTATGCCGCATTCATCCACCGCCACTGCCGCCGCGTTGCGCACCGCCCTAGAGGCGGTCGCAAACGCGCGCCCGCAGTTTGGCGCCGGTCTCGCGGCCCTGATCCTCGCCCTGCTCGCCCGCCTCCTCGGCCGGGCTGAAGCCGCCTGGGATCTCTCCCCCCACCTGACCGACGAAGACGAAGCCGAGCACGACCCGGACTTCGTCTACGTCATCCCCTTCGTCGGCCGCGCCATCCACGCCATCTGCGTCGAAGCCGGCCTCGTCCCCGGCTGGATCTTCGCCGGTCCCCCCTGCCGCGGCATGCGCGCCCTGCCTGCCCCCACGCCCCATTGTATTGCGCGCAGGAAGCCCGCGCACCGCCATGACTCCATTCCACCCCAAGCCCAAAATCCCCTCGCTTTCGAGGGCGTCGACTCATGCCTATTTATATTAGGATTTACTTATTTACTGAATGAGGTCTGGGTCAGAGCCCCTGGCCTTGTCGTGTGAACGCAATCCAGCACCCCGCCCCTCCCAATTCCCGCACCGCACAACCTCCGCTATCAAGCGCCCGGAGAATGGAGCCCCCAATGACCGCCGCCTTCCGCGCTGAACTCCAGGAGCCGGACGCCACCGGCCCGTTGATCCTTGCCCTCCCCAAGGGCCGCATCCTCGCGGAATGCGCCCCGCTGCTCCATGCCGCCGGCATCCATCCCAACCCCGACTACGCCAACGAGAACAGCCGCGCCCTGCGCTTCGCCACGGATGACCCCGGCCTCGATGTCGTGCGCGTCCGCAGCTTCGATGTCGCCACCTTCGTGGCCTTCGGCGCGGCGCAGATCGGCATTTGCGGCGCCGATGTGCTGATGGAATTCGACTACCCCGAAATCTACGCCCCGCTCGATCTCGGCATCGGCGCCTGCCGCGTCTCGGTGGCGGAGCCGAAGGCCACGGCGGGCACCGACGACCCCAGCACCTGGTCGCGCATCAAGGTCGCCACCAAGTATCCCAACATCGCACGCCGCCATTATGCCAGCCGCGGCATCAACGCCGATGTGGTGCATCTGAACGGCGCGATGGAACTGGCCCCCGCCCTCGGCCTCACCCGTGTCATCGTCGATCTCGTCGCCACCGGCTCCACCCTCAAGGCCAACGGCCTGGTGGAAACCGAGGTCATCGCCAAGGTCACCAGCCGCCTCATCGTCAACCGCACCGCGCTGAAAACCCGCCCGGAGGCCGTCGGCGCCATGATCGCCCGCTTTAGGGATGCCTTGGCGGCCATCTCATGAAGCGCCTCAACACCACGGACCCGGGCTTCGAAGCCGACTTCGCCGCCCTCCTCAACCAGGCCCGCGAAACCACCTCGAACGTCGGCGACGTCGTCGCCGCCATCATCGCGGACATCCGCGCCCGCGGCGACGAAGCCCTCTGCGACTACACCACCCGCTTCGACCGCATGCCCATCACGCCGGATCGCCTGCGCATCACCGAAGCCGAGATTGAGCAAGCCACCGCCTCCGTCCCCGCCGAACTGCTCGAAGCGCTGGACATCGCCGCCCGCCGCATCGAAATCTTCCACCGCGCCCAACTCCCGCAAGACCTCCGGATGGACGACCCAGAGGGCCTCACCCTGGGCATGCGCTGGAACGCGCTGGATGCCGTCGGCATCTACGTCCCCGGCGGCAAGGCGGCCTATCCGTCCTCCGTCCTGATGAACGCCATCCCCGCCCGCGCCGCCGGCGTCGCCCGCATCGCCATGTGCGTGCCCACCCCCGATGGCGTGCTGAACCCGCTGGTCCTGGCCGCCGCACGCCGCGCCGGCGTGTCGGAAATCTATCGCGTCGGCGGCGCCCAGGCCGTCGCCGCCCTGGCCTGGGGCACCGCCACCATCGCCCCGGTCGATCGCATCGTCGGCCCCGGCAACGCCTATGTCGCGGAAGCCAAGCGCCAGGTCTTCGGCCGCGTCGGCATCGACAGCATCGCCGGACCCTCCGAAGTCGTTGTCCTCGCCGATGCCGGCCAAGACCCCCGCCGCATCGCGGTCGACCTCCTCGCCCAGGCCGAACACGGCGAAGACAGCCAGTCCATCCTGATCACCGACAGCGCCAGGCAGGCCGAAGCCGTCGCCCGCGCCGTGGAAGCCGAAATCCCCACCCTCCCCCGCGCCGCCATCGCCGGCGCCGCCTGGCGGGACTACGGCGCCATCATCACGGTCTCGGATTGGGAGGAAGGCACCGCCCTGGTGGATCGCCTCGCCCCGGAACACCTGCAGATCATGACGGCGGAGCCCGAAGCCCTCTTCGCCCGCATCCGCCACGCCGGTGCCGCCTTCCTCGGCGCCTTCTCGCCGGAAGCGGTGGGCGATTACGTCGCCGGCCCCAACCACGTCCTGCCCACCGGCCGCACCGCCCGCTTCGCCTCCGGCCTCAGCGTGTTCGATTTCCTCAAGCGTACCACTTGGCTGTCGGCCACCCCCGCCGGCCTCTCCCGCGTCGGCCCCGCCGCCATCGCGCTCGCGGAAGCCGAGGGCCTGCAAGCCCACGCCCGCAGCATCGCGCTCCGCTTGAACCGGCCAAACTGAACATTATATCGCCAAAAAATACCTTCCGTTCCCGCACGATTGCCTGATACGCGGCCATGCGCCTTGACCGGCGCGGGCCCGGTCATCATGGTGCGCGCCGATTGACTACCCCCACCGACAGCACAAGAGGCCTGATGTCCAAGGAAGACATGATCGAGTTCAGCGGCACCGTGATGGAGCTGCTCCCGAACGCGATGTTTCGCGTGAAGCTGGACAACGAGCACAGCATTCTCGCCCACACCAGCGGCAAGATGCGCAAGAACCGCATCCGCGTCCTGGCCGGGGATCGCGTGAACGTGGAGATGACGCCCTACGATCTCTCCAAGGGCCGCATCACCTTCCGATTCAAATAGGCCGGCCACGATCACAGACGTGCCCTCGCCGCCGGGCCAGGCTCCCCACATCCTGGCGCCACTGATCCTGGCATCCGCCAGCCCGCGCCGCCTGGCCCTGCTGGCCCAGATCGGCATCACGCCAGACGCCGTCACCCCGACCGACACCGACGAAACGCCCCACAAGGGCGAAGCGCCCCGCCCGTACGCCCAGCGCCTCGCGCGCGCCAAGGCGCAGGCGGCGCACCGGGACGGCGCCTTCATCCTCGCCGCCGATACCGTGGTGGCCGTCGGCCGCCGCATCCTGCCCAAGGCCGAAACGCCCGCCCAGGCCCGAACCTGCCTCGATCTCCTCTCCGGCCGCCGCCACACCGTGCTCACCGCCGTGGTGCTGCACGGCCCCGATGGCCGGAAGGCGGAACGCGTGTCCGAAACCGCCGTCGCCTTCGCCCGCCTCACGGAAGCGCAGATCATGGCCTACATCGCCACCGGCGAATGGCAGGGCAAGGCCGGCGGCTACGCCATCCAGGGCAGCGCCGCCGCCCATATCCGCTTCCTCTCCGGCAGCCATTCCAGCGTCATCGGCCTGCCGCTGTTCGAAACCGCGCAACTCCTGCGCGGCCTCGGCTACAACCTGCCGTGATCATCCGCGCCTCGTCGAGCCCCGGCGAAATCCGCGCCGTGGCCTGCGATGCGAGCGGCCCGCTGGACTATGCCATCGAACGCCCCGGCGCGCCGCCAGGGGAACGGGATACCGTCGGCGACCTCCACCGCGGCCGCATCACCGCCCGCCTGCCCGCCCTGGCCGGCAGCTTCGTGAAGCTGCACGACGGCACCGAAGGCTTCCTGCCCGACAGCCAGGGCAGCAACGCCCCGGAAGGCACCATCCTGCCCGTCCAGGTCACCCGCGCCCCCCAGGGCGGCAAGGGCCCCCGCCTCAGCGCCAAGATCGCCGAACCCATTGAGCCCGGCCCCGTCGCCCTCCTGCGCCGCGGCCCCGGCGCCATCGAACGCCTCGCCGCCCTGCACCCCATGGCCGAGATCGAGCTGGACGACCCCGCCCTGCTCGCCCAACTCCGCCCCCTCCTGGGCGACCGCCTCCGCCTCGTCCGCCAAGCTTTTTCCGAGTCGCTGGAGTCGCAGATCGAGTCCCTCTCGGAGTCGCACGACCTCGGCAGCGCCAGCGCCGGCCGCGGCGACAAGGGCCGCAGCCACGAACAGGCCAACCGCACCGCCCTGCCCGCCCTCGCCCGCCAGATCCGCCTGCGCAACCTCGCCGGCGCCATCGTCATCGACCTCGCCGGCCTCTCCCCCAAGCGCCGCGCCAGCCTCGGCTCCGCCCTGGCCGCCGCCCTGGCGCCCTCCCCGCCGACCCCATCGCCCTGCCCGCCTTCACCGCCCGCGCCGGCCACCCCATCTCCCTGCGCCCAGACCCCACGCTGCCCCCACGGGCCTGGCACATCGAGGAAATCGCCCATGGCTAAAGCCCCAGGCTCCTGCCCGATCTGCCGCAAGCCCGGCACCGAGCGCGACCGCCCGTTCTGCAGCCCGCGCTGCGCCGAAATCGACCTTGGCCGCTGGTTCGGCGAGACCTATCGCATCCCCGGCCCGCCGCCGGAAAAAGATGACGAGATGACGGGTTGATTGCAGCCCGCATCCGGGCTATTCGCTCCCCGCCGACAGCGCCATATGCCCAGGTAGCTCAGTTGGTAGAGCATGCGACTGAAAATCGCAGTGTCGGTGGTTCGATTCCACTCCTGGGCACCATTTCCCCCGCGCGTCCCTCACCATGACATCCCAAGCCACGCGCGCCCATGATGGGTAAGCTGCGCCGCGACAGACCGAGAGGACCACGCCATGGCCACCCCCCTGCCCAGCACCGGGCTGCAGATCCGTTCCCTGCTGCGCGACAGCGCCGAGATCGAGGTCTCGCTCGCCGAGGTGCCCGTGGCCCCGCCCGGCCCTGGCGAAGTGCTGGTGCGGGTGGAGGCGTCGCCGATCAACCCGTCCGACCTCGGCCTGCTGATCGGCCCCGCCGACCTCTCCGCCGGCCGCACCGGCGGCACCAACGCCCATCCCACCTTCACCGCCCCGGTGCCGAAGGCCGCACTGACGGCGATGGCCGCGCGAATCGGCCAATCCCTGCCGGTGGGCAATGAGGGCGCCGGCACGGTGATCGCCGCCGGCGAGGGCGCCACCCATCTGCTGGGCCGCACCATCGCCATGTTCGGCGGCGCGATGTACGCCCAGTACCGCACCCTGAAGCTCGCCGATTGCCTGGTGCTCGCCGAAGGCGCCACCGCCGCCCAGGGCGCCTCCTGCTTCGTGAACCCGCTCACCGCGCTGGGCATGGTGGAAACCATGCGCCGCGAGGGCCACACCGCCCTGGTGCACACCGCGGCGGCCTCCAATCTCGGCCAGATGCTGCTGCGCATCTGCCAGGCCGATGGCGTGAAGCTGGTCAACATCGTGCGCAGCGCCGCCCAGGCGGATCTGCTGCGCGGCCAGGGTGCCAAATGGGTGCTGGACAGCACGGCACCCGATTTCACCGACCGGCTGGTGGACGCACTGGCGGAAACCGGCGCCACGCTCGCCTTCGATGCCACCGGCGGCGGCAAGCTGGCCGGGCAGATCCTGGCGGCGATGGAAGCGGCGATCATCCGCACCGCCACCACCTACAGCCGCTACGGCTCCACCGTGCACAAGCAGGTCTATATCTACGGCGCGTTGAACACCGGCCCCACCGAGTTCACCCGCAGCTTCGGCAGCGCCTGGGGCATGGGCGGCTGGCTGCTGATGCCGCGCATGGCCCAGTTCGGCGCCGAGACCGCCAATCGCCTGAAGGCCCGCGTCGCCGCCGAGCTCACCACCACCTTCGCCAGCCACTACGCCGCCGAGATCGGCCTGGCCGAGGCACTCCGGCCCGAGGCAATCGCGCAATACGCCAAGCGCGCCACCGGGGCGAAGTTCCTCATCCTGCCCCAGAAGGCGTAGCTACAGGTCACTGCCGTCGAGGTTGCGGATCGGGCTGCCTGCCATCAGCGCCATGATCCCGGGCAGGGTGGGCAGATAGCGCTCGCCATGCCCGGCCTCCACCACGGCGGCGGTGCTGCGGCTGACGGCATCGGCCATCTCCGTCGGCGCGCCGGCCTGCTTGGCCATGCCGCGATACGTCTCCAGCACGCTCTGGCCCATCCACAGCTTGCCGCGGCCCCGGCTGTCATCGCCCTCGCGGATCCAGGGGGCGATCCAGCTGAACATCACGCTGTTGGCGCCACCGGCCTCGATCATCGCCGCCAAGGCATTCGGGTCCACCCCCAGCTTCGCCGCGGCGGCGAAGGTTTCGCTGATGACCACGGCATTGCTGAAGCTGACGAAGTTGTTCACCAGCTTCACTGTGAGGGCGGCCCCAAGCAGGCCGCAGTCGATGATGGTGTCAGCATAGCATTCCACGATCGGCCGGATACGCGCGATCACTGCGGGATCGCCGCCGAGCAGGCTGGAGAGCCTGCCCTCCTCCGCCTCCTTCGGCGTGCGGCCCACGGGGGCATCCACCATCCCCACGCCCTTTTCGGCCAGCAACGCCCCCAGCGTGCGCGTGGCCTCCGGCAGGCCGGTGCTGGCATCCACCACCACCATGCCGGGGCGCGCCAGCGGCAGCAGGGCCGTCACCAGCGCCTCCACCTCCTTCACGCCGGGCAGGAACAGCACCAGCACGTCGCTGGCCGCCGCCAGTGCGGCGAGATCCCTGGCCTCCGCCGCACCGCGCGATATCAGGTCGTCCACCGGCACGCGGTTGCGGTGGCCCAGCACCGTCAGGGGATAGCCTTTCAGCAGAATATGCTTGGCCGCCCCATGGCCCATCAGGCCCGGCCCCACGAACCCCACGCGCAGCATCGCCATCTCCGTTGCTATTTGCGGAGCAGCATCACCCCCACCACCAGCCCGGGCAAGCCGCACACCAGGAATCCGATACCGGAATGGCCCGTCAGCCCCAGCATCAGCGCATAAACCAGCGGCAGCAGCAGCCCACCCACCTGCCCGAAACTCAGCACCCCGCCCGTGGCCGCCCCAGGCATCCCCGGCGGCGCAAGCCGCACGCATTCGCTCAGCACCACGCCGTGCCAGGACATCACCGTGGCGCTCAGCGCCACCGCCACCATGGCGGTGAGCCACACCGGCCAATCAGCCGCGATCATCCCCAGCGCCGCAGCACCCGCCGCCATGCCGAGCGCCAGCCCCGCCATCAGCACCCGCGGCGCCACATGCCCGCTGGCCAGCCAGCCCCAGAAGATGCGGCCGGGCACCGCCACCACCATCGCCAGCGAATACATCGCCCCGGCCGCCTCCAGCGAATAGCCCAGCTGGGTCAGCGTGATCACGTAGTAGCTGGTGAACACGGTCTGCAGCCCGTTGAAGGCGAAGCAGGCGAAGGACAGCTTTCGCAAAGGCCCCGCGCGCGTCACGGCCACCAGCGTGGTGGCGAGATCGCCGAACTTCACGGGGTAGCCGGGCTGGCGATCCGAATCGAATTCGCGCCGGCCGGGCTCCAGCATCAGCACGAACAGGAAGCAGGCCGCCGCCGTCACCAGCATGGCGCCGCGCCAGCCCAGCAGCCCCGTCAGGAACGGCCCCACCAACCCGGCCAGCAACAGCGCCAGCGGCACGGAGGTCTGCTTCAACGCGAACACCAGCGGCATCAGCCGCGGCTCCGTGTAGCGCGCCAGCAGGTGGGAGGAAGCGGGCGTGGACATGGCCGAGCCGCCCCCGCCGATCACCGCTGCCAGCGCCCACAGCAGCAACGGCCCTGATGCCGAAACCGCCAGTCCACCGGCCACCAGGGCGAGGGCCACCTGGCTCACCCGCAGCGCGCCATGCCGCAGGATGAAGCTGCCACACCCCAGTTGGAACACCAGCGAGCCCACCGCGGCCAACGCGACATAGACGCCAAGCAGCGCGGGATCGATGCCGAGATCGGCCACCACCGCCGGCGCGATCACCGGCGGCAGGCCTCGGCCGATGGTGGCGAAGGTCTGCTGCACCGACATCGCGCCGAGCGCCAGCAGCATCAGGTTGAAAGGGCGGGACGCCATACTGCGGTCGATGCCGCCCCTTAGCCGATGCGGCGGCGATAAAGCGAGATCAGCCGTTCCCAGTGCCGCTCCGCCGCCTGCAGGTCGTAGATCTTCCGCTCCGGGAAGGCGAAGCCGTGATGCACGCCGGGATGGATCTCCAGCTCGCCCGCGGTACCCGAGGCGTCGAACAACCGCTTGAGCTCCGCCACCATCGGCAGCGGCGCCAGCTCGTCGTGCTCGGCGCAGGAGATGTAGAGCTCCGCCGTGCCATGCCCCAGCGTCAGATGCGGGCTTTCCTCGGCATCGCTCACCAGCCAGGTGCCATAGAAGCTGGCCGCCGCCGCCACCCGGCCGGGATAGCGGGCAGCGGCGGCCAGCGCGTAGGGCCCGCTCATGCAGTAGCCGTGCACGCCGACGGGTCCCGCCTTGGCCGGCGCGAAACCATCGAGGAACCGCAGCATGTCCGCCACATCCGCCATCACCGGCGGGATCGTCATCTTGGTGCGGATGGCGCGCATGCGGTCGCGCTCGGGATCGCCCATCACCAGCACGCCGGGGCCGAATTTCGTGTCGCGCCCGGCACGGTAATACAGGTTGGGCAGCAGCACGCAGTAGCCGGCGGTGCCGAGCCGCCGCGCCATCAGATACAGCTCCTCGCGGATACCCGGCGCATCCATCAGCATCAGCACGGCGGGGTGTGGCCCGCCGCGCTCCGGATGCACCACAAAGGTTTCCATCGCCCCGTCTTCGGTCGCGATATCGATGATGTCCTCGATCATGCGACCTCCGACAAATCGATGGGCTAGGGCGCTACCGCGTAGCTGTCGCGCCGCGGATCGGCCGCACCGGTCAGCGCCCCATTATCGGGGTCGATCGCCACCGCCTGCATGCCGCCCACCTGCATGGTGAAGTCCGGCGCCTTCACCGCGCCGTGGCCGCGGCGAACCAGGGCTGCGATCACTTCGTCGCGGATGCGGCCTTCCACGTCGATCTTGGTGCCGTCCCACAGGCGCCCGCGGGGTGCGGCGATGGCGTCCTGGATGTCCAGGCCGAAATCAACGTACTGCACCAGCGCCTGCACCTGCGTCTGCATGATGCCGTAGCTGCCCGGCGTGCCGATGGAGAGCACCAGCTTGCCGTCCTTCGTGCCGATGGAGGGCGAGACGCAGAGCGCGATCTCGCCGCCGGCCACCAGCGGGGCACGGCCCCCGGTGTCCACTTCCGACCAGTAGAGGAAGTTGTTCATGCACACGCCGGTGCCGGGAACAACGATGCCGTTGCCGAAGCCAGCACCCAGGGACTGCGTGATGCACACCGCGTTGCCGAACTTGTCGGCGATCGAGAGCGAAGTGGTGTGCTCCTTGTTGAGGTCGATCGGCTGCGGCGTGACGAACTGCTCCGTCGGCCCCTCAACCGGCGTGCCGTCCGCCACGCGGGCGCGCAGCTGGGCCACGTGCGCGTCCGACAGGATTTCGGCGAGTTCGCTCGGGCTCGGGTTGTTGCGCGCGATGCGCACCCCGGCGGCCAGGCGGATGGCGCGGAACACGGTGTCCAGGTGGTCCACCCCGTTGCGCTCCATGCGGCCGAGATCGAAGCCTTCCAGGATGCGCAGCGTCAGCAGCCACTGGAACGCCTCCGACGGCGGGGACATGCTGTGCACCGTCAGGCCGCGATAGTTCACGCTGATCGGATCGACCCACACCGGCTTCACGGCGGCCAGGTCTTCCTCGGTGATGCATCCGCCGATGGATTGCAGGTAGGCGGCCATGGTCTTGCCGAGCGGCCCGCCATAGAGATGGCCGGGCCCGTCCTTCACGATGGCCTCGTAGGTGGCGGCGAGGTCGGGCTGCTTCAGCACCTCGCCCTGCTTTACCTTCCCACGCCCGAAGGCATACACGCGGTTCAGCTCGGCATACTGCGGATGGTCGGCCAGCTGCACGCAAGAGAGGTTGGTCAGCTCCGCATTGAACCGCCCGATCGGATAGCCGTCGCGCGCCAGGGCAATGGCGGGGGCGAACACTTCGGCCAGGGAGAGCTTGCCGTGCGCGCGCACCAGCTCGCACCAGCCGGCTAGGTTGCCGGGCGTGCCGGAGGCGAGCGGGTGGCGCTGGATTTCCTCACGCTCGGCGAACTTGCCGGCGGGGAACTTGCCCGGGATGCGCGGGGCGTAGTTCAGGCAGCGCACGCGCTGTTCGGCGGCGATGTAGCAGGTGGCGTAGCCGAGGCCGGCAAGGCCGGACATGTAGGGCTCCACCACGTTCAGCGCGGCGGTGGTGGCGGCGGCGGCGTCGAAGGCGTTGCCGCCCATCGCCAGGATGCGCGCGCCGGCGGAGGCGGCCAGCGGGTGTGCCGCGGCGACCATGCCGTGCACAGAAGAGACGATGGGGCGTTTGCCGTCCATGGAGATTTCCTGCCGTATTTGTCGTTATCGAGAGGGTGTCAGCCTGCGCCGGGTGGCGCGCGCGCGCAAGCCAGCCGGGCGGCCGCCAGGGCCGCATCGGTGATCTCCATGCGCAGCGCCACGCCCGGAAGTTCTTCGCGCATCGCGTCCAGAATGGCGGGGTGCAACCCGGCGGCACGGCCGAGAACGACCACGTCGCGCGGGCCTTCTCGGGCGATCAGGGCGCGGGCCAACACAGCAAGTTCCGCCCCGGCCTCGCGCAGAACAGCGAGTGCGGCGGGATCATCCGCGCCCACGGTGGCGACGGCACGGGCCAACAGCGCCACGGCCGTGCGCCCGCCGCCATAGACATGGGCGCGCACCGCATTCCAGCTGTCTCCGCCCACCGCCGCGAACAGCGCCTGGCCCAGCGGCCCCGGGTCCTCGCCGCGGTCGATGCGGCGGTAGGTGAGGTTCAACGCCCCTCGCCCAATGGCGAACGCCGAGCCGGCATCGTCGATCAGGATGCCGCGCCCACCCACACGGAACACGGAGCCATCTTCGCGCATGTGCATGGCCACCGATCCGGTGCCGGAATACACCAGATGCCCCTGGCCGGGCTGGAACACCGCGCGATAGCCGATCCACAGATCGTCCTGCACCTCGATCACAGCGGGATCGAGCCGCAGCGCCTCGCTGAGCAACCCACGCGCCGCCTCGGCTTCGGGCGAATCGCCGGTGAGCCCGGTCACCCCGGCCACCGCCGCACCGATGCGCAGATCGGCCACCGCCGCGCCGAGCTCGCCGGCAAACGCCTCGAACCCCGCGCGCGCCTCTGGCAGGAACAGATGGCCGGTGACCGGGGCGGCTTCGCCGCGCGCCACCAGCGCGCCGTCGCGCCCGCACACCGCCCAGCGCACCGCGGTGCCGCCGGCATCGATGCCCAAGAAGTTCATGGGGGGAAATTCATTTCGGCAGCGCGGCAGAGAACCGCCGTGTGATCTCACGCGGGTTGGTGATGGCGGTGCCTACCACCACTGCATGCGCCCCAAGGGCGAAGGCCCGCGCCACCTGCGCCGGCGTTTCGAACCGCCCTTCCGCCACCACCGGCACCTTGCAGCGCACGCAGAGTTCCGCCAGCAATTCGAGGTCCGGCCCCTCGGTCGCCGCCCGCGCGGGCGTATAGCCGGCCAGCGTGGTGCCCACGTAATCCGCGCCCATCGCCGCCGCCGCCAGCCCTTCCTCCAGCGTGGCGATATCCGCCATCACCGCCACGCCCAGCTCGCGCTTGATGCGCGGGATCAGCGCCGAGATCGCCTCGCCATCGCGCGTGCCCGCCGTGGCATCCAGCGCCACCACGTCGCACCCGGCCGCGACGATCGCGGCGGCATCGGCGAAGGCAGGGGTGATGTAGACCTCGAACGCGGCATCCCAGCGCTTCACCAGCCCGACCACCGGCACATCCAGCGCCGCCCGGATCGCCGCGATATCGGCCACGCCCTCGGCCCGAATGCCCGCCGCGCCCCCTTGCACCGCGGCCAGCGCCATGGCGCGCATGAACGCCGGCCCGGTCAGCGGGTTGTCGTCGCGCGCCTGGCAGGACACCACAAGGGTGCCCCGCCCGATTGTTCGCCTCACGCCTTCAGCTTCTCTTCCACGATGGTGGCATACAGCGCCGACCCATACGGCGTGCACTCGTCGTTGAAGTTGTAGGCGGGGTTGTGCAGCTGGGCGGATTCGCCATTGCCCACCTGGATATAGGCGCCCGGCACCTTCTCCATCATGAAGGAGAAATCCTCGCTGCCCATGCCCGGCGGCTTGGTGCGGTCCACCTTGTCGTTGCCGGAGACCAGCGCTGCGGCATCGGCCAGTTCCGTGGTGCGGTCGGCATCGTTGATCAGCGGCGCGAAGATGAAGCGAAAATCCACCTCCGCCGTCGCGCCGAAGCCCTCGGCCACGCCCTTGGCAATGCGCTTCATGCCCTCTTCCATCTGCGTCATCACCTCGCGCTTGAAGGCGCGGCAGGTGCCAGAGATGGTGGCCGTCTGCGGAATCACGTTGTAGGCGTCGCCGCCCACGATCTTGGTCACGCTCAGCACCGCGGTATCGGCCGGCGCGATGTTGCGCGCCACAATGCTCTGCAGTGCGGTGGTGATGTGGCTGGAAACCAGCACGGGATCGATGCTCGCCTCCGGCCGTGCGCCGTGGCTGCCGCGCCCGGTGATGTGGATATCAAAGAACGCCCCACCGGCCGCCGAGGGCCCCGGCGCGATGGCGAACTCGCCCACCGGCATGCCGGGCCGGTTGTGCATGGCGTAGATGGCATCGCAGGGGAAACGCTCGAACAGCTTGTCTTCCAGCATGGCCAGCGCGCCGCCCATGCCTTCCTCGCCCGGCTGGAAGATGAAGGTCACCGTGCCCTTGAAGTTCTTGGTCTGGGCCAGGTACTTCGCGGCCCCCAACAGCATGGTGGTGTGCCCATCATGCCCGCAGGCATGCATGCGGCCGGGGTTGGTGCTGCGGTAATCCAGGTTGGTCTGCTCATCCATCGGCAGGCAGTCCATGTCCGCGCGCAGCCCCACGCTCGGCCCGTCGCCATTGCGCAGGATGCCCACCACGCCGGTGCGGCCCACGCGCTCATGCACCTCAACGCCCCAGCTGCGGAGCTTCTCGGCCACGATCCCGGCCGTGCGCGTCTCCTCCATCCCGATCTCGGGATGGGCATGGAAATCGCGGCGGATCGCCGTGAGTTCGTCGTGGAAGGTGCGGATGGTCTCAAGCGCAGACATGCGGGCAGCCCCCTGGTCGTGATCAGGGGGCGACTATGCCATGCCCGCGGGATCAGTCCATCCGCCGGCGCCGCCGCGCGGCAGCCAGCCCGGCCAAGCCCACCCCCAGCAGCACCATCGAGCCGGGCTCCGGAATCCGGATCTGCACCAGCAGGTCCTGCGTGCCTGCACTCACCGCCGGGTCGCCCATGATGCCGTTATTCAGCGCATACAGCCCCACCGCCCGCGGCCCGGTTCCGGTGAGGGACTGCACGTAGCTCTGCGCCAGCGCCAGCGTGCCCACCGGCGATTCCGGCGTGGCGAAATAGATATTGCCCGCAAACACATCCAGCGGGTTGCCGGGAACCTCGCGCACAATCTCCCAGATCGCCACCTGGAACGCCGCCGCCTGCGTGCTGGTGATGGTGGCATCCAGGTTGGGCAGCCAGCGCCCGAACAGCTCGGCGATCAGCCCGGCCTTCACCGTGCCCATGCCACCAAGATTGGTGGTGCCCTGGTCCAGCGGCACGAAATCGTAGTCCACCGCCAGGTTCGGGTTGATCGACTGCCGCGGCTCGATGCAGAACGCATAGAACCGGCCCGGCACCCCGCTGCCCACGAAGGTGTTGGCGATCGACCCGCTGTTGTACTGCATGTCGAACCGCTCGACCCCGAGCGTGGCGCTCGTCTGCGGCGCCCCTGGCCCGGTGAGGATGGTGCGCGTCACCGAGCCACCGGTGGGGTTCGCGCCCACCCAGGTGGCATTCACCGATTGCGCCAGGGCCGGGGCCACCAACAGCCACGGCGCCCCGCTCCACATCGCCACTGCGCCGCCCACAACCAGCGCGAAGCGCCGCCAGGCGCGCCATTCCAACCGTGCGAAGCAGCGCATCTCAAATTCTCCAAGCTTAAGCGTGAAGAATGGGGCACCTAGGGTTACGACTTACCTGCCGTCGCGATGGACCTTTGCCTAACCGCGTGCCGCCGTCTCCGCCTGCACGGCCGCCGCATCGAACAACGCCTCCAGTTCCGCGTGCGTTCCGCGGATGCCGGCGATCACGGCGCGGGCCCATTCCACGTATTCCAGCCGCCGCGCCACCGGCCAGTTCGCCGGCGGGCTGGCGGCCATGGCGCGCAGGTTGCTGGTCTTGTCGGCCAGCTTCAGGATCTTGGCCCGCCGGGGCTTGCCGGCGGCGTGGTCGATCTGCAGCTGCTTGCGCGTGGCCTTGGGCAGGGCCTTGTCGTCCGTCACCGCCTGCACCAGGGCGCGCACGTCGGCGCCGAATTCGGCCTCGATCGTGGCGGGCGCGATCTCGCAATCCTCGATCGCATCATGCAGCAGGGCGGCGATCACCAGGTCGGGGTCCCGCCCACCCGTGGCATCACCCACCAGGCGCGCCACTTCCAGCAGGTGGTTGATATAGGGCTCCTGCGCCTCGCCCTTGCGGCGCTGCGCCACGTGCCAGCGCGAAGCCGCCTCGGCCGCGCGCAGCACGCGCAGGAGCCCCGCTTCCATCAGGCAAAATCCTTCGGCAGCTTGCGCTGCGTCAGCTCGCAGAACATCGCAGCGCCCAGCGGGATCGCCTCGTCGTTGAAGTCGTAGCCGGGGTTGTGCACCTGCACCCCCGTCGCGCCCGCCTCGCCCGGCGCCACGTTGCCCAGGTTGATATAGGCCCCCGGCGCCTTCTCCATCACGAAGGAGAAGTCTTCGCTGGCCATGATGAAGCCGTTGGTGGTGGAAACATTCTCCTCCCCCACCACCGCGCGCGCCGCGGCCACGATGTCGTCGGTCGCCTGCGCATCATTCACCAGCGGGGCGAAGATGAAGCGGAAATCCACCTCCGCCGTCGCCCCGAACCCGGCCGCCACCCCGGGCGCGATCCGCCTCATCGCGGCTTCCAACAGCTCCATGGTGGAGCGCAGCGCCGTGCGCACCGTGCCGCGCAAAACGGCGGAATCGGGGATCACGTTATAGGCGTCGCCGCCCTGGATCACCGTCACGGACACCACCGCGGTTTCCGCCGGCGGCACGTTGCGCGAGACGATGCTCTGCAGCGCCGTGTTCACATGGCAGGCCACCAGCACCGGGTCGATCCCCATCTCCGGCAGCGCCCCATGCGCGCCACGCCCGCGGATGGTGATGTCGAAGAACGCGCCTGATGCCATGGCCGGGCCCGGGCGGATGGCGAACTTGCCCAGCGCCATGCCCGGGGAGTTGTGCAGGCCATAGACGAAGTTGCAAGGAAACCGCTCCAGCAGCCCGTCCTTCAGCATGGCCAGCGCCCCGCCCAGGCCTTCCTCGGCCGGCTGGAAGATGAAATTCACCGTGCCGTTGAAGTCGCCGTGCTGCGCCAGGTACCGCGCCGCCGCCAGCAGGATCGTCGTATGCCCATCATGCCCGCAGGCATGCATCACGCCGGGCACGATGGAAGAATAAGGCTTGCCGGTTTCCTCATGGATCGGCAGCGCATCCATGTCCGCCCGGATGCCGATCGAGGCCTGGCCGTTGCCACGCCGCAGCACGCCCACCACGCCGGTGCCGCCAATGCCGGTATGCACCTCGATCCCGTATTCCTTCAGCTTCGCCGCCACGATCGCCGCCGTGCGCGTTTCGGTGAAGCCGATCTCCGGATGCGCATGGATGTCCTGCCGCAGCGCGGTGAATTCGGGGTGCCACTGGCGCAGCGTGTCGAGCGGGGTGGGCTTGGTCATGTCGGCGTCTCCGGCGTAAGGGGGCAGAGTATGGCCGCGCCGCGCCGGGGCTTCAATCGATGCCAACACGCGCTACGCTGCCGCCATGCGCATCACCCGCCTGCTCGACCGCCCGATCATCGGCCCCGACCTGCACGAAAGCCTCGGCCCCAACATCCAGGGCCCGTCGCTGATCCGCGTGCCAAGCTGGGTGCCGAACCCGCTCGGCCGCTACTACCTCTACTTCGCCGACCATAAGGGCAGCTGGATCCGCCTGGCCTATGCCGATGCCCTCACCGGCCCCTGGCGCATCCACGCCCCCGGCGCGCTGCACCTGAACGACAGCCACTTCCCTACCGAACCACCCCCCGCCACGCCCGAACAACTCGCCGCCGTGGAAGCCCGCATGCGCCGCGCCGGCATGATCATCTCCCACAACGTGCTGACGGAAGCGACCACCCCCCACATCGCCTCGCCCGACATGCATGTGGACCACGCCCGCCGCCGCATCGTCATGTATTTCCACGGCCTGGAAGACGTCGGCCACCAGGCCTCCCGCGTCGCCCTCTCGGCGGACGGCATCACCTTCACCGCACGCCCCGAAATCCTCGGCCGCACCTACATGCGCATCTGGCCGCTCCAGGGCCAAACCTACGCACTGGCCATGCCCGGCGTGATCTCCCGCAGTGCCGACGGGCTGTCCGGCTTCGTCGAGGGCCCCACCCTGTTCAACCCCAACATGCGCCACACCGCCCTGCTGGTGCGCGGCAAAACGCTGCACGTGTTCTGGACCCAGGTGGGCGACGCGCCAGAATCCATTCTGCACAGCACCATCGACACCTCCGGCGACTGGAGCACCTGGCGCGAAACCCCGGCCCAGATCGTCCTCAAGCCCGAACACAGCTGGGAAGGCGCCGACGCCCCGTTGGTCCCCAGCGTGCGCAGCACCGCCTACGGCCATGTGAACCAGCTCCGCGATCCCGCCATCTTCGAGGAAGACGGCCGGGTGTTCCTGCTCTATGCCGTGGCAGGAGAGAGCGGGATCGCGATCGCAGAAATCAAGAATGTTCTTTTTTGAAAAAAAGAACCAAAAAATTTTTATCCATTAAGAAAAACAACCCCGCCGATCACCCCACCGTCATTGCGAGCGAAGCGAAGCAATCCAGCTCTTTCTTCCAGACACACCCTCAGTCAGAGATAGAATTGACCCGTATCTAACGGATAAAGTTTTTTTGCTTCTTTTTGTTCACAAAAAGAAGACTTCCTTACTTCGTGCAAACCACCCGCACCGTCGCCTTCCGCGTCAGTTCCAGCGCGCTTTCCACCCCCATAACCACCGGCACCACCCCTTCGCGCACCGCCCAGTGCGACAGCAGCGCCAGCATCGGCACGGCGCCCGGGCCGAGCTTCAGCCCCACCGTCTCCTGCCCCTCCAGGAACGGCATCTTCTGGGTATCGATGCCGCCGAACACCATCCCCACGGCCCGGCCGGTCGCCACGTCCACCACCGGGCCGCCGCTGTAGCCGTGGGTCACCACGGTGCTGCGGAACCACAGCAACTTGGTCGGGTCCGTCTGCACCCGCGTATTGGGGCCGAAGGAGGCGTTGGTCATCCGTGCCCAGGTTTCGTTCGGCGTATCCGGCAGCGCATTGTGCGGGAAGCCCAGCACCAGCAACCGGCTGGCATCGCGCGAGGGCGGGGCGATCGCCAGCCAGCCCGGCGAGGACAGGTGCGGAATCTCCAGCACCGCCACGTCGTTCTTGGCATCGGTGGCGATGATCCGGGCGTTCTCCGGCCGCATGAAGGGCGACATCACCCGCACCTGCGCGCAGCCGCGCACCACATGCTCGGCCGTCAGCAGCGTGCCGCGGCTGGTCACGAAAAACCCCGTGCCGGTGTACCAGGTGCCTGGCGGCGGGCGCAGCAAGCCCTCGATCCCGAAGGGCGGGTCTGGCTCAGCCGTGGGGGGCGGCGCCGGCCGCGGTACCGGCGGCGCCTGCACCCGGGGGGCCGCAACCATAGGGGCCGGTGGCGGGGCGGGCAGAGGCGCCGGCGCCGGCAGCACGGCCAACTTCGCCACGTCCGGCTTCGGCGCAGGCTGCAGCCAGCGTTGCACCAGCGGCGCAATGTCGATCACCGGCTTGTCCGGCAGCACCAGCGCCGCCGCGGCCGCCGCGAGCGACAGCCCCAGCGCGGTTCCGATCGCCGGCGCCATCCATGCGTTCATGGCGCCAGCCTAGTGTGCCGATGGTTACGCCCGGCTTACACCCAGCCTTGGCGCCCCGCTGCGGATGCGCGGCCGCTCCCCGTCCACGCTGATCGGCAGCGCCGTCAGCACATAATCCTCGCCCGGCACCGCCTGCATCATGCCCAGCGCCTGCACCTGCGGCTCCGCCAGCGCCTCCGGCAGCGAGTTGATCGGCGACACGGGCACGCCGGCCCGCTCCAGCACCTCCACCCAATGCGCCCGCGGCAGCCCGGCCAGCACCGGGCACAATTCCGCAAACAGCGCCGCCTTGTTCACCAGCCGCGCCCGGTTGGTGGCAAAGCGCGCATCCGCCGCCCATTCCGCGTGCCCGCAGGCCTCGGCCAGCTTGGCGAACAACCGGTCATTCCCGGCGCAGATCAGCACCGGCCCGTCCGCCGCCTCGAACGCCTCATAGGGTGTCAGCACCGGGTGGCCGCTGCGGTGCCGCTCCGGCAACGCGCCGGTGTTCACGAACGCATCCGCCTTCTGCCCGGCCCACATCAGCGCCGTCTCCAGCAGGGAGCCCTGCACCATGCCGCCCCGCCCGGTCTGCGCGCGCCGGTGCAGCAGGGCCAGCACGCCGATGGCGATCCACATCGCCGTGCCCTGGTCGCACACCGAGGCCGCCGAGCGCATCGGCGGATCGCTCTCCCCGCCATTGAGGCTCGAAAGCCCCGAGAACCCCTGCAACAGCGGCTCGAACCCCGGCCGCATCGCCATCGGCCCCACATGCCCGAAGGCCGAGATCGCCCCATGGATCAGGCGCGGAAACCGCGCGCACAACGTCGGCCCGTCCCCCCCCCGCGCCTCCGGCACCCCCGGGCGCAAATTGTGCACCAGGATATCCGCCCCGTCCGCCAGCGCGTACAGCTCCGCCCGCCCGGCCCCGCTCTGCAAATCGATCGCGCGCGAGGCCTTGCCCCGGTTGAAGATGTGGAAGGTCATCGCATCGCCATGCCGGAAATCCGGCCCCATGCGCCGCGCGTCGTCGCCGCCCTCCGGCCGCTCCACCTTCACCACCTCGGCCCCGAGATCGGCAAAGATCGCCCCCACGAACGGCCCGGCCAGCACCTGGCCCAGCTCGATCACCTTCAAACCGGCCAGGATCCCTGCCATACTACCCTCCCCATTCGCGCCTCATCTCTACCGTGCGGCCCGATAAGGAGAAAGCATGACCCAGCTGATCGGCGTGTTCGACCTGTTCCGCGTCGGCCTCGGCCCCTCCTCCTCCCACACCGTGGGCCCGATGCGCGCTGCCCGCGCCTTCATGCTCGCCGCCGCCCCGCTCGCCGGCGGCGTGGCCAAGCTGCGCGTCACGCTGATGGGCTCCCTGGCCTGGACCGGAAAGGGCCACGCCACCGACACCGCCGTGTTTGCCGGCCTCGCCGGGCTGGAACCCGCCACCGCCGAGCCCACCGAGGTCTTCGCCCTGGCCGAACGCGCCCAGGCCGACCGCGCGCTGGACCTCCCCGCCCTCGGCCGCGTGGAGGTGGAGATCGTGTTCGACCGCATCACCCCCACGCCCGAGCACCCCAACACCCTCAGGCTCGAAGCCCTCACCGAAGCCGGCCGCGTGCTGCTGGCCGAAACCTGGTTCTCCATCGGTGGCGGCTTCGTGCTGCGCGAGGGCGAAACCCAGGCCGCCACCACCGGCCCCGCCCTGCCCTACCCCTTCGCCTCCGCCGCCGAGATGCTGGCCATGGCGAGCGAAGCCGGCCTCTCCATCCCAGACCTCCAGCGCGCCAACGAGCTAGCCGCCCGCCCGGAGCCCGAACTCCGCGCCCACCTCGCCGCCATCCAGGCCACCATGGAAGCCTGCATCGAGCGCGGCTTGCTCGGCGAAGGCATCCTCCCCGGCGGCCTCAAGGTCCGCCGCCGCGCCAAGACCCTGGCCGAACGCGCCGCCGAACGTGCCCGCCGCAACGCCGCCACCCCCACCGCGGCCATGGACCACGCCAGCCTCTGGGCCATCGCCGTGAACGAGGAAAACGCCGCCGGCGGCCGCGTCGTTACCGCGCCGACCAACGGCGCCGCCGGCGTCATCCCCGCCGTGCTGCGCTATCTCCGCACCTACCACCCCGAAGCCGGCCCGAATGCCGGCGACGACTTCCTCCTCGCCGCCGCTGCCGTGGGCTCGCTGGCCAAGCGCAACGCCTCCATCTCCGGCGCCGAAGTGGGCTGCCAGGGCGAAGTCGGCGTCGCCTGCGCCATGGCCGCCGCCGGCCTCGCCGCCGCCCTCGGCGGCACGCCGCAACAGGTGGAAAACGCCGCCGAAATCGGCCTGGAACACCACCTCGGCATGACCTGCGACCCCATCGGCGGCCTGGTCCAGGTGCCCTGCATCGAACGCAACGCCATGGGCGCCGTGAAAGCCATCACCGCCGCCTCCCTGGCACTGTCCGGCGACGGCATCCACCGCGTGCATCTCGATGAAGTGATCGCCACGATGCGCCAGACCGGGCTGGATATGCACAGCAAATATAAGGAAACGGCCCAAGGTGGCCTGGCTGTGCACGTAACCGAGTGTTGACCCCCCCATGCTGACCGACCCGCCCACCATCCAAAGCGGCCACGTCCTGGCCCTGCGCCTGTTCGATGCCGCAGACGAGATCGATCTCGAACACGCCCTGCGCCTCTGGCGCCACCACGCCACCGCGCCGGCCAGCCGCCACGGCCTGGCCACGCCGCCCAAGGCCGTGGCCTTCGGCGTCCCGCCCCTGACCCTCGCGCTGCCGCCCGTGCCCCTCGCCCTCGCCAGCGGCACCGTCGAAGCCACCATGACCGCCCGGCTCTACGATTTCGGCGCCATCTCCCTGGCCCTGCGCGTGCCGGCCGACGGGCTCGGCTGGGCCGCCTTCAGTGCCCTGGTCAACGAGGTCGATGCCGCCCTCGGCCCGCAGGCCGGCCCCGGCCCCTGGCAGGCCGCCCTGGCCACCGTCACCACCCCCCTCGCCCCCGCCATGGTCCCCGCCTCCACCCCCGGCCCCGCCGCCAGCGTGCAGGAAGACTACCTGATGGCCGTGGTCCACGCCCTGCACGATGAAACCCCCACCGCCGAGGCCCTGCTCAGCCGCATCGACCTCGCCGCCCTGCTCACCGGCGAACAGCGCCGCCTGTCCCCGGCCGCCCGCGCCGACCTGCTGCGCCACCGCTTCTCCTGGTACGAAGACGACCTCGTCGTCCTCACCTGGGACCGCGCCTTCGTCTACGAACCCCGCGCCGACGCCGACGTCACCGACGTGATCGAGGTCGCCAACGCCCAGCTCCTGGAAATGCGCGCCTACGACGAACTGCTCGATGCCGAGCTGCCGCGCATGTACGACCACGTCGCCGCCGCCCGCCGCGGCCTCAACCCGCTCGCCTCGCGCCGCTATGCCGGCCTCGCCCGCCGCCTGCACACGCTGGTGGCCGAAGTCACCGAACTCACCGAACGCGTGGACAACGCCCTGCAGGTCACCGAAGACGTCTACCTCGCCCGCGTCTATTCCGCAGCGCTCGAGCAGTTCCGCGTCGCCGCCGTCACCGCCGCCGTCAATCGCAAACTCGCCATCATCCGCGAAACCTACACCGCCCTCTACGACGAAGCCGCCAGCGCCCGCGCCGAAATCCTCGAAATCGCCATCGTCTTCCTGATCCTGTTCGAGATCGTGATGGCACTGGTGAAGCACTGACCTGTGCAATACTACCCCCAGCACTCACCCACCCAACCCTCCCCCGTCATTGCGAGCGAAGCGAAGCAATCCAGTTCTTTTTTCCTTAGTAAAACCAATCATAAATGGCGCTAACGGCAAACAAGAAAGCGGTTCTTTTTTGAAAAAAGAACCAAAAAACTTCTATTCATTTGGACCGTGCTGGCACGGCACGCGCCACCGCAAACGAATGACGTTTTTTTGCTTCTTTTTGTTCACAAAAAGAAGAGTCTTCCTTCCTTCGTTGCATCCCCACCCATTCGGTCCTAGGGTGCAAATCTCTGCAGGGCTCGCCCCATGTCCGTCTTCACGCTCGTGTTCGTCCGCGGCTACCTCCCCGGCACCCCGAACCCCGACACGCTGACTGGCTCCGACGGTGCCGAGGAAATCTTCGGCTTCGAGAGCGACGACCTGCTGCTCGGCCTGGCCGGAAGCGATGCCCTGAATGGCGGCCCGGGCAACGACACGCTCACCGGCGGCGCCGACCCCGACGAGTTCCATTTCGCCCGCGGCTTCGGCCACGACACCATCACGGATTTCGCGGCCGGCGACATCATCCATCTCAACAACTTCAACATCGCCGGCTTTGCGATGCTGCAACCGTTCATCGACCCGTCCTCGGAAACCCTGCGCATCACCCTTACCTATAATGGTGAGATCGAGCAGCTGAATGTGCCAAGCGTGGCGCGCGGCGATGCCACCGCTTCGATGTTCGCGCTCGACCGCGTGCCCTCCCTCGCCCAGGTCACCGGCACCGCCCTGGCCGATACGCTCTTCGCCGCCATTCGCCCCGCCGCCTCCGTTGAAGGCCTCGGCGGCAACGATGCCCTTGTCGGCACCGATGGCAACGAACGCCTGGACGGCGGCGAGGGCGACGACCTGTTCTACGAATGGGACGGCACCGACACCCTGATCGGCGGCACCGGCACCGACGCCGCGATTTATGCCGGCATCCGCGCCGGCTACCGCGTGGGCATCGCCGGCGACACCGTGATGGTGCAGGGCACCTACGGCACCGCCACGCTCACGGGGATCGAGGCGCTGCGCTTCGCCGATACCGGCATCATCACGCTGGCCGACCTGCGCGCCGCCCCCGGCACGGAAGACCTCGTCACCCTCCTGGCCGATGGCACCCCCGGCTTCGTCATGCCCACAGCCTATACCGGCCCGCTGGCGCTCACCTACCAGTTCACCGGCACCGACGGCTCAGACGTGCTCTCCGGCACCGGCCGCAACGATTTCGTCTATCTCGGCACCGGGGACGACGCGGCCAACATGGGCGCGGGCGACGACATCGCCGATGGCGGCACCGGCTCCAACTTCCTCACCGGCGGCACCGGCCACGACGTCTTCTTCATCGACGGGCGCGAGCACCTCCCGGTCTGGTCCTGCATCACCGATTTCGCGGCGGGCGAGGAACTGGCGCTCTGGGGCTGGCAACCCGGCACCAGCATCGGCGCCTGGGGCGAAGATGGCGGCCTGCCCGGCTATACCGGCGCCACCTTCTACGCCGATATCGACGGCAACGGCCTGGTCGAAACCGCCGTCACGCTCTCCGGCCTCACCGTAGCGCAAGCGCCGACCGCCACGGCGTCCGACGGGCTGCTCTGGTTCCGCTGACCCACCCTCGCCAGCACCCAAGATTATTTTCAAATTAATTCTTGCATTTAAACCTATAATCGGGTAAATTTACCCGCATGAGCAATCTCGCGGAACACCTGGCCCGGATCGTCGCCACCCTGCGCGCCGCCCTCGGCGCCTACGGGATCCGTCTCGCGCGCCCGCTGCCCACCGCTCAGCTCGGCACCACCACCTACGCCGCCATCCCCGAACCCGCCGCCTTGCCGCCCCTGGCCCCCGAACTCTGGACCCTGTTCTGGAACCGCCTCGGCCGCGCCCAGCGCCGCTTCCAGGCCCTCTACGCCGCCTGGCAGGAAGGCACCCTCAAGCCCCTCCCGCCCCGCAAAGCCGCGGCAGCCAGCCCGATCCGCCAGGACACCGCCGCCCCCGCCGAACCGGCGCCCCCGCGCCTGCCCACCGCCTTCGCCTGGGCGATAGGCCGCGTCCCGGAAGCCGGCCCCGCCGCCGGCCTGCTGGAATCCATGGTCCATGCGCCGGAAACCGAGCGTTTCGTCACCGAAATCCCCCGCGCCGGCCGCCTTCTGCGCCCGCTCTGCCGCGCCCTCGGCATCAAGCCGCCCCCCTATCTCCGGCTCCCGCCCCGCCCCCGCGCCCCGCGCGCCCCGCGTCCCCCCAGGCCGCCGCGCTCCTGCTTCAACGACCCGACACTGAAATGGCGCCCCTGGGAAAAGCGCGTCGCCCTCGCCCTGATCAAAAAATATGGCCGCGGCTGACCGTACCCCACCACGCCCAATTTATTGCGAATCCATTCCGTTTCGCTTAGCAACAACCACCCGCGCCTACCGCACCAGCAGCCAGCCCCCCTGCGCCAGGTACACCAGCGCAATCACCGTAATCACCCGGTCCGCCCAGGTACGGAACTGGTGGTCCGTCATCGCCTCCAGGATGCGCCGCGCCGCAGTGGTCCCCATCATCGAAGCCGCGATCGCCAGCCCCAGCATCACCGGGTCCAGGGCGGCCGCATCCGCCACCAGCGCGCCGAAATACAGCAGCTTGGAGAAATGCCCGGCCACCTGGCACACCGCCTTGGTGGCCACGATCTGCCGCCGCTCCATCCCGCCGCCCAGGAAGAACGTATCCAGCAACGGGCCAGACACGCCGCACACCAGCATCAAGGACATGCACACGCTGCCCATTGCCGCCCCATGGGCCGGGTTGAGCGGATCGGGCTTCACCCGCGCTGGCAGCAGCCGGAACAGGAACGGCGTCGCCCCCAGCATCAGCAGCGCCACCGCCTTCTCCGGCACCCACTGGAACACGCTCCACACCGCCAGCGCCGCCACGTTCCCCACCAGGAAGAACCCCACCGGCCGCCAGCAAATGTGCTTCCACCACAGCACCGCGCGCCAGGCGTTGGAGGCCATCTGCGTCACCGCATGCAACGCCATCGCCGCCGGCAACGGCATCACCGCCAGCAGCACGCCCATCAGGATCATCCCGCCAGCCATGCCGAAGATGCCAGACAGGAACGCCGTGCCCAGCATCACCACGCTCAACCCGGCGATCATCAATGCGGTCATGGCACCTCCTGGCGCCGGCCTTCTGCGCCCGCCCCCTTCCTGACCCTCGCGGTCACCGATCGCCTGATCGCCTGCAGGGAGGCGATGGAGCGCCCTACCCGATCTGCACCGCCGCCGCCCGCCGCTCGCGCATGCCGTCTTCCATCGTCCGCGGATAGCGCAGCGGCAGGGCGGAGACGGCATCCAGCCTCAATCGCGCCTCCTCCGGCAGCCGCCAGCCCGCCGCCTGCAGCGTCTCCAGGATCTGCGCCTCCGTCCGCGCGCCCACGATGGCCGAGGTCACGAAGCCCTGGTCCAGCACCCAGCGCAGCGCCACCTGTGCCGGCGGCCGGCCCAGCTCGGCCGAAACCTCCAGCAGCGTGGCCAGAACATTGGCGTGGTCCGGGTGGAAGAAGCGCGAGGGGAACGCCCAGCCTTCCTCACTGCGCGAGCCCGTCGCCTGCGCCTGCCCCGGCTGATACTTCCCGGTCAGGTAGCCGCCGGCCAGCGGCGACCACACCACCACGCCGAGCCCCTTGGTCTCGCACACCGGCACGATCTCCTGCTCGATGTCGCGCACCACCAGGGAATATTGCGGCTGGTAGCACTCGAACCGCGACAGCCCGCGGCTGTCCGCGATCCACAGCGATTCCATCAGCCGCCACGCCTCGTAGTTGGAAACCGCCGCGTAGCGGACCTTGCCCTGGCGCACGAGATCATCGAGCGCCCGCACCGATTCCTCGATCGGCGTCTCGTGGTCCACATGGTGCAGGTAGTAGAGATCCAGATGGTCGGTCGAAAGCCGCCGCAGGCTGTCCTCCACCGACTGCATGATGTGCGCCCGCGAGGCGCCGGAATCGTTCGGCCCGGTGCCCATCGGGTTGAACACCTTGCTCGCCAGCACCACCCGCCGCCGCCGGCCCTTCAGCAGCCCGCCCAGCATGCTCTCGCTCTCGCCGCCATTGTAGGAATTGGCGGTGTCGAGAAAGTTCACCCCGGCATCCAGGCACGCATCCAGAATCCGCCCGGCCTCGCCCTCATCCGCGCCATGCCCGAAGGTCATCGTGCCAAGGCAGATCTCCGAAACCTTGAGCCCGCTGCGGCCCATGCGGCGGTATTCCATGCCCGTCTCCCTCGCTTCCAGATCGAACCGTATCCCGTGCGGCCCACCCGCACCACCCGGGAGCATGCCCCGCCACTCCCCAACACAGTCTGAACGCCGCTTGCCCGTTGACATCCCCCCCGCCCCGGCTTCGACTACGGGCCGGGAAACGGGACCGGGAGCACGCCATGGCCGATATCGCAGACGTGGTGATCATCGGCGCCGGCGCCTCCGGCGGGGCCGCGGCCTACAGCCTGGCCGACACCAAGATGCGCATCGTCTGCCTGGAGCAGGGCGACTGGATGAAGCCGGACCACTACCCCACCTCCGGCCGGGACTGGGAAGCGCGCCAGATGGGCGATTTCGCCATCTCCCCCAACCGCCGCGCGCGCGACACGGACTACCCGATCAACGAGGACAACTCCCCCATCCTGGTCGGCAACTTCAACGGCGTCGGCGGCGGCACCGTGCTCTATGCCGGCCATTTCCCGCGCTTCCACCCCAGCGATTTCCGCGTGAAATCGCTGGATGGCATCGCCGATGACTGGCCGATCGACTACGCCACGCTGGCACCGTACTACGACGAGAACGACCGCATCACCGGCGTCTCGGGCCTGGCCGGCGACCCCGCCTACCCCCACCACGAAGCCCAGATGCCGCCGCTGCCGCTGGGCCGCTCCGGCGAGCTCATGGCGGGTGCGATCAACAAGCTCGGCTGGCACTGGTGGCCCAGCGACAGCGCCATCGCCAGCGCGGACTACGAAGGCCGCGCCCGCTGCATCAACCTCGCCCACTGCACCTCCGGCTGCGCCCAGGGTGCCAAGGCCAGCACCGACATCACCTACTGGCCACACGCCATCCGCGCCGGGGTGGAGCTGCGCACCCGGGCCCGCGTGCGCGAAGTCACGGTGGACCAGGACACCGGCATGGCCAACGGCGTCATCTACTACGATGCCGAAGGGAAGGAGCAGTTCATCGGCGCCCACATCGTCATCTTGGCCTGCAACGCCATCGGCACGTCGCGGATCATGCTGAACAGCAAATCCGCGCGCTTCCCCAACGGAATCGCCAACTCCTCCGGCCTCGTCGGCCGCAACCTGATGTTCCACCCCTACGGCGCCATCTTCGGCTATTTCAACGAGGAGACCGATGGCTGGCGCGGCCCTGGGAACACGATGTGGAGCCAGGAATTCTACGAAACCGATCCCGCCCGCGGCTTCCTGCGCGGCTACACCTTCGAGATGGTGCGCGGCCAGAACCCGGTGATGACGGCCTCGCTGGGCATGCATGGCGGCCTCATCCCCTGGGGCGAGGACCACCACGCCGCCATGCGCAAATACGCCGGCAAGCGCACCGGCATGGTGGCGATCTGCGAAGACCTGCCTGAACTCCACAACCGCGTCACCCTCGATCCCACCCTGAAGGACGGCCACGGCATCCCCGCCCCCAAGATCGACTACACCCTGTCCGAAAACTCCCGCCGCATGCTGGATCACGCCCTGGCCCGCGGCACCGAGATCCTGCAAACCGCCGGCGCCCACACCATCGTCACGGAAGCCCCCATCCGCACCAACGGCGTGCACATGATGGGCACCGCCCGCATGGGGCTCAACCCCACAAACAGCGTGGTCAACGAATGGGGCCGGTCGCACGACGTGAAGAACCTGTTCGTGGTGGATGGCTCCATCTTCGTCACCTCCGCCGGCCTCAACCCCACCCGCACCATCCAGGCGCTGTCGCTGTACATCAGCGACCAGATCAAGCAGCGCCTCGCGAACCTGTTCGACTGATGCGGAACCACATGGCCCCCTCCGCCGCCCGGCCCGTGCCCACTCGGCGGCATCCGGTGTGCGATCGACAGAAGCAAAGTGGTCACAGAGGCCACGGAGGACCACAGAGGTCACAGAGGCGGCCGGGAGGCGGCAACGCTCGACCCGAAGCCAGGACCACCTCTTCTCTGTGCTCTCCGTGGCACTCCGTGTCCTCTGTGACCGCTTCGCTTTTCCGTCCCCTCCGCACCCCGGCCGCCACCCCATGACCACCCCTGTCGACGTCCTCATCATCGGTGCCGGCGCCTCGGGCGCGGCCTTCGCCTGGTCCATGGCCGAGACGAAGATGAAGATCCTCTGCCTGGAACAGGGCGAGTGGAACAGCAACACCAGCTTTCCCGCCACCAAGCGGGAAGCGGAAGCGCGCGATGGCGGCCACTGGGCCATCAGCCCCAACCGCCGCCAGCGCATCACCGACTACCCGATCCACGAGGAAGGCAGCTGCATCAAGGTCGCCAACTTCAACGGCGTCGGCGGCGGCACCGTGCTCTACGGCGCCCACACGCCGCGCTTCCACCCCAGCGACTTCCGCGTGAAGTCCCTCGACGGCGTAGCCGATGACTGGCCGATCACCTACGACACGCTCGCCCCGTTCTACGACCTGAACGACCGCATGATGGGCATCTCGGGCCTGGCCGGCGACCCCGCCTATCCGCCCAAGACCGTGCCGATGAAGCCCCTGCCGATGGGGCGCTCCTCGGAAATCGTCGGCCGCGGCTTCAACCGGCTCGGCTGGCACTGGTGGCCCAGCGACAGCTCCATCGCCTCCGAGGAATACGAAGGCCGCGCGCCCTGCATCAACCTCGGCATGTGCACCGCCGGCTGCGCGCAGGGCGCCAAGGGCAGCACCGACATCACCTACTGGCCCGCCGCCATCCGCGCCGGCGTGGAACTGCGCACCCGCTGCCGCGTAAAGGAGATCACGCTCGACGAAAACGGCATGGCCAACGGCGTCATCTACTACGACGCCGAGGGGCAGGCACATTTCCAGCCCGCCCATATCGTGGTGCTGGCCAGCAACGGCATCGGCACCCCGCGCCTGCTGCTGAACTCCAAGTCGGACCGCTTCCCCAACGGCCTCGCCAACTCCTCTGGCCAGGTCGGCCGCAACCTGATGTTCCACCCCTACGTCTCCATCTTCGGCTGGTTCAACCAGGAGCTGGATGGCGAGCGCGGCCCAGACAACGCGATGTGGAGCCACGAGTTCTACGAAACCGACCTCTCGCGCGGCTTCGTGCGTGGTTTCATCTGGGAATTCAGCCGCGGCATGGGCACGGTCGCCACCGCGATCGACGGCATGGAAACCGGCACCATCCCCTGGGGCCCCGGCCACCACGCCGCCTACCGCATCCGCCACCGCCGCGGCACCGGTCTCGGCGCCATCCTGGAAGACCTGCCGGATCCCGAGAACCGCGTCACCCTGGATCCCGAACTCCGCGACAGCGACGGCATCCCCGCCCCGCGCATCACCTACCGCCTGTCGGAAAACAGCCAGCGCATGGTCGACTTCGCCATCGCACGCGGCACGGAAGTACTGAAGGCCGCCGGCGCCTATGAGGTGGAATCCGAAGGCCCGCTGCCGTATGGCGGCTGGCACCTCATGGGCACCGCCCGCATGGGCACCGACCCCGCCACCTCCGTCGTCAACGAATGGGGCCGCGCACACGACGTGCGCAACCTCTTCATCATCGACGGCTCGCTCTTCGTCACCTCCGCCGGCGTCAACCCCACCCCCACCATCCAGGCCCTCGCGCTCTACATCGCCGATGCGATGAAGCAGCGCCTGGCCACGCTGTTCGACTAGGAACCCGCCCGTGTCCGACGACATCGCAGACGTCCTCATCATCGGCGCGGGTGCCTCCGGCGCCGCCATGGCCTGGTCGCTGGCCGACACCAAGATGCGCATCGTCTGCCTGGAACAGGGCGGCTGGATGAAGCCGGGCGACTACCCCTCCACGGGGCGGGATTGGGAAGCCCGCGCCATGGGCGACTACTCCCCCAGCCCCAACCGCCGCGCCCGCCCCGAAGACTACCCGATCAACGACGACGCCTCGCCGATCAAGGTGGTGAACTTCAACGGCGTCGGCGGCGGCACGGTGATGTACACCGCCCACTGGCCCCGCCTGCACCCCAGCGATTTCCGCACCAAAACCCTCGATGGCGTCGGCGAGGACTGGCCGGTGAGCTACGACCAGCTCGCCCCGTTCTACGCGCTCAACGACCGCATGATGGGCGTGAGTGGCCTGGAGGGTGACCCCGCCTACCCGCCCGGCAAGACCTCGCCGATGAAGCCGCTGCCACTCGGCCGCTCCGGCGCGCTGTGGGCGAAGGCCTTCAACCAGCTCGGCTGGCACTGGTGGCCCAGCGACGCGACCATCGCCACCGAGGAATACGAAGGCCGCGCCGCCTGCATGAACCTCGGCCACTGCACCCCGGGCTGCGCGCTCGGCGCCAAGGCCAGCACCGACATCACCTACTGGCCGCTGGCCATCCGCCAGGGCGTGGAACTGCGCACGCATTGCCGGGTGAAGCGTATCGTCACCGGCGAAGACGGCATGGCCACCGGCGTGGAGTATTACGACGCCGAAAACAAGCTCCGCTTCCAGGCCGCGCACGTGGTGGTGCTCGCCGCCAACGGCATCGGCACCCCGCGCATCCTGCTCAACTCCGCCAGCGCGCAGCACCCCAACGGCCTGGCGAACTCATCCGACCAGGTCGGCCGCAACCTGATGTTCCATCCCTACATCCAGGTCTACGGCTACGTGGGCCAGGAAGTGGACGGCAACCGCGGCCCGCCGCTCAACCTCTGGAGCCACGAGTTCTACGAAACCGACCCGGCGCGCGACTTCAAGCGCGGCTACATGTTCCAGGTCAGCCGCGGCGTCGGCGCGGTGGCGGAAGCCATCGCCAGCCACGAAACAGGGCGGCTGCCCTGGGGTGCGGCCCACCACGAAACCTACCGCAAGCTCGCCTACCACCGCCTCAACCTGTCAGTCGTGGTCGACGATCTTCCCGAAGCCCACAACCGCGTCACGCTCGACCCGGTGCTGACCGACAGCCACGGCATCCCGGCCCCGAAGGTCGAATACCGCATGGGCGAAAACAGCCTGCGCATGATCGACCACGGCGTGGCCAACGCGAAAAAGGTGCTGAACCTGCTCGGCGCGCAGGACATCACCGTGCAAAACCCCATCGTCTATGGCGGCTGGCATAACCTCGGCACCGCCCGCATGGGCAGCGACCCGAAAACCTCCGTCGTCAACGAATGGGGCCGCACCCACGACGTGCGCAACCTCTTCATCATCGATGGCAGCCTCTTCGCTTCCGCCGGCGCGGTGAACCCCACCAGCACCATCCAGGCCCTCGCGCTCTACATCGCCGACGAGATGAAGCAGCGCCTGGCGAATTTGTTCGCCTGATCCAAGAAAGATGAACCGCCAAGACGCCAAGATCGCCAAGGAAACGCCAAGCACCCCCTTGGCGCCTTCTTGGCGTCTTGGCGGTTGCCTTCCTCCTTCCACTCCGGCCCGGACGCAACGATGACCGACGACATCGCCGACATCCTCCTCATCGGCGCCGGCGCTTCCGGCGCCGCCTTCGCCTGGTCCATGGCCGAGACGAAGATGCGCATCGTCTGCCTGGAACAGGGCGGCTGGACCAAGCCCACCGACTACCCCACCAACGGGCGGGATTGGGAAGCCCGCGTCACCACCGATTTCTCCCCCAACCCCAATCGCCGCGGCCGACCGGAAGACTACCCGATCAACGACGACGCCTCGCCGATCAAGATCATGAACTTCAACGGTGTCGGCGGCGGCACCATCATGTTCACCGCCCATTACCCCCGCCTGCACCCCAGCGACTTCCGCACGAAGACGCTCGATGGCGTCGGCCAGGATTGGCCGATCAGCTACGAGCAACTCGCCCCCTACTACGCCCAGAACGACCGCATGACCGGCGTCTCCGGCCTGGAAGGGGACCCGGCCTACCCGCCCGGCAAGAAGCCGCAGATGCGCCCGCCGCATCTCGGCCGCTCCGGCCTCGCCTGGGGCACCGCGCTGAACAAGCTCGGCTGGCATTGGTGGCCCAGCGACATCTCGATCGCCATCGAGGAATACGAAGGCCGCGCCGCCTGCATCAACCTCGCCCACTGCACACCCGGCTGCGCGCAAGGGGCGAAGGCGAGCACAGACATCACCTACTGGCCCCAGGCGCTGCGCGCCGGGGTGGAACTGCGCACCCATTGCCGCGTGAAGCGCATCACCACGGATGAGAACGGCCTGGCCACCGGCGCCGAGTACTACGACGAGACCGGCACGCTGCGCTTCCAGGCCGCCCACGTCGTCGTCGTCGCCTGCAACGGCATCGGCACCCCGCGCATGCTGCTCAATTCCGCCAGCGCAACACACCCCAACGGCCTGGCCAATTCATCGGATCAGGTCGGCCGCAACCTGATGCTGCACCCCTACGTCTCCGTCTACGGCTATGTCGATCACGAGGTGGACGGCAACCGCGGCCCGCCGCTCTCCCTCTGGAGCCACGAATTCTACGAAACCCGGCCGGAGAACGACTTCAAGCGCGGCTACATCTTCCAGATCGCCCGCGGCGCCGGCCCGGTCACGGAAGCCACCACCAGCTTCGACCACGGCCGCCTGCCCTGGGGCGAAGGCCACCACGCCGTCATGCGCCAGCTCCACTACCGCCGCCTCAACCTCTCGCTCGTCACCGACGACCTGCCGGAGGCCCACAACCGCGTCACCCTCGATCCCGTGCTGAAAGACACGCACGGCATCCCCGCCCCGAAGGTGGACTACACCATCGGCGAGAACACCCAGCGCATGATCAGGCACGGGATCGAGAAGGCCACGCTGCTGCTGCAAACCGCCGGCGCGCGCGACATTTCCACGGTGAACCCCATCGCCCTCTCCGGCTGGCATAACCTCGGCACCGCCCGCATGGGCACGGATCCCACAACCTCCGTGGTGAACGAATGGGGCCGCACGCACGATGTGAAGAACCTCTTCATCATCGACGGCAGCCTCTTCGCCTCCGCCGGCGGCGTGAACCCCACCAGCACCATCCAGGCCCTGTCCCTCTACGTCGCGGACCAGATGAAGCAGCGCCTGGCGAACCTGTTCGATTGAGAAACAGAAAGATGAACCGCCAAGACGCCAAGATCGCCAAGAAGGCGCCAAGCACCATCTTGGCGTCTCCTTTGCGTCCTTGGCGCCTTGGCGGCTCCCGGGCTTCCTTCCCCCCCGCATCACGGCCGCACCCATGACCGACCCCGTCGACATCCTCATCATCGGCTCCGGTGCCTCGGGCGGCGCCTTCGCCTGGTCGATGGCCGATACCAGGATGCGCATCGTCTGCCTGGAACAAGGCGATTGGGTGAAGCCCACCGACTACCCCGCCAACGGCCGCGACTGGGAAGCCCGCCGCTACAGCGATTCCGACATCCTGCCCAACCGCCGCCAGCTCCCGGCCGACTACCCGGTGAACGACGACAACTCCATCACCAAGATCGCCACCTACAACGCCGTCGGCGGCGGCACCGTGCATTACGCCGCCCACTTCCCCCGCCTGCACCCCAGCGACTTCCGCGTGAAGTCGCTCGATGGCGTGGCCGAGGACTGGCCGATCACGTACCGCACGCTGGAGCCGTTCTTTACCGAGAACGACCGGATGATGGGCATCTCCGGCATGGCGAACGACCCCTCCTACCCCGAGCACGACTACCCCATGCCGCCGATCCCGCCCGGCCGCTCCGGCACCCGCTTCGCCGAAACAATGAACCGCCTGGGCTGGCACTGGTGGCCCTCGGCGGCCGCCATCGCCACGCAGGAATACGAAGGCCGCGCCGCCTGCATCAATCTCGGCCACTGCCTGCCCGGCTGCGCGCAAGGGGCGAAGGCGAGCACCGACATCACCTACTGGCCCCAGGCCATTCGCTCCGGCGTGGAGCTGCGCACAAACTGCCGCGTGCGCGAAATCACCGTCGGGCCAGACGGCATGGCCACCGGCGCCATCTACTACGACCGCGACGGGCAGGAGGTCTTCCAACCCGCCCATGTCGTGGTGATGGCCGCCAACGGCATCGGCACCCCGCGCCTGCTGCTCAATTCCACATCCGAACGCTTCCCCAACGGTCTCGCCAACTCCTCCGATCTCGTCGGCCGCAACCTGATGCTGCACCCCTGGCCTGTCGTGCAGGGCTGGTTCCATGAAGAGATGGACGGCCAGCGCGGCCCCATCGTCTCGCTCTGGTCCAAGCAGTTCTACGAAACCGACCTCTCCCGCGGCTTCACCCGCGGCTACATGCTGCAATTCGGCCGCGGCCCGGGCCCGGTGGGCGAAGCCCAGGCCGGCCTCGAATCCGGCCGCATGCCCTGGGGCGAAGGCCACCACGCCGCCATGCGCCGCTACCACCACCGCCGCGCCCATATCGGCGTTGCCTGCGACGACCTGCCGGAACAACACAACCGCATCACGCTCGATCCGCACCTGAAGGACAGCCACGGCATCCCCGCCCCGCGCATCGACTACACGCTCAGCCCCAACACCGCCGCGATGATGGAGCACGGCATCGCGCGGGCCACCGAACTCATGCGCGAAGCCGGCGCCCACACCACCACCGTCTCGCGCGAAATCCTCAACTACCCCGGCCATCTGCTCGGCACCTGCCGCATGGGCACCAACCCCGCCACCTCCGTCGTCAACGAATGGGGCCGCAGCCACGACGTGCGCAACCTCTTCGTCATCGACGGCTCCGTCTTCGTCACCGGCGGCGGCGTAAACCCCACCTCGACCATCCAGGCCATCGCGCTCTACATTGCCAACGAGATGAAGCAGCGGCTCGACACGCTGTTCGACTGAGGAACCCCATGCCCGAACTAGACCCCGTCGACGTCCTGATCATCGGCTCCGGCGCCTCCGGTGCCGCCGTGGCCTGGTCCCTGGCCGACACCAAGATGCGCATCCTCTGCCTGGAGCAGGGCGATTGGCAGAACTCCGCCAACTACCCCTCCACGGGCCGCGATTGGGAAGCCCGCCAGTTCGCAGACATGGCAACCTCCCCCAACCGCCGCCAGCTCTGGAGCGACTACCCGGTCAACGACGACAACTCGCCGATCAAGGTGCTCAACTTCAACGCCGTCGGCGGCAGCACCATCCTCTACGCCGCCCACTACCCCCGCCTGCACCCGAGCGACTTCAAGGTGAAGTCGCTCGATGGCGTGGCCGACGATTGGCCGGTGGACTACCACCAGCTTGAACCCTTCTTCGCCGAGAACGACCGCATGACGGGCGTGTCGGGCATGACCGGCGATCCCGCCTACCCGCCGCAGAAAACGCCCCCGATGGAGCCGCTCCCGATGGGCCGCTCAGGCCGCATGCTGGGCGAGGCGATGAACCGCCTCGGCTGGCACTGGTGGCCCAGCGACTGCGCCGTCACCACGCGCGAATACGAAGGCCGCGCCCCCTGCATCAATCTGGGCCACTGCATCGCCGGCTGCGCCCAGGGCGCCAAGGCCAGCACCGACATCACCTACTGGCCCGCCGCCATCCGCGCCGGGGTGGAGCTGCGCACCCGCTCGCGCGTCCGCGAAATCACCGTCGACCCTGCAACCGGCATGGCCAACGGCGTTATCTACTACGACAAAGATGGCATCGAGCAGTTCCAGCCCGCCCATGTCGTCGTCGTCGCCGCCAACGGCATCGGCACCGCCCGCCTGTTGCTCAACTCCAAATCCGAACGCTTCCCCAACGGCCTCGCCAACTCGTCGGACCAGGTCGGCCGCAACCTGATGTTCCACCCCTACGCCAGCATCTGGGGCTACTTCCACGAGGAGACGGATGGCAACCGCGGCCCCCCGCTCAGCCTCTGGAGCCACGAGTTCTACGAAACCGACAAATCCCGCGGCTTCGTGCGCGGCTATTCCTGGCAGTTCGGCCGCGGCGTCGGCGTCATCCTGGAAGCCCAGCAGTCCATGGCCCTCGGCCGCCTCCCCTGGGGCGCCGAACACCACGCCACCTACCGCAAGCTGCACAACCACCGCATGAACATCGCCGCCATCTGCGAAGACCTGCCGGAGCCGCACAACCGCGTCACGCTGGACCCGGTGCTGAAAGACGCCCACGGCATCCCCGCGCCGAAGATCGACTACACGCTCAGCGAAAACTCCAACCGCATGCTGGACCACGCCATCGCCCGCGCCACCGAGGCGCTCCGCGAAGCCGGCGCCTGGGATATCGGCGTGGAACGCCCGATCCTCAACGGCGGCTGGCACCTGCTCGGCACCGCCCGCATGGGCGATGATCCCACCCGCTCGGTCGTCAACGGCTGGGGCCGCACCCACGACGTGAAGAACCTCTTCATCGTCGACGGCTCCATCTTCACCACCTCCGGCGGCGTCAACCCCACCTCCACCATCCAGGCCCTCGCGCTCTACATCGCCGACCAGATGAAGCAGCGCCTGGCCACCCTCTTCGACTGAGGATCGCACCCATGTCCAACACCCTCGCCAACCCCCCGCCGTCCTGGGGCGACCCGAACCTCTCCGACCAGGAAAAGCGCACCCTGGCCGCCATGTGCGCCCGCATGATCCCGGCCAGCGACGAATACAAGGTCCCGGGCGCCGACGACCCGCTCATCCAGGCCGACATCGCCAAAAGCCTGGGCCGCGACGCCACCGCCGTGCACGAAGCCCTGGCCCTGCTCGACCGCCTCGCCGGCGGCGACTTCGCCGCCCTGCCGGTCGCCAAGCAGGACGAAGCCTGCGCCACCCTGCGCGCCGAAGGCGGCATGAACCTCACGCTCACCACCCGCATCGTCCTGCAATGCTACTACCGCGACGACCGGGTGATGATCTCCCTGGGCATGGAACCCCGCCCGCCCTTCCCCAAGGGCCACGTCCTGCCCCAGGGCGATTGGTCGCTGCTTGATCCCGTGCGCGCCCGCGGCAAGATCTGGCGCGACGCATAAGGAAGGAAGGCGAGGGCTCTGCCCTCGACCCGCTGGGGCCGGCGGCCCCAGACCCGCGACCCCAGACCCGCGACCCGAGACCAGCGACCGGCGGCACAGGAAAGCAAGCCAAGGCCAGAAGCCACTTTCTTCTCCCTTGCCTTGCTTCTCCGTGCCTCTGTGCCTCCCCTCCCCCACTTCTTCTTGCTTGCTTCCTGCCCCCAACCCCACGACCTACGGCAGGCCTGGGTCGCTCGCCACCATGCAAGGCCGCACCCGCATCCGCGCCCACCACGCTGACAGCCGCGGATACCCCGCCAGCATCGCCGCCCCCTGCGGCGCCGCCACGAAATACGCCATCATCGGCCCCAGATGCAGGTCGGCCAAGCACACCCGATCCCCCACCAGCCAGTCATCCCCCGCCAACCCCTCCAGCGCCGCCAGAACCCCCGCCGAAGCCTCCAGCCCGGCGGCAATCTCGCCCGCCTCTCCTGCCGCCCCGGTTCGCGGCCGGAACACCGCATGGGCGAACACCTGCCGCACCATCGGCCGGTAGCCATAGCTGTCCACGATCCCGATCACCTGCTGCATCCGCCCCGCCGCCCGCGCCTCAAGCGGCACCAGGCTCTCCCCGGCGAAGGCGGCATCCACGTAGCGCGCAATCGCCGCGGTCTCATAAAGGGTGAAGTCGCCATGGCGCAGCACCGGCACCCGCCCGAACGGATGCAACCCGAGATACCAGTCCGGCACCCCCGCGAACGGGTCCACCTCCACATGGGCAAAGGCCACGCCCTTCTCCTCCAGCACCACCCGCGCGATCCACAGATAAACGCTGTAGCGATACCCAATCAGTTCCACCGACATGCCGCCCCCTCTGCGCCGGTTCACCCCACCGCCCCGCCGCGTTCAAGTACCGTCTCGATGCGAGTGGCTGGCATTGCCCCGGCAACACACGCGTTTCGCCACCATCGAAAGGAGTTGCAGTCGCGCCCCCGCCGGCCAATAACCGGCTGAGGCTTCACGGTCGAGCAGGTCAGGGCCAGCCCATGCAGAACAGCCCGACGCTTCCACCGCCGCGCGCCCCTGCGCCCGCCCACCTGCTGGCCTACTACGCCTTCGCGCTCCTCGCCTTCTCCGCCGGGGCCATCGCCAACGGCTACCCGCTGATCTTCTACGATACCGGCACCTATCTCCGCACCGGCATCGAACTGCGCTTTCCCACCGACAGGCCGGTCTTCTACGGCCTGTTCCTGCTGCCCCTGCACCTCAAGCTCAGCCTCTGGCCCGTGGTGGCGGCGCAGGGCCTGCTGGTCGCATACCTGCTCGACCGCATCCTGGCCCGCTTCCTGCCGGCAGGCCTGGCCATGGCGTCATGGCCGCGCCCCACGCTCGTGGCCGCGCTTGCGCTCGGCACCAGCCTGCCCTGGTTCGCCGGGCAGGTGATGCCCGACCTTTTCGCGCCCCTGGCGGTCCTGGCGGCGCTGTTGGTGGCGGCCAGCAAGCTGGCCTGGCGCAGCCTGGAATGGTGGGCCGCGGTGGCCGTGCTGGTGCTGTCCCAGGCAGTCCACGTCACCCATGTACCCCTTGTACTGGCGGTTGTCGCCTGCCTCGCCGCCTGCCGGCTGCTACTGCGCGCACCACTGCCCTGGTCCGGCCTCGGCATGGCCGTTGCCTGCGTCGCCGCCGCCTATGCCCTGCTCGTAGCCTCCAACGTCGTGGCCACCGGCCGCGCCACCACCTCCTACGATGGCGGGCTGTTCCTGCTGGCCCGCCTGCTGGACTACGGCACAGCGCAAGACTACCTGGCCCACACCTGCCCCGAAGCTATGGAACGCGTCTGCGCCGTGCTGAAGGATTTCCCCCGCGGCACCAAGGATTACTTCCTTTGGTCCTGGCTGCAGGAAGGCCATCTCGGCGGCTTCGACGGGCTGCGCGACGATGCCAGCAGGCTGTCACGCCTCGTCGTGCAGGACGCCCCGTTGCGCCATATCTGGCTGGCACTCCAAGCCGGGCTGCAGCAGTTCCTGCATTTTCCCACCGCCACCAGCCTCGATGCGCTGCTGCCATCCACCTCGGCCTGGCGCATCATCCACGCCCGCTTCGCCTGGGAGGCTCCGCAGTTCGACGCCTCGCTGCAGCAGCACGGTGCCCTGCCCGTGGCGTTCCTCAGCAGCGTCCATGTCCCGCTGGGATTCGGCATGCTCGCCGCCGCCGCCGCGCTGCTCGTCCTGGCCGCCTGGCGCCGCAATGCGATCGCCGCCACCGTGCTGGCCACGGTGCTCGCCGCCCTTGCCGTCAACGCGTTGTTCGGCGGCGGGCTCTCGATGGGCGACGCCCGCTACCAAAGCCGCATGATGATGCTGCTGCCCATCGCCCTTGTCATCGCGATCACCCACCTGCTCTACACCAGCCGGGCCCCCGCCCCCCCGCCTCCATCCGCCGCCCCCCGCCCCCCGGAGTTCCAAGCGTGACCCTCATCCGCCCCGCCATCGAAACCCTCGAAGACTCCCCCATCGTCGAGGTCTGGCGCATGGGCTACAACGACCCCGAGGTCATCGGCATGTTCGCCGGCGAGCCCGATGTCCCCACCCCGCAATTCATCCGCGATGCGGCGGCAAAGTCCCTGGCCGAGGGCCACACCTTCTACACTCCCAACCGCGGCATCCCCGGCATGGGCGACGCCATCAGCCGCTACCTCAAGCGCACCTGGAATGTCGACGTCCCGGAATCCCGCATCGCGCTGACCTCTTCCGGCATGTCGGCGGTGATGCTCATCGCCCAGGCAACGGCAGAGGAAGGCGACAACGTCGTCGCCGTCACCCCCTCCTGGCCCAACATCCTGCGCGCCATGCAGATCAACAACGCCGAGGTCCGCGAACACGCGATGACCCCCGGCAATTCCGGCTGGCAGCTTGATCTCGATGCGCTGATGGCGAAATGCGATGCCCGCACCAAGGTCATCTACCTCGCCTCCCCCGGCAACCCCACCGGCTGGATGATCCCCCGCGCCCAGGCCGAACGCCTGCTGGAATTCGCCCGCGCGAACAACATCGCCATCCTGTCAGACGAAGTGTACCACCGCACCGTCTACGGCATGAACGCCGCCTTCAGCTTCCTGGAAATTGCCAGGCCCGGAGACCCCGTCTTCGTGGCGAACAGCTTCTCCAAGGCCTGGGCCATGCCCGGCTGGCGCCTCGGCTGGGTCGTGTATCCCGAAGGCCAGAAGGACAGCTTCGAGAAGCTGATCCAGTTCAACACCTCCGGCGCCCCCGCCTTCCTCCAGCACGCCGCCATCGTGGCGCTGGACCAGGGCGAGGATTTCGTGCGCGAATTCGCCGCCCGCTGCGATGCCGGCCGCCAGGTCGTCAACGAACGCCTCGGCCGCATGAAGCGCGTGCGCAACATCCCCTCGGAAGGGGCGTTCTACGCCATGTTCTCGGTGGATGGCGTTACCGACACGCTGCAATTCTGCAAGCGCGCGGTGGTGGAAGCCAAGATCGGCATGGCCCCCGGCACCAGCTTCGGCCGCGGCTCAGAGCACTACATCCGCCTCTGCTACGCCAAGGCCCCGGCGCTGCTGCACACGGCCATGGACCGTATGGAAACCTTCCTGGAAACCTATACCGAAGCCTGATCCGCGGTATCCCCGCGCGCATACAATTCATCCACCAGCCGCGTGGCCGCCTCCGTGCGGCCGCGCGCCTGCATCACATCCAGCATCAGCAGCATCAGCGGCAGCGGCAGCGGGCTCGCCTGGCCCTGCTCCGCCTCGGCCGTTCCGATCGTCGTCGCACTCGCCATATCGCGTATCCCGGTCCGGCTGCAGAATCGCAGCCGGCGTCGCGCCGAGACTTACCCGTGTCTGTTTAATGAGATGTAACTTTGCAGCCCGCCCCCTTCCGGCCGGGCGCGGCTTGATCTACTGCAGGCCGCCAAGGGAAACGCCAGGAACCATCCGATGCGCTCCATCGAAACGCCCGCCTCCTGGCGCGTCGCCTGGGCGGTTCTGGCCATCCTCTCCGTCATCCACGGCACGCCGCTGGTCCTCGTCGTCGCGCTGAAATCCATCGCAGCCGACCTCGAGGTGCCCCGCTCCGTCCCGGCCCTGGCCGCCGCCCTGCAAAGCTTCGGCGCCGGGCTCGGCGGCATCATGCTGGGCTGGATCGCCGATCGCGTCGGCGCCCGCGCCATGGCCGTGTTCGGCGCACTGGCCGTCGCCGCCGGCCTGCTGGTGGCGACCCAAGGCGGCACCTGGGGCCTCTATCTCGGCTTCGGCGTGCTGGTCGGCCTGCTCGGCAACGGCGCCCTCGGCGCCCCCCTGCTGATCTACGTATCCCGCTGGTTCGACCGTCGCCGCGGCACGGCGCTCGCCCTGGTCAGCGCCGGCCAATACGTCGCCGGCACGCTCTGGCCCACTTTGTTCGAACGCGGGCTGGAACACTGGGGCTGGCGCGCCACCGCCTGGGCCTTCGCCGCCGTGGTCGCCGGCGTCACCATCCCCATCGCCCTCCTGTTCCTCCGCCCGCCCCCGGTCATCCCCGAAGGCGGCCACCATGGCGGAGACCCGATCCCCGGCGCCCGCGTGCTGGGCCTGCCCCCCAACCTCGTGCTGTTCCTGCTCAGCCTCGGCATCTTCCTGTGCTGCGTGCCGATGGCCCAACCCACCGTCCACCTCGTCTCCTTCTGCACCGACCTCGGCATCTCCCCCACCCGCAGCGCCGCCATGCTCTCGGTCCTGCTCGCCTGCGCCTTCGTCAGCCGCCAGTTCTGGGGCTGGCTGGCCGACCGCATCGGCGGCCTGCGCGCCATCCTGCTCGGCTCCATCTGCCAAACGATCGCGCTCGCCCTGTTCCTCTCCACCCAGGACGAAGCCGGCCTCTTCGCCGTGGCCGCCGCCTTCGGCCTCGGCTTCGCCGGCCTGGTGCCCAACTACATCCTCGCCGCCCGCGCCCTCTTCCCCGCCGCCGAAGCCGGCTGGCGCATCCCGCTCATGATGTTCGGCGGCCTGCTCGGCATGGCCGTCGGCGGCTGGATGGGCGGCCTCGTCTACGACATGGCCGGCAGCTACGCCCCCAGCTTCGCCATCGGCGTCGCCGCCAACATCGCCAACATCGCGGTGATCGGCTTCCTCGTGAGAAAGGACCGCCGCCCGTCCGTGCAGGTGCTGGCAACAGCCTGAAGCAAGCGGTACTTTTTTGAAAAAAAGAACCAAAAAACTTTTATGACCGGGGCGGGGAATATGCCCCCTCTCCGCACCAAACGAATGAAGTCTTTTTTGCTTCTTTTTTCTTCAGAAAAAAGAAGATCCTTCCTTACTTCGGCACCCCCGCCTCGGCCAAGGCCGCCGCCTGCCGCGCCGCCACCAAGTCGGCATCAAACCCCTCCACCAACTCCCGATACAGCTTCGCCCAGTTCAACTGCGCCTTCAGCCGCAGGAACACGCCCCCCAGCCCGATCGCCGAGCGGTCCATCAGCACGAACTCCCGCGGCGGCTTCACCCCGCCGGTGCGCTTCAACCCGGCATGAACCCGCCGCGCCACCTCGCGCCCAAACTGCGGATCGTCGGAAAGCGTGATCGGCCGCACCCGGTCATCCAGCAGCGGCTCATACAGGAACCGCGCCCACTCGTTCAGTACGTCCATCTTCTCGCGCGAGAGGTCCACGAACCCCCAACTGCGATAGGCTTCCGCCGCGCGGTCCATGTCCTCGTCGCGGATCGCCTCGTACAGCTCGATCACCCCACGCGTGAACGGCGCCGGAAACACCCGGATCGCCCCGAAATCCAGCAGGTTCACCGAGCCATCCGGCCGCACCTGATAATTTCCCAGATGCGGGTCACCATGGATCACGCCGTAGCGGTAGAACGGCACGTACCAGGCCCGGAACAGCGCCTCGGCGATCGCGTTGCGCTCTTCCTGCGGCGGGTCTTCCTCCAGCCGCTTCATCAGCGGCCGACCATCGAGCCAGGTCATCGTCAGCAGCCGCTTGGTGGAAAGCTCCGGCACCGGCACCGGCACATGCACCTGCGGCACATCGGCCAGCATGATCCCGTACAGCCGCGCCTGCGCCGCCTCGCGCGTGTAGTCCAGCTCCTCGCGCAGCCGCTCCGAAAGTTCGGCGTAGATATCCTCGTGCTGAATGGCCCCGTCCATGCGGTGATACACCGCCATGGCCATCCTCAACTGCTTCAGATCCGCCTCAACCGTGCTGGGCATGTCCGGATATTGCAGCTTGCACGCCACCTCGCGCCCATCCGGCAAGGTCGCCCGATGCACCTGCCCCAACGACGCCGCCGCCGCCGCCTCCTGCCCGAAGGTGGCGAACTGCTTCTGCCAATCCGGACCCAGCTCGCCTGCCATCCGCCGCCGCACGAACGCCGCCCCCATCGCTGGCGCATTCGCCTGCAACTGCGCCAGCTCCTGCGCATACTCCTCCGGCAGCGCATCCGGCACCGTCGAAAGAAACTGCGCCACCTTCATCAGCGGCCCCTTCAGCCCGCCCAGGATGGTCTTCAGGTCCTCGGCATGCCCGGCCCGGTTGGTCTTGAACCCCAGCCGCTCCCCCGCCACCCGCGCCGCAATCCCCCCGACAGCGCCAGAGGTCTTCGCCATCCGCCGGATTTCCCCGAAGAACGAGGAGCCATCCCCCTTGTCACTCATGCGGGCATCCGCTCCAGCTCGTCGATAAACCCGGCGATCACATCCAGCCCCTTGGTCCAGAACGCGGGGTCGGAGGCATCCAGCCCGAACGGCGCCAGCAGCTCCTTGTGCCGCAGCGTCCCCCCGGCCCGCAGCATGTCGAGATACTTGCCCTCGAACCCGGGATGCCCGCCCTGGTACACCGAGTACAGCGCATTCACCAGGCAATCCCCGAACGCATAGGCGTACACATAGAACGGCGAATCGATGAAATGCGGGATATAACTCCAGAACACTCGGTATTCCGGCGCGAACTCGAACACCGGCCCCAGGCTCTCCGTCTGCACCTGCAGCCAGATCTCCCCGATCCGCTCCGGCACGATCTCGCCCTGCCGCCGCTCATCGTGCAGCAGCGTCTCGAACCGGTAGAACGCCACCTGGCGCACCACCGCGTTCAGCATGTCCTCCACCTTGCCCGCCAGCATGATCCGCCGCCGCGCCGGGTCCTTTTCCGCATCCAGCAGCGCCCGGAAGGTCAGCATCTCCCCGAACACGCTCGCCGTCTCCGCCAGCGTCAGCGGCGTAGAGCTCATCAGATAGCCATTCCGCGCCGCCAGCACCTGGTGCACCCCATGGCCGAGCTCATGCGCCAGCGTCATCACGTCGCGCGTCTTGCCGTGGTAGTTCAGCAGCAGATACGGGTGCGCGGCAGGGACCGTCGGATGCGCGAACGCCCCGCCCGCCTTGCCCGGCCGCAACCCGGCATCGATCCAGGGCTTCGAAAAGAACTCCCCGCCCACCGAAGCCAACTCGCCCGAGAACGCCCCATACGCCCCAAGCACCTGATTCTTCGCCTCGTCCCACGGGATCACCCGGTCATCATCCCCCGGCAACGGCGCGTTGCGATCCCAATGCTGCAGCTTCTCCAGCCCCAGCCACTTCGCCTTCATCGCGTAATACCGGTGCGACAGCCGCGGAAAATCCGCCACCACCGCCGTCACCAGCGCATCCACCACCTCGTCCTCAACCATGTTGCCACGGTTCCGCCCCGACCCCGGCCGCGGATACTTCCGCCACGTGTCGAGGATCTCCTTGTCCTTCGCCAGCGTATTCGTGATCAGCGAGAACAGCTTCTCCTTCTCGCCGAACGCCGCCCCCACCCCCTTGCCCGCCGCCTCGCGCACGCTGCGATCACTGTCCGAAAGCTTGTTCAACGCCGCGGAAACGGTCAGCTCCTCGTCGCCAACCCGCACCTTCATCCCCGCCACCGTCTCATCGAACAGCCGCGACCACGCCCCCCGCCCCGTCACTTCCTTGTCGTGCAGCAGCTTCTCCAGCGCATCGTCCAGCTGATGCGGCCGGAACACGCGCAAATCCCGCAGCCACGGCCGCCACTTCCCCGCCGCGGGATCCGCCAGCTTGCCCTCCAGCGCCGCCTCGTCCAGCCGGTTCATCTCCAGCGTGAAGAAAATCAGGTGGCTGGAAATCCCCGTCACCCGCTCGGTCATGGACTGGTAGAACTTCCCCACCGCCGGATCGGTCGAATCCCCCGCGAACAGCAGCTGGGCGTAGCTCATCACCCGCCCCAGCACCTCCTCGATCCGCTCGTATTCCCTAATCGCCGCCCCCAGCGCCGCCCCGCCCAGCGCCGCCAGCCGCCCGGCATGCTGCGCCTCGAACGCCTGCGCCTCGGCCAGCGCCCGCGCCAGGTCAGCCTCCAGCTCCGCCGAATCAGGCGCGGGGTAGAGGTCGCGAAGATCCCAGGAGGGAAGCTCGCCGGCGGTTCCATCGGGCATGGGGCGTATCCTGCAACAACAGCGTTCCCTGCATGTAGGCACTTCACCCCAAACGGCAAAGCCCACCGCAAAAACCACCCCGCCCCTTGGCGCACGCCTCCGCGATTGTATATCCACAACTCGCACAGGCACGCGCCCACCCAAGCGGCACGGCCTCAGGGAGACGAACCGTGACGCCGTTCCGCGAGCCCACCTACCCCACCTGGCCGAACCTCGCCGCCATGATGTTCGCCCGCGCCCGCCAAGCCCCCACCCGCCCCATGCTGCGCTACCACAAGGATGGCGCCTGGCACTCGGTCGATTGGTCCACCTTCGCCCGCCGCGCCGCCTCCGTCGCCCGCAACCTCCGCGCCGCCGGCGTCTCGGCGGGAGACCGCGTGCTCATCGTCTCCGAGAACCGCCACGAATACCCCATCGCGGAGACCGCGCTGCTCGCCATCCGCGCCGTCCCCGTCCCCACCTACACCACCTACACGGTGGAGGATTACGCCCACGTCCTGCGCGACTGCGGCGCCCGCGCCGCCATCGTCTCCACCCAGGATCTCGCCAACCGCATCGTCGCCGCCTACGCCGCCAGCACCCACCCCCAGGCCGTCGAACCCCTCGAACTCCTGGTGATGCTGGACGAGCCCTCCCCCGGCTACGCCCACCCCCAAACCCGCATCGCCCGCTTCGCCGACCTCGATGCCGACCAAACGCCCCCGGATGACATCGAGGCCGAAGCCGCCCTCATCCCCAACACCGCGCTCGCCTGCCTCATCTACACCTCCGGCACCGGCGGCGCGCCCAAGGGCGTCATGCTCCCCCACCGCGCCATCCTCTCCAACTGCCGCGGCGCCTACAAACTGCTGCAAACCGTCGGCCTGCAAGACGACGTCTACCTCTCCTACCTCCCCCTCTCGCACTCCTACGAACACACCGCCGGCCAGTTCTTCATGCTCTCCATCGGCGCCGAGGTCGCCTACAGCCGCGGCATGGAACACCTCGCCGCCGACATGGCCATCGTGAAGCCCACCATCCTGACCATGGTCCCGCGCGTGCTGGAGGTGATCCGCGCCCGCGTGCTGCAAGGCGTCCGCGCCGCCCCCCCGATGAAGGCCCGCCTCTTCCACCTCGCGCTGTCCCTCGGCACCAAGCGCATCGAGGGCCAGCGCCTCCTCCCCCACGAATGGCTGCTGGACAAGCTGCTGGACAAACTCGTCCGCGCCAAGGTCGCCGAGCGCTTCGGCGGCCACGTCCGCCTGGCCGTCTCCGGCGGCGCCCGGCTCGACCCCGAGGTCGGGAAATTCTACCTCGCCCTCGGCCTGCGCCTCGTCCAGGGCTACGGCCAGACCGAAGCCGGCCCCGTCATCTCCGCAACACCCCCGATGCGCATTCGCATCGAAACCGTCGGCCCCCAGCTCGAAGGCGTCGACCTCCGCATCGCCGAAGACGGCGAAATCTGCGTCCGCGGCGACCTGGTGATGGATGGCTACTGGGGCCGCCCCGAGGAAACCGCCGCCGCCATCCGCGACGGCTGGCTCCACACCGGCGACATCGGCGTGGTGGAATCCGATGGCTACCTCCGCATCACCGATCGCAAGAAAGACATCATCGTCCTGGCCGGCGGCGACAACATCAGCCCCGCCCGCGTCGAAGGCATGCTCGCCAGCCAACCCGCCATCGCCCAGGCCGTGGTGTACGGAGACGGCCGCGCCGCCCTCTCCGCCCTCGTCGTCCCCGCCGACGGCTACGACGACCAGGCCGTCGCCACCGCCGTCGACTCAGTCAACAAACGCCTCACCGTCACCGAACGCATCAAGCGCCACGCCACCGTCGCCCCCTTCACCATCGACAACGGCATGCTCACCGCCACCCAAAAGGTAAAACGCCACGTCGTCCGCAAAACCCACGCTGAGATTCTGGAAAAACTCGGCGCGTAAGCAAAGGCGAGGGCTCCGCCCCTGCGACGCGCCTTCGCGTCGCATGACCCGCTGGGGCCTGAGGCCCCAGACCCGCATCCCTTGGCCAAGGAAAAACCCCCTCCCCCCGTTCTTGGACGGGGGGAGTACGGAGGGGGGTTCCTCCAACCAGCGCACCCACACCATCTTGCCAAGAACTACGGCACTGCCTTACTTAAATCGCAGTTGAAGTCCTCGCGAACCTCGTCGTCAAATTCGAGGACACCCGCCAAGACGACGGCGAACAGCGCATCATCGCCTTCGGCTACCTCGGCGCCCGGCTCCACTGCGCCGTCTACACCATGCGCGGCAACACGGTCCGTGTGATTTCCCTGCGCAAGGCCAACCGGAAGGAGATCGCCCTATGGCACCCAAAGACACCGTAATGGTCCGCGTCACCCCCGAAATGGTCGCCAAGGCCATGGCCGAAACCGACTGGGCCGCCATCGACGCGATGACCGACGAAGACATCGCCGCCCAGGTCGCCGCCAACCCCGATGCCGCCCCCATCCTCACCGATGAGGAATGGGAAGCCGCCCGCATCCAGACGATCTGCCGCCGCCTCAACCTCACCCAGGCCGCCTTCGCCCAAAACCTGCGCATCCCACTCGCCACCCTGCGAGACTGGGAACAGGCCCGCCGCCAACCCGACGCCCCGGCCCGCGCCCTCCTGCGCATCGTCGAACGCAACCCCGAAGCCGCCTTCCAAGCCCTCGCCGGCTAATCCCCACCCGAACCCGTAGGGTGCAGTGCCCCTACCGGCACTGCACCACCACAGCCGAAACGTTAGGCGGAGCGCCAAACCACCGGAAACACCTCACTATCCATCGCCGCCCCATGCGCCGGCGCATCCACCGGCGCCGGCGGGCTCTCAATCCCCGTCCGCCGCGTGAACACCGCATCATCCCCTGTCCACCGCGCCGAAACCGCCCGCCGACGCACCGCCCCGCTCCGGTTCCCCGGCGCCCCATGCAGCGTCAGCCCATGGAACGCCACGCAATCCCCGGGCTCCAGATCCCACCCCAGCAGCTCATACTCCCCCCGGTTCCCCGTCACATCCGGCACCGGCAGAAACCGCGGATCGTCCGAAGGATGATCCCCACTATCCACGAACCGCTTCGGCTTGAACCATTCCCCCTTCCGATGCGACCCCGCCACATACTCCACCCCGTTCTCCCGCTTCACGGGATCGAGCGGAATCCACAACGAGCAAACCTGCCACCCCTCCACCGTCCAATACGGCTGGTCATTGTGCCATGGCGTCGGCTCCTCCGTCCCCGGCTCCTTCACCAGAACATGCTCGTGGAACAGGTTCACCTTCCCACTCCGCATCAACGCCCCCGCAATGGCGGCGGCCGGCGAATGCCGCAGGAACGCCTCATATTCCGAAATCCGCTGCCAGGAACAGTAATCCCCAAAGAACATCCCCGGCTTGCCCTCCGGCGTATACCGCTTCCCGAACGGCCCCGGCTCCCGCAAATTCCGCTCCACCCCGGCGGCCAGCAGCTCCACCCAATGCGGCGCAAACGCCCCCCGAACCACCACCGCCCCATCCCGGTCGTAAGCCTCAACCACCCCGGCATCCAAGATCGCAGCCATCCCAGCCCCCAAGTTTCATTCCCCCAACCCTAAGCCACCCCCACCCACCCCAACAACGCCCCTCGTAGGGCGGGTCGCGAAGCGGACCCGCCACCTCCGAACACCCCGAAGCACTGCCCCCAAGAAAGGCCAGGGCCCCGCCCTGGACCCGCTGGGGCCTGAGGCCCCAGACCCCCACGAACAAAACCAAAAATCTTCTCTCCCCCATGCGAAGCAGGGGGGAGCCGGAGGGGGGCTCTCCGTGAAACCACCCCCCAGCCCACCACCCATCACCCACCCAACCGCCCCTCCCGAACCTCCCCCACCACCGCCAAAACCCTCTCCAACACCCCCTCCAAATTCCCCATCACCTCCGCATTCGTAACCCGCACCACCCGCCACCCCGCCCCCGCCAACACCGCATCCCGCCGCCCATCCCCACCTTCATGCGTATCCCCATCCACCTCCACCACCACCCGCAACGTCACGCACGCAAAATCAAGCGTATACGGCGGCACCGGATGCTGCCGCCGAAACCGCACCCCCAACCGCCCCATCCGCAACCCACCCCAAAGCCGCACCTCGGCCGGCGTCATCCGCCCCCGCAACCCCCGAGCGAACCCCACCGCCTCCCACCCCACCCGCATCCGATCCCCCGATCAACATTCCCTTGCATCCTAGCAACCAAGAACCAACCGCCCGAAACCCCTCTCCCCTCGGCAAAGCCGGGGGGATTGAGCCGAGAAGCGGATCAATGAGGGGGGCTCTCCATGCCGCACCACAAAAGCCCGGTCCCCAGAACCCCAAACCGCCCCACCAGCGAACCTTCTCTCCCCTCGCCGCTTGGCGGGGGGAGCCGGAGGGGGGCTCTCCGTCCCGCATCACGAGAATCCGCCCCCCAGCGCGCCACATATGCCCGCACTCGCCCCCCTCCCCTCAATCCTCTAAACTTCGCAACGACCCCGCCAGCCGGAATCCGCCAATGTCCGCCCCCACCGATCCCGAAGCTCCGAACCTCCAACCCTCCGTGAGGCCCTGGAGGACGTAGCCCACGCGCTGGACCTGCTGGACACCCTCTCCCGCACCCTGAACCTCATCGACCTGCCAGAGATCACCCGCGCCACCGAGGCCCTTATCGCCACCGACCGCGGCATCGTCACCGCCCACACGCCGGACCCGGACGACCAGGTCACCCGCCAGCTCGTCACGCTGAACGACCGCATCGAGGCCCTGAGCATCCCCTCACGCGATCCCAAGCCCGGCCCTGCCCCCCCGCGCCCTACCCCAGCTCCCAAACCCGCCGAAACACCACATTCTCCCCCACCCCAGCCTCCTCCCGCCCCTCCACCGCCTCTTGCCGCGCCCCACTCGCCACCAGCGCCCGCAGAATCCGCTTCAACCCCGGCCGACGAGTCCCCTTCCGCGGCGTCGTCACCTGCAACCCGGCGGCTCGGATCTTTTTCATGGCGTCCTCCTGCATATCGGCCCAGCCTTGCGCGTCTCCAGGCACCCCGGGCCCCCATGGCCCGCTCGCCTGCCGTCAAGTCGCCGTCCGGAACCACCGTTCCGCGCTGCCGTTACCGCTCAACCGGGCGAATCACCGAATCGGAGCCGCAGCTCCGCCACCCTCCACCCCCAACCTTGCCAGAGCCTTGCCCGCCGCCCCTCATCCTCCATCTTCACCGCACATCATTTAGAGAAATTATTTCTAACTACCCCTTGCACCCCTCCGTCGCTGGGCGTATATTCCCATCCATGACATGGGCATGGCACAACCCCGTACCGGTTGCACACGACCACCCGCCCCACCCGGGGCTGGATCTGATCGCGCGCCTGGAATCCGTCTTCCGCCCTCTCTTCCTCGCGATCGCCACCTTCGCCAACCTCCTCCCCACCAGCCCCCATCTCGCCATCCCTACCCCCGCCCCCCTGCTGATGGCCCGCCTCCTCCTGGCCCGCACCCGCCTGGCCCGTGCGCACGCCCGCATTGCCGCCCTGCTGCACCGCCTCGCCGAAGGCACCTGGCAGCCCCCGCGCCCCCACACCCCGCGCCCCGCCCGCAAGCGCGCGCCCACCCCCTACCTCCCCCGCCGCCAAGGCTGGCTCGGCCACGTCACGAACCACCACGTGCGCGCCCACGCCAGCCAACTCACCCATCTCCTGGCCGACCCCGGCACGCAGCACATTCTGGCCACCGCCCCGCCGCTCGCCCGCGCCGCCATCGCCCGCGCGCCCCGCGGCCCCGCTCGCCTGCTTGGCATTGATCTACCGTCGATGCTCCAGTCCGCAGGCCCCCCGCGCCCCCCGCGCGGGCGCAAGCCAAAACGTCCCCGCCCGACGGCGCCAGAGCCGCACCACGGCAAGTACACCCCCGCCCAGATCCGCCGCTACCGGCCCGGCCGCATCCCCCGGCCCGCAGCGCTTTTTCGTACCCCCTAGCCCCCCAGAGCCTTCCCGCGCCCCTATTATTCCGATTTCATTTCATTGCTCTCAAGGTGCACCGCGCCGCGCCCGCTGCCACTCCAGGAACTGCTGGAACAGCCGTTCCCGCTCCGCCCCGCCCATCGCCGCCCCGCCCGCGCCCGGCTGCCGGGCCGTGAACGCCTCGAACTCCCCCCGCAGCGGCCCCGCCATCCGCTGCCGGTCCAGCCATTCCTGCGCCGCGGCAAACCGGGTCCAGCCCGGCACCGCGGCCGCGATGTTCACCTCGCGCCACTTCGGGTGCCGCGGAGGCTGGCGGAACGCATCGAACTTATCGAAGAAATCACCCACGAATCGCGCCACCCGCCGGTAGCGGTCCGTGGCGGCCGGCCAGCCATACACCGCCATCACCGCCCCCACGGCGATCGTCTCCACCTCCGCCCCCTCGGCCACCAGCCCAGGATAGGCCTCGTGGCTCAGGCTCGAAGGCAGATAGGTCTCCAGCAGCGCCGGCGTCATCGCCACCGGCAGGAAGTGCAGCCCCAACCCGCGCTCCAACCCGCCGAACAGCCGCGCCGGCTTGCCCGCCACATACACCATGGCCGCGATCTTGCCGGCCTTGAGCTTCTCCAGCGCGCTCGCCTGGTCATCATGCGCCGGCAGCACCTTCACCCGCAGCAGGTCGAACACCAGCCCCGCCGTCATCGCCGTCCCGCTGCCCCGTACGTCAAAGTTCACCGTCTTGCCCGCCAGGTCCTCCAGCCGCCCGATCTCGGCCCGCGCCAGGATATGCACCTCCTCGTCGTACAGCTTGGCGATGTACTGCACCGCGCTCTCCACCCCCGGCAGCAGCCGGTCCCGCCGCGCGAAGGCCAGCACGTCCGACTGCACAATGCCGATATCGATCCCCCGCAGCAGAAGGATATCCCGCAGGTTCTGCACCGACCCCTTGCCAATCAACGCCAGCACCCGCAGCCGGTCCCCGTCGTCCAGCACCGAGGCCAGGTCGGCGGCCACGCGGATATAAGTCCCGTCCACCCCGCCCGAGATCACCCCCACGGTGCCCCAGTTGGCCCGCGAAACCGGGTCCTGCGGCACTGCCCCCATGGGCGCAACCGGGGGCGCAACCGGGGGCACAACCAGGGGCGCCACTGGGGCCACCACTGGGGCCACCACCGGGGCCGCCGCCTGCCCCCCGGCCAGCAGGCCCAACCCCATCGCCAGCACACCGCGCCTGAGCACACTCATTCTCCCTTACCGTTCCAGTTCCTGGGCGCGCCGGTACCACCGGGCCGCCGTTGCCGCGTCGCCCACGATCCCGCGGCCGCCCATCGCCGTCAGGGCCTCCGGGTCATAGGTCCGCGCCATGGCCGTCGCCGCGGCCGCGCTGCCACCGGCCGCCGCCCGCCCATACGAAAGCCGCGCCCCGGAGATGTCCCCAACCGCAAGCAGCTGGTCGCCCCGCTTCACCAGCATCTCGGTCATCCCTGGCTCCGCCGTGCTCGGCACGGGCCGCGGGTTGGCGGGGGCGGCCACGACCACCTCGATCGCACCCGGCTCCAGCACCGCTGGCGGCGGCAGGTCCACAAGCCCCGGCCAGTCGCTATGGTCCACCGGCACCATTTCCACCTGGGCGGCAGCGTCCTGGATATCGGGCGCGGCAGCCACCGGCGCGGGCGGTTCCACAGTCACTTCGGCCACCGCCGCCTCCGGCGCCGCCACGGCAAGCTCGGGCACTTCCTCCGGCGGCAACCCGGCACGGTCCACCGGCGTGCCAGCCAGATCCAATGCGGCCAGGGCGGGGGGCACGTCCGGTGCCGCCGGTTCGGTGGCGGTGGCCGCCAGCGGCAGTGCCACGCTGGCAGCCTCGCGCGGGCGGTCCCAGCCGCTGGGAAACTGCCAGGTCACGGGGATGCCCGCCGTCCCCATCACCAGGGCTCCGGCCAGCACCACGCGACGAGCCACCCCGCCGCCGCCACGCCGGACCGGCTGCAGCATGGCGGGCCCCACCGGTGGCAGCCAGGGCGGAGGAGGCGCGGCGACCGCCGGGATTTCCTCAAGGCCATCGAGCGCTATCCGCGCCCGGACGAGCCGGCCGCGCTTCCCGGGACCGTCATCGTGAAAAATGTCCCAGAAATCAGGACGACCCGCGAACACCACCCGCCCTCGATACGGCTGCCCGTGGCCCAGCACCGCCGCCAGGCGAAAGAACTCCACCGCGTCGGCCTGCAGGTTCTGCGCGTTGTCCACCGTCACCACGCTGCCGCCGGGGCCATCCCCGCCGGGCGGGGCGATTCCGGTCAGCATATCCAGCAGCTCGTCGATTCCGGGCGGGGGCCCCTCGGCTGCCGGGGCGGGCGAGATCTGGGCCAGCAGGTCCCGCAAGGCCAGCCTCGTGCCGGGCATGGGCATGCCGTCCACCCGAACCACGCGTACGCCCGCCTGCTCCAGCTCGGCGGCCACTCGGTCCAGCACCCTGGTCTTGCCCGCGCCCTCCGGGCCGGTAAGCGCGACCAGCGAATGCCCCTCCGCGATCGCCGCCAGCACCTGCTGCAACGCCGCATCGCACCGCTCGTCGAGCGGTATAGGCGCGGACAGCGTCACGGCGCCGCGCACGCAGGCGTGAAGCCCTGTCGGCCGCCAACGGGTTGGCCGATCGCAGGCGTCATACGGCGTCGCCGCCCGATAAAACCCAAACTCCATGCTCCAAGAACACAAGTGTAGACGATCGTGTTCACAGAATTTCTCGCCTTTCACCAGAATAACATCAGGCCCTTCGAACATCCAGAACCCACATTGCCAACATCATGATGGCAATGACTTTCCGCTGGCACCCTTCTGGACAACGGGGCGGCGCACCGGCACGCTCCTCCCACGCGGCGCCGCCGCCGGGGCGGCATCTTCCGAGCACGAGGCGTGACATGAAATTCCCCGAAACCGGCCAACCCGCCGACCGCATCGCCGCCCTCATGGACGAGATGAAGGCGAACGACGCCAAATGGCGCGAAGGCCGCGTCCCCCTCTACGTCTTCGGCGCCACCCCCGGCGTGGCAGAGGTCGGCCGCGATGCCTTCATGGCCTTCTTCACCGAGAACGCCCTGGGCGCCAAACGCGCCTTCGGCAGCCTCAAGCGCATGGAAGAAGAAGTCATCGCCATGGCGCTGGATCTCTTCCACGGCCCCGAGGGCGCCACCGGCAACATGACCTCCGGCGGCACCGAAAGCATTGTCATGGCGGTGAAGGCCTGCCGAGACTGGAACCGCGCCCGCCGCAACAACCCCACCCACCGCGGCAACCTGGTCCTCCCCATCACCGCCCACCCCGCCTTCGACAAGGGCGCGCAGATGATGGACCTGGAAATCCGCCGCACCCCGGTGGGCCCCGATCTCAAGGCCGATCCCGCCGCCATGGAAGCCGCCATGGATGCCGATACCATCATGATCGTCGGCAGCACCCCCTGCTTCCCCTACGGCGTGGTGGACCCCATCCCCGCCCTCTCAGACCTCGCGCTGCGCCGGAACGTCTGGCTCCACGTCGATGCCTGCGTCGGCGGCTACTTCGCCCCCTTCGCCCGCGAACTCGGCCGCCCCATCCCAGAATTCGATTTCGCCAACCCAGGCGTCATGTCGCTCTCGGCGGATCTCCACAAATTCGGCTTCTGCCCCAAGCCCGCCAGCACCGTCTTCTATAGGGACGCCGAGAAGCACGCCGCCCAGGCGCTCGATCTCGATGTCTGGCCCAATGGCCGCTTCGTCACCAACACCCTGGTCGGCACCCGCCCGGGCGGCGGCGTCGCGGCCGCCTGGGCCGTGCTCACCTTCCTCGGCCGCAGCGGCTACCTGCAGATCGCCGAGCGCATGCTCACCATGCGCGACGCCTACGTGGCCGGGATCGAGGCCATCCCCGGCATGCAGGTCTACGGCAAGCCGGATCTCTCCATCCTCGCCTTCGGCGCCCCGGAGAAAGATGCCGATTCGATCGCCGCCGGGATGGCCAAGCGCGACTGGATCCCCGGCATGGTCCGCACGCCGCCGGGCCTGCACCTCATGATGTCCCTGCTCCACGAGCCCGCCCGCGAGCCGTATCTCAGGGATCTCGCCGCCGCCGTCGCCGAAGCCGCCCCCGCCCGCGGCCGCCTTGCCTCAGCGGTGTACTGATCCTCGGCTCCCACGCATTGACATCCCGCCCGCCGTCGCCCTAAAAGCCGCCCTCCTGGCGCGCGGGCACCCTGCCGCGCCCCCTCACTGTTGCATCTGCGCCGCGGCCTGCCGCTCGCAAGGAATTGGACCATGTTCGCAGTCATCCGCACCGGCGGAAAGCAGTATCGCGTGCAGCCCGACCAGGTGCTGAAGGTGGAAAAGCTGGAGGCGGAAGCCGGCGGCACCGTCACCTTCACCGACGTGCTGGCCCTCGGCGCCGAAGGCTCGATCACGATCGGTGCGCCGACCGTCGTCGGCGCCACGGTCACCGCCACCGTCATCGCCCAGGATCGCCTGGAAAAGGTGATCATCTTCAAGAAGCGTCGCCGGCAGAACAGCCGCCGCAAGAACGGCCACCGCCAGCACGTTACCGTGCTGCGCGTCTCCGCCATCAACGCGGCGTAAGGAGAACCACCCATGGCACATAAGAAGGCAGGCGGCTCGTCCCGCAACGGTCGCGATACCGAAGGCCGTCGCCTCGGTCTCAAGAAGTCCGGCGGCCAGGCCGTCATCGCCGGCAACATCATCGTCCGCCAGCGCGGCACGAAGGTGAAGCCGGGCACCAACGTGGGCCTGGGCAAGGATCACACCCTGTTCGCCCTCGTCGATGGCCGCGTGAAGTTCCAGACCCGCGCCGACAACCGCGTGCACTGCTCCGTGGAGCCGCTGCCGCTGGCCGCTGAATAGCGTCTTCGCGCCGGTTCCATAGTTTGCGATGGGGGTCGGCACTGCCGGCCCCCATTTTGCGTTTGAGCCCATCATGAAATTCCTCGACCAAGCCAAGATCTACTGCCGTTCCGGCGACGGGGGCGACGGAGTCGTAGCCTTCCGCCGCGAGCGGTTCATTGAGTTCGGCGGCCCCGATGGCGGCAATGGCGGCCGCGGCGGCAACATCATCTTTGAAGCCGTCCAGAACCTGAACACGCTGATCGACTTCCGCTACACCCAGCATTTCCGCGCCAAGAAGGGCGGCAACGGTGCCGGCTCCGATCGCACCGGCGCCGGCGCGCCCGATGTGGTGATCAAGGTCCCGATCGGCACCCAGATCTTCGACGACGACCAGGAGACCATGCTTGCCGACCTCGATGTGCCCGGCAAGCGCATCACCCTGCTGAGCGGCGGCGATGGCGGCTTCGGCAACGCCAACTTCAAATCCTCCACCAACCGCGCCCCCCGCCGCGCCGACAAGGGCTGGCCGGGGGAGGAGCGCTGGGTGTGGCTGCGCCTCAAGCTCATCGCCGATATCGGGCTGCTCGGCCTGCCGAACGCGGGCAAGAGCACGTTCCTCTCGGTGGTCTCCGCCGCCAGGCCCAAGATCGCCGACTACCCCTTCACCACGCTCCACCCCCAGCTCGGCGTGGTCCGCCTGGACATGACGCGGGAGTTCGTGATCGCCGACATCCCCGGCCTGATCGAGGGCGCGCATGAAGGCGCCGGCCTCGGCGACCGCTTCCTGGGCCATGTCGAACGCTGCGCGGTGCTGCTGCACCTGATCGATGGCGCCGCCGGCCATGTCGGCCGCCAGTGGCGCACGGTGCGCGGGGAGCTGGAGCAGTACGGCGGCGGCCTGGCCGACAAGCCGGAGATCATCGCGCTCAACAAAAGCGATGCGATGACCCCGCGCCAGATCTCGGACCGTCGCAAGCAGTTGCAGGAAGCCTCCGGCGCGCCGGTCTATGTCATCTCCGGCGTCAGCCAACAGGGCGTGCCGGAACTGCTGGAAGCCCTGTGGAAGGTGATCCTAGAGGCCCGACAAAAGTGACTTCCCTGCCCACCCTCGCCACCGCCAAGCGCCTGGTCGTGAAGATCGGCAGCGCGCTGGTGGTGGATGCCGCGCAATCGACCCTGCGCACGGAGTGGCTGGCCGGCGTAGCGGCCGACATCGCCGCCCTGCGCAAGCGCGGCGTGGAGGTGATCGTGGTCTCCTCCGGCGCCGTGGCGCTCGCCCGCCGGGCGCTGGGCCTCACCCGCAAGCGGCTGCGGCTGGAAGAAAAGCAGGCCGCGGCGTCCGTCGGCCAGATCCGACTCGCCGGCGCCTGGGCGGAAGTGCTTGCGGCCCGTGGCCTCACCGCCGCCCAGCTCCTGCTCACCCCGCACGACAGCGAGGACCGCCGCCGCTACCTCAACGCGCGCGCCACGCTGCGCACGCTGCTGGAACTCGGCTGCATCCCGGTGATCAACGAGAACGACACCGTGGCCACCGCCGAGCTGCGCTTTGGCGACAACGACCGCCTGGCCGCCCGCGTCGCCGAGATGGTCGGCGCCGACCAGCTCGTGCTGCTCTCCGACATCGACGGCCTCTACACTGCCGACCCGCGCACCAACCCCGGCGCCCAGCATCTGCCGGTGGTGGAAGCCATCACCCCGGAGATCGAGGCGATGGGCGGCGAGCCCCCGCCCGGCTACTCCTCCGGTGGCATGCGCACCAAGCTGGTTGCCGCCAAGATCGCCACCGGGGCCGGCTGCGCCATGGCGATCGCCATCGGCAACGTGCCCAACCCGCTGGCCCGGCTGGAGGAAGGCGCGCGCTGCACCTGGTTCCTGCCGGTGGCCGCCGACCATTCCGCCCGCAAGCGCTTCATCCTCGGCACGCTGCATCCCGCCGGCCGCTTCGTGCTGGATGACGGCGCGGTGCGGGCGTTGGCCCAGGGCCGCTCCCTGCTCCCCGCCGGGGTGCGCGAGGTGGCGGGTAGCTTCGAACGCGGCGACGTGGTGGAGGTGTTGGCGCCCGATGGCCGCGCGCTCGGCCGGGGCCTGTCGGCCTATGCCAGCGCCGATGCCGCCCGCATCATTGGCCGCCGCAGCACGGAGATCGAGGACATCCTGGGCTGGCGCGGCCGCGACGAACTGATCCACCGCGACGACCTGGTGCTGCGCGAAGGGTAGAAGGGAGACGACGATGAACATCGCCACCAACCCTGCCGAAACCGCCGAGGCCTGGATGGCACAGGCCGCCCGCCGCGCCAAGGCTGCCTCCGGCGTGCTGGCCACGCTGCCGAACGATACCCGCAACGCCGCCCTTCACGCCGCGGCCAACGCCATCCGCGCCCATGCGGCGGGGATCGAGGCGGCCAACGCGAAGGACCTCGCCGCCTTCGATGCCGCCGGCGGCAGCAAGGCCTTCCGCGATCGCCTCGCGCTGAACCCCACCCGGATCGAGGCGATGGCCCGGGGTCTCGACGACATCGCCGCCCTGCCGGACCCGCTGGCACGCTCCCTGGCGGACTGGACCCAGCCGAACGGCCTGCGGATCAAGCGCATCCCGCAGCCCATCGGCGTGATCGGCATGATCTACGAAAGCCGCCCCAACGTCGGCGCGGATGCCGCCGGACTGTGCCTGAAATCCGGCAACGCGGTGATCCTGCGCGGCGGGTCGGACAGCTTCCACTCCGCCTGCGCGATCCACGGTGCCGTCAGCGCAGGCCTGCGCGCGGCCGGCGTGCCGGAGGACGCGGTGCAGATCCCGCCGGAGACCGACCGCGCGTACGTGGCCGCGATGCTGGGGGCCGCGGGCGCGGTGGACCTCATCATCCCGCGCGGCGGGAAGTCCCTGGTGGAGCGGGTGCAGCGCGAGGCCCGGGTGCCGGTGCTGGCCCATGCCGAAGGGCTCTGCCACACCTACGTGCACGAGAAGGCCGACCCGGCGATGGCGCGGCGCGTGCTCGCCAACGCCAAGATGCGCCGCACCGGCGTCTGCGGCGCCACCGAGGTGCTGCTGATCGATGCCGCCATCGCGCCCAGCCTGCTGCCGGACCTGGTCGCCGACCTTCGCGCCCTGGGCTGCGACTTCCGCGCCGGCCCGCGCGCCCGCGCCATCGTGGCGGACCTGCCGCCCACCGAGCCCGGTGATTTCGACCGCGAGTGGCTGGATGCGATCCTGACCGTGGCGGTGGTCGACGATATCGAGATGGCGCTGCGCCACATCCGCCACCACGGCAGCGAGCATACCGAGGCGATCATCACCGAGGACGCGGCGGCGGCCGAACACTTCATGCGCGGGCTCTCCTCCGCGGTGGTGATGTGGAATGCCTCCACCCAGTTCTGCGACGGCGGCGAGTTCGGCTTCGGCGCGGAGATCGGCATTGCCACCGGGCGGATGCATGCGCGCGGCCCGATCGGGCTGGAGCAGCTCACCACCTTCCGCTACCTCGTGCTCGGCACCGGCCAGGTGCGGCCCTGAGCCAGCCGGGGCGGCGCGCGATGACGGGAGGCGGCTTCGCCGGACGTCTGAATCGCGCGACCCAGGAAAGGCCAGGGCGGGGATGCGACAGCATCCCGACCTGGGGGGATCACCGCCGGGTTCGCGTCGGCCTGCTGGGCGGCTCGTTCAACCCGGCGCATCAGGGGCACCAGCACGTGGCCCGCATCGCGCTGGCGCGGCTGGGGCTGGACCAGGTGTGGCTGATGGTCTCGCCGGGCAATCCGCTGAAGCCCGCGCGCGGCATGGCGACTTTGCCAGAGCGCCTCGCCTCCGCCCGCCGCATTGCCGACGGCCGGCGCGTGGTGGCGACCGATATCGAGGCCCGGCTGGGCACGCGCTACACCATCGACACGCTGCGCACGCTGCGGACCCGGTTCCCGTGCGTGGCCTTCATCTGGCTGATGGGGGCGGATAATCTGGCGCAATTGCCGCGCTGGCGGCGATGGCGGGATATTGTCACGCAGGTGGTATTTGCCGTGCTGCCGCGCCCTACCTACAATCACCGCGCATTGGCTGGCCGCGCCGCACATGCCTTGCGGGCAGCCCGCCTGCCGGTGTACGCCGCGCCATCGCTCGCCGGGTTCGTGCCGCCGCGCTGGGTGTTCCTGCCATCGGCGCAGAACCCCGCCTCGGCCACTGCCATTCGTGCTGCCGGCATCCGTGCCGCCCAAGCTGGAGTCCAGGACCATCGCCCGCAAGCCGCCCGCCCCGCCCACTGACACCCCCCGCCCCACCCGCACCCGGGCCAGCGCCCCCGCGGGCGCCCGCAAGGCCGCGCCGAAGCCGGCCATCCCGGTTCCGCCCGGCACCGCGCGCAAGAAGGCCGCCGCCGCCGGGCCCAAGGCCGCGCCACGCCGCGCCAAAGCGGCCAAGCCGCTGGATTCCGCGCGGCTGGATGAGTTGCAGAAGATCATCGTGACCAGCCTGGAAGACGACAAGGCGGAGGAAGTGGTGGCGCTGGACCTGCAGGGCCGCGCCGCCTTCGCCGACCGCATGGTGGTCGCCACCGGCATCGCCGACCGGCAGATCGCCGCCATGGCCACGCATCTGGAGCAGAAGCTCTCCGAAGCCGGGCTGAAGCGCGTGCTGATCGAGGGTGCCTCCGGCAGCGACTGGGTGCTGATCGACGCCGGCGACATCATCGTTCATCTGTTCAAGCCCGAGGCGCGGGCGATGTACGGCATCGAGCGCATGTGGGGCCCCGACCTGGACGAAAAGGCGCCGGACGAAGAGGCCGCCCAACCTGGCTGAGTGGCTGCTGCTGGCGGTGGGGCGCATCGGCGCCTCGCCGGAAGCGGAACTGGTCGCGCGCTATGCCGCGCGGATGCGGCCCGGCCTGCGCGTGGTGGAAGTGCCGGATGGCCGCGGCAGCCCGGCCGAGATCATGCGGCGCGAGGCGACCGCGCTGCGCGCCCGCATCCCGGCCGGCGCCTTCATCGTGGCGCTGGACCGTGAGGGCGAGGCGCCGGATTCCGCGGGGTTCGCCCGCCGCCTGTCGCAATGGGCCGGCGGCCGGGCGCTATGCTTCGTGATCGGCGGCGCGGAGGGGCTGGACCCGGAGTTGCGCGGCCAGGCCAATTACCTGCTCTCCCTGGGGCCGATGGTGTGGCCGCACATGCTGGCCCGCGCGATGCTGGCCGAGCAGCTGTTCCGGGCGCAGTCGATTCTGGCGGGGCATCCCTATCACCGGGGCGCCCGCGAGTCGTGATCCGAGTCCGCTAGAAAGTTTCTTTCAGATTCATCGCTATCGCCGTATATCCTGCGACTCGTCGACTCGCTGCAGGAAGATCAGGCCGATGCGCCCACCCGTGATGCTCGTGATCCTGGACGGCTGGGGCTGGCGCGAGGAAGCCGCAGACAACGCGGTGCGCCTGGCGAAAACACCGAATTTTACCCGGCTGTGGGAAAGCTGCCCGCACGCCTTCCTGCGCACCTCCGGGCTCGATGTCGGATTGCCGGAAGGGCAGATGGGAAATTCCGAGGTGGGGCACCTGAACCTCGGCGCGGGCCGCGTGGTGATGCAGGATCTGCCGCGCATTAACCTCGCCTGCTCCGATGGCTCGATCGGCACGCTGCCGGCGCTGGTGGGGCTGATGGAGAAACTGAAGGCAACCGGCGGCACCTGCCACCTGATGGGGCTGGTCTCGGAAGGCGGGGTGCATTCGCACCAGGACCATGCGGTGGCGCTGGCGAAGGTGGTGGCCGGCCACGGCATTCCGGTGGCGATGCACGCCTGGACCGACGGGCGCGACACGCCACCGCAAACCGCGCTGGGCGATCTCGCCCGCGTGGAGGCGGCGCTGCCGGCGGGCGCGCGGATCGCCACCGTGAGCGGGCGGTACTTCGCCATGGACCGCGACAACAGGTGGGAGCGGGTGGGCCGCGCCTATCGCGCCATGGCCGAGGCCGATGCGCCGCGCGTGGCCAAGGCGACCGATGCGGTGGCCCAGGCCTATGCCGGGGGAAAGTTCGATGAGTTCATCGAGCCCACCGTGGTGGGCGACTACGCCGGCATGAAGGATGGCGATGCGATCCTGTGCTTCAACTTCCGCGCCGACCGGGCGCGGGAGATCATGGCGGCGCTGCTCGATCCCGCGTTCGCCGGCTTCGAGCGGCCGCGCGCGGTGGAATTCGCGGCGGCAGTGGGGATGACGCGGTATTCCGATGCGCTGGCGCCGCTGATGGGCGCGCTGTTCGCGCCGCAAACCATGGACCACCTGCTGGGCCAGGTGGTGGCGGCGGCGGGGCTGAAGCAGGTGCGGCTGGCGGAGACGGAGAAGTATCCGCATGTGACGTATTTCTTCAACGGCGGGGTGGAGGTGCCGAACCCCGGCGAGGACCGGGTGATGATCCCGTCGCCGAAGGTGGCGACCTACGATCTGCAGCCGGAGATGAGCGCGCCGGAACTGACGGAGGCCGCGGTGAAGGCGATCGGCAGCGGGGAGTATTCCATGCTGATCCTGAACTTCGCCAACCCCGACATGGTGGGCCACACCGGCAGCCTGCCGGCGGCGATCACGGCGGTGGAGACGGTGGATGCGGGGCTGGGCCGGATCATCCAGGCGATCGAGGCGCAGCATGGCTGGCTGCTGGTGGCCGCCGATCATGGCAATTGCGAACTGATGCGCGACCCCAACACGGGCGGCCCGCACACCTCGCACACCACCAATGTGGTGCCGGTGCTGCTGTTCGGCCCCACCAACCGGCCGATGCAGTCTGGCCGGCTGGCCGATGTGGCGCCGACGATCCTCGATCTGCTGGGCCTGGCCGTGCCGCCGGAAATGACCGGCCATTCGCTGCTGGCCACCACGTGACCCCAAGGGCCCGCCGCGCCGGGCTGGGGCTTGCCGCCGCGCTGCTGGCGTGCGGGCTGCTGACGGGTGCCCCAATGGGGTCAACGATGGCCCAGCCCTCGCGCGAGCAGGTGCGCGCGGCCGAGCAGGCGCGCAAGGAAGAACTGGCCACCCAGCGCGAAGCGGCGCAGCGCGCGGCGGCGGCGGGGGCGGAGACGCTGAAGCTGTCCGCCCAGCAGGAACGCATCCTGGCCCGGCTGCGCGAGGCGGAGGGGGCCACCAGCTCCGTTGCCGCGCGGATCGAGGCGCTGGAGCAGCGCAGGCGCGATGCGGCGCAGCGGCTGGAAGCGCGGATCGCGGATTTCACCCCGCTGCTGCCGGTGCTGGAGCGGCTGGCGCTGTTCCCGTCGGAGACCATGCTGGCAGCACCACTGCCGCCGGAGCAATCCGTGCGCGGGGCGCTGGTGCTGGGCGGGATCGTGCGCACGCTGGAGCGCGAGGCACGGGTGCTGAAGGCGGAGCAGGCGGAGGTCGCTGCCCTCCAGGCGCAGCTGGATACCGAGTTGCCGCGGATGGCCGCCGCCCAGGCGGCGCAGGCGAAGGCGGCGGAGGTGCTGGACGAGCAGATCCGCGCCACCCGCGCCGAGGGCCGCGCGGCGGAGGACGAGGCCACCAAGGCAGCCCGGCGCGCGGCGGCGGAGGCGGAGCGGGCCGGCGAGCTGCGCAGCGCGATCGCGAAGATCGAGTCGGAGCGCCGCGCGGCGGAGGCCCAGGCGCGGCGTGAGGCGCAGGAAGCCAGCCGCAAGCGCCAGGTGGCCGTGGCCGAGGCGGCGCGCGAGCGGCAGGCGGAGCTGGCGGCCCCGGCCGGGCCCGGGCTTTCCGAGGATGGGCCCGCGACCAGGCCGGGCGGCGCGCCCGTCTCTGGCACGCTGGTGCGCGGCTTCGGCGAGGCGACCGATAGCGGGCCCTCCACGGGGCTGGCCTACCATGCCGCCCCTGGGGCGCGGGTGGTTTCGCCCTGTGCCGGGCGGATGGTGTTCGCGGGGCCGTTCCGCAGCTTCGGCCAGCTGGTCATTGTCGATTGCGGCGGGGGCTACCATTTCGTGCTCGCGGGGTTCGACCGCATCGACCTCGGCGTGGGGCAGCGCGTGGCCTCCGGCCAGCCGGTGGGGGTGATGCCGGGATGGGACCCGCGCACCGGCGGTGGCCGCCCGTCGCTGTATGTGGAGTTGCGCCGCTCTGGCCAGGCGGTGAACCCGGCGCCCTTCCTGCGTGGCCGCAGCTAGCGGTTGCAGGGACGGGTTGACGAAACGGTTTGATCCGCGCCCAACCTGCTATAGCTTGGGTACACATTCGCATCTGCGCCACGGCGCCAGAGGATATCCGCCATGAAGCTTCGCACCGGCCTGCTGCTCGGAGCTGCCTTTGCCGCTGGCCTGGCCATCGGGCCGGCCTCTGACCGACTTGAACGGCAATTCGGCTTCAGCCTGCTGCCCCAGGCCTTTGCCCAGGATGGCTCACGCGCCGAGACCTATCGGCTGCTGAACCTGTTCGCCGATGTGTTCGAGCGGGTGCGGGCGGAATACGTGGAGCCGGTGAACGACCGCGACCTGATCGAGAACGCGATCAACGGCATGCTGACCGGGCTTGATCCGCACAGCTCGTACCTCAATTCCAAGTCCTTCCGCGACATGCAGGTGAACACCCGCGGCGAATTCGGGGGCCTGGGCATCGAGGTGACGCAGGAGGGCGGCTACATCAAGGTGATCAGCCCGATCGACGATACGCCCGCCATGCGCGCCGGCGTGAAGGCCGGGGACCTGATCACCGGGCTCGACGGCCAGACCGTGCAGGGCATGAGCCTGAACGACGCGGTGGAGAAGATGCGCGGCACGCCGAACACGCGCATCAACATCACTATCCGCCGCGAAGGGACCGACAAGCCGATCGAGCTGACCCTGGTGCGCGAGGTGATCCGCCTGCGGGTGGTGCGCTCGCGCATGGAAGGGGACGACGTGGCCTATATCCGCGTGTCCTCCTTCAGCGAGCAGACCGAGGCCTCCATGCGCCGGGCGTTCAACGAGCTGAAGGCACAGTCTGGCGACAAGCTGCGCGGCCTGGTGCTGGATTTGCGCAACAACCCGGGCGGGCTGCTGCCGGAATCGATCTCCGTCTCCGACGATTTCCTCGATCGCGGTGAGATCGTCTCCACCCGCGGGCGCCATGCCGAGGACACGCAGCGCTGGAACGCCAAGGGCGGGGACATCACCGGCGGTCTGCCGATCATCGTGCTGATCAATGGCGGCTCCGCCTCGGCCAGCGAGATCGTGGCCGGTGCGCTGCAGGATCATCGCCGCGCGATCATCCTTGGCACCCGCAGCTTCGGCAAAGGCAGTGTGCAGACCGTTTCCCCGCTGCCCGGCAATGGCGGCATGCGGCTGACCACGGCGCGCTACTACACGCCCTCCGGCCGCTCCATCCAGGGCCAGGGCATCACGCCGGATATCGAGGTGGCGGCCAGCCGCGAGGAGCGCGCGCGCTTCGGGCCGGAGCGGGAGGCGGACCTCAACCGCTCGCTGAAGAACACCGGCGGCACGCCGCAGGCCACCGCGCCGGCGCGCAACGACCTGCCGGCCATGGCCAAGGACATCGCCAAGCTGCCGCCAGAGAACCAGCCGGCCTTCGACCCGCAGAAGCCCGAAACCGACTACCAGCTGCAACAGGCGCTGTCGGTGCTGCGCGCCATGCCCATGCCGGCGCGGCGCGCCTCGCGCTGAGCCCGATCGCCGGACAGGGGTAATGGCCCGCACCGAAGCGACGGGTCCGGCCAGGCCGGGCGCTGGTGCGCTGCGGGCGCTGGGCATCGCCTGGGCCGTGGTGCTGGTGGGGGCTGCGATAGGCGCTGGCGTGCTGCAATGGCTTGGCCCGCCAGCATCGCCGCCGGTTCGCGAAGCCGTGGCGCCTGTGCCACAGGCTCCTCCGCCGGCCGCCCCTGCCCAGCTGGCCGCTCCGGCGCCGGCTGCGCCGGTTCCCGCGCCTGCCGCGCCGCAGGGTTTGCCGGCGCTGCCGCCGGTGATCGGGCCGCAGGGACCGGCGCCGGTTTCCGGCCAGATCGCGGTGATGCCGCGCGCGCCGGGGGCTGCGATTCCGCGGCCGGATCCCGCGCTGCAAGAACCCTCCGGCCTCGGCGATGGCAGCTTCCTGCCGCGCATTGCCGGCGGGCTGGCGCCGATGCGCGCCTATGCCGCCGGCGCGCCGCCGATGGATGCGCGGCCGCGCGTGGCGATCCTGCTCGCCGATTTCGCCATGCGTGAGGCCGACAGCGAGGAGGCGATGCGGCTGCTGCCGCCGACGGTGTCGCTCGCCGTTTCCCCCTATGCGCCGCGGCCGCGGGTGCTGGCGGACAAGGCGCGGGCGGCGGGGTACGAGCTGTTCCTGTCGTTGCCGATGGAGCCGCGCGGCTACCCGCTGGATGATCCCGGCGACCGCGCGATGCTGACCGGCGCGCCGCCGGAGCGCAACGCGCAGGCGCTGCGCTGGGCGCTCTCCCGCCTCGGCGGCGTGGTGGGCGGCACCGGGGCGCTGGGCGGGCTGCGCGGCGAGCGCTTCGCGGCCAGCGCGCAGATGGCCTTCGTGCTGGAGGAGTTGAGCAAGCGCGGCCTGGCCTATCTCGACCCGCGGCCGGAGGGGCGGCTGCCGAACGTGCCGGGGTCTACGCATCGCGCGGTGGATGTGGTGGTGGACGACCCTGCGGTGCGTACCGAGATCGACGCCAAGCTGGAGCGGCTGGAGCGGTTGGCGCTTGACCGCGGCAGCGCGATGGGCCTGGTCTCCGCCCCCACGCCGGTGGCGGTGGAGCGGCTGGCGGCCTGGGCGGCGCTGCTGGCCCAGCGCGGCGTGGTGCTGGTGCCGGTGACGGCGCTGCTGGCGCCCACTCAATAGGAACAACGATGATCGACCCCACGACCCTGCCCTATCGCCCCAACGTGGGCGCCGTGCTGTTCGATCGGCGCGGCATGGTGTTCGTGGCGCGGCGGGCGGATTTCCCGAACGCCGAGGGGCCGGCCGGCGGCTGGCAGTTGCCGCAGGGTGGGATCGACGCGAACGAGGACCCGCGCGGCGCGGTGCTGCGCGAGCTCGCGGAGGAGATCGGCACCGATCGCGCCGAGATCATCGGCGAGCAGCCGGAGTGGTTCACCTACGACCTGCCGCCGGAGCTGCTGGGCGTGGCGCTGGGCGGGCAGTTCCGCGGCCAGCGCCAGCGTTGGTACGCGCTGCGCTTCACGGGGCGCGATGCCGATATTCGGCTGGATGCGGACCCGGACCCCGAGTTCGACGCATGGCAGTGGACGACGCTGGATTCGTTGCCGGCCTTGGCGGTGCCGTTCAAGCGCGCCATCTACGAGGTGCTGGCGCGGGATTTCGCCCGTTACGCCGTGCCCCAGGAGACGTGAGCATGCGTAGCGCGGTGCTGCTGGCCGGATTGCTGATCGCCGCCCCCCTTGCCGCACCGCCTGCCTTGGCCGACGACGCCAAGCGGATCGGCAGCGTTTCCACCACCTTCCGCCTGCTGGGCCGCAACGACCGCATCGTGGTGGACCGCTATGACGACCCGAAGGTGGATGGCGTTTCCTGCTACCTCTCGCGCGCGGAGACCGGCGGGGTGAAGGGCTCTTTGGGGCTGGCAACGGACCCGAACCGCTTTTCCATCGCCTGCCGCGCCACCGGCAAGGTAACGGTGAAGGGCGAGCTGCCGGACAACGAGGTGGTGTTCGACGAGAGCACGAGCTTCTTCTTCAAGGAAATGCGCATCAGCCGCATCCTGGATCGGGAGAAGAAGGTGCTGGTGTATCTGGTGTGGTCCACGCAGAGCGTGGGCACCGAGGGCTCGCCGTTCAACAGCGTGACGGCGGTGCCGCTGGAGCGGTAGAAAGCGCCTTCTTTTTTCTGAAGAAAAAAGAAGCAAAAAAGACTTCATCCGTTTGCCCCTCGGGTTTATTGCCTGGATGGTACGCAAACGTAGAAAAGTTTTTTGGTTCTTTTTTTCAAAAAAGAACATTCTTCCTTGGGTCGCCCACCGCCCCCCTTGCGCAGGGCCGGATTGCAGTGCTGTCATGGTCTGGTAAACCGGACACCAAGATCGACAGGGAAGCCCGATGAAACGACTTGCATTGCTCTCCGGCATCGCCATTGCCACGGCGGGGCTGTTCGCGGCGCTGGCGCCGGCCGCCGACGCGCAGACTCCCCGCAAGGGCGGCGTGGTGCGGATGACCGCGCCCTATGCCTCCTCCTTCGGCAACCTCGATCCGCACCGTTCCGGCCGTTCGCAGGATGGCCAGGTGCACATGACCCTCCACCGCACGCTGTATATCTGGGACAGCGCCAAGGGCGCCCCGGCGCTGGAGCTGGCCACCGCGGCCACGCCTTCGGCTGGCGGCACGGTGTGGACCCTCAAGCTGCGCGAGGATGCCTTCTTCCACAACGGCCGCAAGATGAACGCGGATGACGTGGTGTGGAGCTTCACCCGGCTGATGTCTGCCGGCGAGGGCTTCGTGGGCGCGCGCTGGATTCGCCTGGTGCAGGGCGCCGTGGCGGTGGAGAAGGGCGAGACCAAGGAAATCTCCGGCATCAAGAAGACCGGCGAGTTCGAGGTGCAGATTACCTTCATGCAGAAGGTGGAGCCCGGCTTCCTATTCTACAACATGAGCACTTCGATCCTGCCGAAGGAAGAAGTGGAGAAGCCGACCTGGGCGACCGCGCCGGTGGGCCTCGGGCCGTTCAAGTTCAAGGAACACATCCCGGGCTCCCGCCTGGTGGCCGAGCGCTTCGACAAGTTCTACAAGCCCGGCATGCCGTATCTGGACCGGGTGGAATTCCCGATCATGGCCGAGGCCTCGGCGCGCGACATCGCGTTCCGCAACAAGGAGGTCGACACCTCCATCCTCGGCCCCGTGCAGTACGTGGCCTACAACAACGACGCCAACCTCAAGAAGAACATCCTTGAGGTGGCCGAGGTGTTCACCCGTTCCATGGTGATGAACCATGAGGTGAAGCCGTTCGACGACAAGCGGGTGCGCCAGGCGATCAACCACGCCATCAACACCCAGATCATCGTGGAGCGCCTGGCCCGCAACAAGGCGTATCGCGCGACCTCCTGGCTGCCGATCACCGTGCCCGGCTACGACAAGGACATGAAGCCCTACGCGTATGATCCGGCGAAGGCGCGCGCCCTGCTGGCCGAGGCCGGGCTGCCGAACGGCTTCGAGTTCGAGTGGACCACCAGCCAGAACGAGAGCTGGGGCCTGCCGATCGTGGAGGCCGTCATCCCGATGCTGGCGCAGGTTGGCATCAAGGTGAAGACCAAGGTGGTTGAGGTTGCCGTGCTGACGGACATCGCGCTGAAGGGCGAGTTCCAGGCCTATATCGGCTCCAGCCAGACCGGCCCGGACCCGCTGCAGACGCTGCGCTGCTACCACTCCAGCACGCCGCGCACCTCCTGCAACGTGACGCAGTATAAGAACGCCGAGTACGACAAGATGCTGGACGATGCCGGCACCACGGACGATGCGGCGCGGAAGCTGGACCTGCTGAAGAAGGCCAACGCCCACCTGTACGACGCCGCCCCGGTGTGGTTCTTCAACTACAACAAGGCGACTCTGGCGTTCCAGCCCTGGGTGCACGGCCTGCAGGCCAACCCGACCGAGCTGGTGCACCAGTACCCCGAGTACATCTGGGTCGACGCCACCTCGCCCGCGAAGTAATCGGCTTCGCGTGAAACCCCTCCCTCCCCTGCCCGCGGGCGGGGGAGGGACCTAGGGAACAGATATGCTCGGTTTCGTGATTCGACGCGTGCTGCAGATGGTGCCGATGCTGGCCGCCATCGCACTGCTGATCTTCGTGCTGTTCAGCGTCATTCCCGGCAGCTTCGCCACCGGCCAGCAGGACGAGGGGCTGGGGCTGGACATGGCCGTGGTGGCGCGCATGCGCGCCGAACTCGGGCTGGATGACCCGCTCTATGTGCGCTTCGGCGCCTATGTGAAGCAGTTGGCCACGCTGGACCTCGGCCTATCCTTCCGATCCCGCCAACCGGTGGCGGACATGATCGCCGCGCGGCTATGGCCCTCCCTGATGCTCACCATCGCCGCCATGGGCTTCGCCATCGTGGTGGGGGTGCCGTTGGGCTTCATCGCCGCCTTGCGACCAGGGAGCCTGGTGGATCTCGGGCTGATGGTGATTGCCGTCTCGGGGCTGAGCCTGCCCAAGTTCTGGCTTGGCATCCTGCTGATGTATCTGTTCGCGCTGACGCTCGGCTGGTTTCCGAGTTTCGGCTACGGCAATGGCGGGCTCTACCATCTCACATTGCCGGCCCTGGCGCTGGGCGTGAGCCCGATGGCGCTGCTGGCGCGCACCACGCGCGCTGCGGTGCTGGACATCATGAACGCTGATTTCGTGCGCACGGCGCGCAGCAAGGGCATGAACGAGTATCGCGTGGTGGTGTGGCACGTGCTGCGCAACGCGCTGGTGCTGGTGCTGACCACGATCGGCCTGCAGTTCGGCTCCCTGCTGGGCCAGGGCGTGGTGGTGGAAAAGCTGTTCGCCTGGCCGGGCGTCGGCTCCCTGCTGGTGGACAGCGTGTTCCAGCGCGACATCCCGGCCGTTCAGGGCTGTATTTTGGTGATCACGCTGTTCTTCCTGGTGATCAACACCTCGGTCGATATTGCCTACAAGCTCATCGACCCGCGCATCCGGTACACCTGATGAAGCTCCGCGCAAACCTGGCCATCGGCGGCGGGCTGACGCTGCTGTCGCTCTTCGTCGGCGTGTTCGGCCCCTGGCTGGCGCACACCCACCCGATCATGGACGCCAACCTGATGAACGCGGAGCTGCCGCCGAGCGGCGAGTTCTGGTTCGGCACGGACCAGCAGGGGCGGGATATCTTCAGCCGCGTGATGTACGGGGCGCAGATCTCGCTGACCGTGGGCATCGGCTCGCAGCTGATCAACACCGCCATCGGCACCACGCTGGGCGTGACGGCGGGCTACTGGGGCGGCTGGTGGGATGATTTCGTCAACGGCCTGACCAACCTGATGCTGGCGATCCCGTCGCTGATCTTCGCGCTGGCCATCATGGCGATCCTTGGCCCGGGGCTGACCTCGCTGATGATCGCGCTGGGGCTGACGAACTGGAGCTACACCTGCCGCATCAGCCGTGCGCAGGCGCTGGCGATCAAGAGCCAGGGTTACGTGCAGGCGGCGCGCGTGCTGGGCTATGGCGACATGCGCATCATGTTCACGCAGATCCTGCCGAACACGCTGGGGCCGATCATCGTGATCGCGACCCTGGGCATGGGCGGCTCGATCCTGGCCGAGGCGGCGCTGTCGTTCCTCGGCCTGGGCGTTCGGCCGCCTTCGCCTTCCTGGGGCTCCATGCTGTCTGACGCGCGGGAGACGATCACCACCGCGCCGTGGCTTTCGCTGTTTCCGGGGCTGGCGATCTTCTTGACCGTGCTCGGGCTGAACCTGCTGGGCGACGGGCTGCGCGACGTGCTCGACCCGCAGTCGCGGAGCCGCAGATGAGTATTAACATGCCCCTGCTGCAGGTGGAGAACCTGCACCTGTCGCTCACCACCGATGCCGGCAGCTTCCCGGCGGTGGAGGGCGTGAGCTTCGAGATCGCACGCGGCGAAACGGTGGGCCTCGTGGGCGAATCCGGCTGCGGCAAGTCGATCACCGCGCTGTCGATCATGGGCCTGCTGCGGCACCCGCTGGGCCTTTCCGGCGGGACGATCAAGCTGACCGGGCAGGAGATCCAGGCCCTGCCGGCCAGCGAGCTGCGGGCGCTGCGCGGCAAGCGGATCGCCATGATCTTCCAGGAGCCGATGACGGCGCTGAACCCGCTGAAGCCCGTGGGCCGGCAGATCGCCGAGATGTTCGTGCTGCACCAGGGTGCAAGCTGGAACGAGGCGGAGAAGAAGGCCGTCGACGCGTTGACGCAGGTGAAGGTGCCGGCGCCGGCGCGGCGCGCGAAGGACTATCCGCACCAACTTTCCGGCGGCATGCGCCAGCGCGTGATGATCGCGATCGCACTCGCCTGCGAGCCCGACCTGCTGATTGCCGACGAGCCCACCACGGCGCTGGACGTGACGGTGCAGGCGGAAATCGTGGACCTGATGAAGGAGCTGTGCGCCGCGCGCGGCACCGCGATCCTGATGATCAGCCACGACCTCGGCCTGGTGACCGACATCTGCAAGCGCGTGTGCGTGATGTATGCCGGGCGCATCGTGGAACAGCAGGACAGCGAGCAGATCTTCAACAATCCGCAGCACCCGTACACGCAGGGGCTCGTCGCCTCCCTGCCCCGGCTCGGCATGCGCGCGCTGCACGGGCGCCGCAAGCTGACGGAGATCGCCGGCGTGGTGCCGGGCATCACCGCCTATCCCGGCGGCTGCCGCTTCAACCCGCGCTGCAACCGGGCGACGGAAATCTGCAAACAGGTGGTGCCTGAACTGGAGCCGCTTGGCGATGGCTCGCTGGTGAGGTGCCACCATCATGGCTGATTCAAACCTGCTCTCCATCGAGGACCTCGCCGTTCACTTCCCGATCGGCGGCGGCATGTTCAGCAAGCCGCAGATGCTGCGGGCCGTGGATGGGGTGAACCTTTCGATCAAGCCGGGCGAGAGCCTCGGCCTGGTGGGCGAATCCGGCTGCGGCAAGTCCACGCTGGCGCTGTCCATCCTCGGCCTGGTGGACCCGACGCGCGGGCGGGTGATGCTGGATGGCAAGGCGGTGGGCAGCGAGGCCGACCGGCTGGAAGTGGCCCGCACCGTGCAGATGGTGTTCCAGGACCCCTACGCCTCGCTCAACCCGCGCCAGACGGTGCGGCGTACTCTGGCCGCGCCGCTGCGCCTGCATGGTGTCAGCAACGAAGGCGAAGTGGCGGACCGGGTGGCTGAGATGCTGCGCCAGGTGGGGCTGCGGCCGGACCAGGCGGACCTCTATCCGCACGAGTTCTCCGGCGGCCAGCGCCAGCGCATCGGCATCGCACGCGCGCTGATCCTGAAACCCAAGCTGGTGATCTGCGACGAGCCGGTGAGCGCGCTCGACGTTTCCATCCGCGCCCAGATCATCAACCTGCTGCTGGAATTGCAGGCGGAGATGGGGCTCTCCTACCTCATGATCTCGCACGATCTCGGCGTGGTGGAGCACATGAGCGACCGGGTGGCGGTGATGTACCTGGGCCGCATCGTGGAGACCGGCGGCTGGCGCGAGATCTTCGAGCAGCCGCGCCACCCCTATACCCGTGCCCTGATCGCCGCGATCCCCGATCCCCTCACCCGCGGCCTGGCCCGCGAGAAGGCCCGCGGCGAAATCCCGAGCCCGCTGAACCCGCCGCCCGGCTGCACCTTCAACCCGCGCTGCCCGCACGCCACCGACCATTGCCGCAGCGCGCCGCCGGTGCTGTCGCCGGTGGACGAAGGGCATCTGGTGAGCTGCTGGCGGGCGGAAGAGTTCGCGAAGGAGCCGGCGTAGCACCGGGCCATCGCTGTATGGCACACTACGATGCCGCCGCAGCAGGAGTGGCACATGCCGCAGATCACGCTGGATGCCGAACTGGCGCAGTTCATCGAGCAGGAAGTCGCCCGCGGCCGGTTCCGCAGCGCCAGCGAAATGGTGCGCGCGGGGCTGGCACTGCTGGATGACGATGCCATGGCCCGGCGGCGAGCGGCGATCCGCACGGACCTGCAGGGCCGCGCGGCCCATGACGGCGCCTGGCTGAGCCCAGAAGAAGCGTTCGCGGATTTCGGCGCCCCCCGGGCCCGTGGAGCGTAGGCTCCGCTTCCATCCCGATGCCAGGGCCGACCTCGCGCGGCTGCACGACTGGATCGCCCGCGAAGCCAACGAAGCGCGCGCCGCCGGCTACCTCTCCCGCATCCGGGATGCCTGCGAGGCGCTCAGCCGGTTTCCGCTGATGGGGCGGGCCGACGATGATCTGGGGCTCGGGCTTCGCGTGCTGGGCTTCGAACGGCGCGCAGCGATCGTGTATCGCGTTGGCGAAACCACTATCGACATCCTGGCCGTGTATCACGGTGGCCGCGACATGCGGGCGCTGGGCGAACGATGATATCGCCGCTTCAAGCCTTGGCAGTTCGCGCCCGCAGCTCGGTGGACGACACATCCACCCGGAACCCCGGGATCTCGCGGAACAGGTCAGCGTAGCGCCCCGGCAGCGCCACGTCCCGCAACGTGCGCAGCCCATCGCTGCCGGTGCGGGCGGCGACGAGGAATTCGTGGCCGGCGCGGCCCATGGTTTCCAGCGCGCCGTGCATGCGGTCTTCGTCATGGCCGTAGTAGCGCGGGGCGACCAGGCGCTCGGCGGTGTCCACGCCGATGACGAAGGCGGCGCCGGGGAAGAGGCGGGATTTCTCCAGGAAGGTGGGCGCGGCGGTGAGTTCCACCGGTGCCTTCCAGGCGAATTGGGCCACGCGGCTGCGCACGACCTCGGCCGCCAAGGGGGGTTTGTCCACGTTGGTGACGGAGATCTCGTAGGCCACCGGCAGCTGGCGCATGTCCTGCACCACCTGGGCCAGGGTTTCGTGGCCGTGGTGCAGTGGGTTGAAGGAGCCGGGCAGCACCACCGGCGGCGGCGGGGCGGCGAGGGTGAGCTGGCCATCCGGCAGGGCCGTCACGCGCGGGTGTTCGCCGGCCAGCAGGCGGTCGATCGCGTCGCCGTCGGCCGGGGTGGTGGTGGCGAAGGTCTCGTCGGGGCCGAGCAGGGTGGAGGGCAACGGGGCGTCCACGCCGCAGGCCCCGGCGAGACAGAGCAGGATCATCTGGGCGGTGAGGTCTTCCTCCCCGGCCCGATCGCGCCGGCCCTTGGCCAGGGAGGCGGTGCAATGGGCGATGCCGGCGGCCGAGGCGGTGGCGACGTGGATGCGGTGCTCGCCGCGGCGCGGCCGATCACTCACCAGGGCGGCGGTGGCGCCGAGGCCGACGATGTCGCTGCCCGGCGGCAGCATCGCGGTGGCGCGCAGCCTGGCGGTGCGGGCCATCGCAGCGGCGGTGTCGGCGCTGCAGTACTGGGCCGGCGCGGCGCCGAGAAAGGCCGAAAGTGCGCTCTCGTCATACGGCACCTGCGCCTCCACCAGCAGGCGGGAGCCGCCGGGGATGCGCAGGAGCTCGGCAATGGCACCGCTGCCGCCGCCGGTGATGGCGAGCGACGCCTTGCGGCCGCTGCCATGCATGGCGCCGATCAGGCTGCGCCAGGCGGCATCGGTAAGGGGCATCGCCGGGTTGCCGGGGCTACTCGGCCGCCTGGGCCACGCGCCCGGGCTCGCGGATCACGAAGCCCTCGTAGCCCTTGGCCGCCACGTCGTCGCACTTGTCGGCATAGGCATCCACGCCGCCGATATAGGGCATGAACACGCGCGGCTTGCCGGGGATGTTGGCGCCCATGTACCAGCTATTGGCCTGGGGATAGAGCGTCTTGTGCGCCACCTTGTTCACGTGGGCCACCCAATCCGTCTCGGCCTTCCCCTTCGCCTCGATCACCGGCATGCCCTGGCCCTTGAGGTGGGAGAGGCAATCGGTGATCCATTCCACGTGCTGCTCGATCGAGACCATCATGTTCGACAGCACGGAGGGGCTGCCGGGCCCGGTGATCATGAACAGGTTTGGGAAACCGGCTGTCATCAGGCCGAGATAGGTGAGCGGCCCGCCCTCCCACTTGTCCTTCAGCGTCTGGCCGTCGGTGCCGCGGATGTCGATGCGGGTCATCGTGCCCGTCATCGCATCGAAGCCGGTGGCAAACACGATGTCGTCGAACTCGGCCAGGTTGCCCTCACCCCAGGCCAGGCCGGTTTCGGTCAGGTGGGTGATGGGGGCGTTGCGGACATCCACCAGCGTGACGTTGCTGCGGTTGTAGGTCTCGAAATACTGGCTATCCACGCAGATGCGCTTGGTGCCGATCGGGTGGTTGTCGGGGCAGAGCAGCTCCGCCACCTTGGGGTCCTTCACCATTTCGCGGATCTTGGCGCGCACGAAATCGGCGGCCGTGTCGTTGGCTTCCTTTACCATGATGAGGTCGGCGAAGCTGCCCATGAAACTGGTGCCCCCGGTTTCCCAGCGCGCCTCGTAGATCTTCTGGCGTTCCTCCGGCGAGGTTTCCATGGCCAGAAGCGGCGACTGGCGGTTGAGGATGCCGGTACGGGTGCGGCGGGCTTCCTTTCGCGTCTCGGCATAGCCGGTCTTCCAGCCCTGCTCGTACTCGTCATCCATCGGCTTGTTGCGAGTGGGGATGGAGAAGTTCGGCGTGCGCTGGAACACGGTCAGGTGCGCGGCCTGCTCGGCGATCACCGGGATGGACTGGATGGCGCTGGAGCCAGTGCCAACCACGGCCACGCGGCGGCCGGTGAAGTCGATCGGCTCATGCGGCCACCAGCCGGTGTGGAAGGTGCGGCCCTTGAAGCTCTTCAGGCCGGGGAAATCCGGGATGCGCGCGGTGGAAAGGCAGCCGGTGGCCATCACCACGTAGCGGGCGCTGATCGCCTCGCCCTGCTCGGTGCGTGCGGTCCAGCGGCCCGTCGCCTCGTTCCACTCGCTGCCGGTGATGCGGCTGTTGAAGGTGATGCTGCGGCGCAAATCGTAGCGGTCGGCGATGTGGTTGGCATATTTCAGAAGCTCGGGCTGGCCGGCGAAGCGCTCGCTCCACTTCCATGTCTGCTGCAGTTCCTCGTCCCAGCCGAAGGAATACTGCATCGTCTCCACGTCGCAGCGCGCGCCAGGGTAGCGGTTCCAGTACCAGGTGCCGCCCACGCCGGTGGCGGCCTCATGGATATGCGCCGACAGGCCGGCCCCGCGCATGCGGTGCAGCAGGTAGAGCCCGGCATAGCCGGCGCCCACGATCAGCACATCCAATTCACGCGGCTTCGCGTCGGCCATGGTCGTTCGTCTCCGCAGTCGTCTTGTGATTTGTTGACATTGCGCGCGATGGGGGGGTTCCGTGTCAAGTGACGAAGCGGGGCAGACCATGGCGGCATACGGGCGAACGGCGGCGGGCGAGGCGGTGGAAATCCACCGGATCGGCCCAAGGGACGGGAACGCCGGCGTGGAGGCCGGCATCATCACCTGGGGCGCGCGCATCGCCTCCCTGACCGTGCCCGCGCCAGGCGGACGACGCCAGGTGCTGCTCACCCGCGGCGACATGGCCGGGTGGGAGGCGGATCGCTCCTATCTCGGCGCCACCGTTGGCCGCTTCGCCGGGCGGATTGAGGGCGCGCGCTTCACGCTGGACGGCACCGAGCATCGCCTGCCCGCCAATGACGGCACCGCCTGCCTGCACGGCGGCAGCCCCGGCTTCGAACGCGCGATCTGGACCGCCGAGCCCGACGGCGACGGCGTGGTGATGCGCCACATCAGCCCGGACGGGGACCAGGGCTTTCCCGGCCAGCTCGACATCTCCGTGCGCTTTTCCATCCGCGACGGCGTGGCACTGGTGCTGGAATACGAGGCCCGCACTACGGCCCCCACTGTGCTGAACCTCAGCAACCACGCCTACTTCAACCTGGCCGGCGGCGGGGATGTGCTGAGGCACGAGCTGACCATTGCCTCCGAAGCCTATGTTCCCGTCGGCCCCGGCCTGATCCAGAACGGCCCGCCCCAAGCCGTTTCCGGCACGCCGTTCGACTTCCGCAGCCCGCGCCGCATCGGGGCGCGGATCGCCGAGGCGGATGCCCAGTTGCGCATCGCCGGCGGCTACGACCATACCTACCTGCTCTCCCCCGGCCCGGCGCTCGCCCCGCGCTGGGTGGCGCGCGTGGAAGCAGACGGGCTGGCGATGGACGTGCATACGGACCAGCCGGCGATCCAGCTCTATACGGGGAACTTCCTGGACAGCCAGAAACATGCGGCGCTGTGCCTGGAGACGCAGCACGTGCCGAATGCGCCCAATCGGCCGGAATTCGCCTCTACCGTGCTGCGGCCGGGGCAGGTGTTTCGGAGCACCACGGCCTATAGGTTCTCAGGGTAAGGAAGCCTTCTTTTTGTGAACAAAAAGAAGCAAAAAAACTTCATTTTCTTGCGCTCGCTCCAGGGCGATCAGCGGAGGTATCAAAAGTTTTTTGGTTCTTTTTTTCAAAAAAGAACGCGCTTACTTCCTATCGTCGTCAAACAAGATCCGCTGCGCCGCGCCGTCCATATCGTCGTATTGCCCGTTGCGGCTCGCCCACAGGAACAGGGCCAGCCCTCCGCCACCGAGGAACACGCTGAGCGCGATCAGCCAGAGCAGAGGGGTCATCGGGCCTGTCTCCGAAGGCGGAAGCTGTTGCCGATGACCAGCAGCGAGGAGGTGGACATGGCGAGTGCCGCCAGCCAGGGCGTCACGTAGCCTGCCACGGCCACCGGCACCATCAGCAGGTTGTAGGCGAGCGAGAGGGCGATGTTCTCCTGGCATAGCCGCTTCATGCGCCGGGCGGTGCGGATGGCATCGGCCACCGGGGCGAGGGAAGCGCCCTGGAACACCACGTCCGCCGCGTTCTGGCTGATTTCGGCGGCGGTAGAGGGCGAGATGGACACATGGGCGGCGGCCAGGCACGGCCCGTCATTCAGCCCGTCGCCCACCATCAGCACGCGCTTGCCGGACGCGCGCAGCGCCTCGATGGCGGCGACCTTGTCCACCGGCGAGCAGCCGGCGCGCCAGGTGAGGATGCCGGCGCGGGCGGCAGCATGGGCCACGGCGGCCTCGCGGTCGCCGGAGAGCAGTTGCACCTCCAGCCCAAGGCCGCGCAGGGCGGCGATCGTCTCGGCCGCCTCGGGCCGCAGCGCCTCGGCGAAGTCGAACCGCGCCACGGGCGCACCGGGGCGGGCGAGGTAGAGCGCCGGCGTGGTGGCGGTGGCCTCCACGCCCACGAAGGCAGCGGAGCCCAGCCGGATATCGCCGCAGGCCAGCCCGGCGCCCACCACCTCCGCCACCCCCTCGGCGGGCACGACAGGCCCCGCCGCCGCAGCGAGCGCCCTCGACAGCGGATGGCGGCTGGTGGCGGCCAGCGTGGCGGCCAGCTTCAGCGCGTCGGGATCATGCGTGGAGACCAGCTTCAACGCGGGGTCGGTCAATGTGCCGGTCTTGTCGAACACCACGATGTCGGCCTCGGCCAGGCGCTCCAGGGCCGTTGGCGACTTCACCAGCACACCGCGGCGGAACAGCCGGCCGGTGCCGATCACCTGCACCGCGGGCACGGCCAAGGCGAGCGCGCAGGGGCAGGTAATGATCAACACAGAGGCGGCGATCAGCAGCGCATCGGCCACCCCCATGCCCTGCACGCCCCACCAGAACAGGAAGGTCAGCAGCGCGGCCAGGTGCACCACCGGGGCGTAGTGCCGCGCCACGCGGTCGGCGAACATCACGAAGCGGCCGCGCTTAGCCTCGGCGGCATCCATCAGCCGCACGCATTCGGCCAATAGCGTGGCGCCGCCGGCGGCGGTGGCGCGCACGGTGATCGGCGCACCCAGGTTCAGCGTGCCGGCGAATACGCGCGTGCCGGCGGTGGCGGAAACCGGCAGACTCTCGCCGGTGACGAGCGCGGTATCCAGCGTGGTTTCGCCCTGCACCACCTCGCCATCCACGCCGATGCGTTCGCCGGGCGCCACCAGGATGCGCGCGCCGGCGGGCACGGCGGCGGCATCGCGCCGGGCCACGGTGCCGTCCGGCTCCAGCATGGCCACGTCGGTCTGCTGCAAGGCGATCAGCTGTTCGGCGGCGGCGCGGGCATGGGCGCGGGCGTAGTGGTCCAGGACGCGGCCGATCAGCAGGAAGAACAGCAGCGAGACGGCGCCGTCGAAATAGGCGTGCTCGGCGTGGTTGATCGTTTGCACCAGGCTCATGCCGGTCACGAGCGTCACGCCCACGCTGATAGGCACATCCATGTTGGTGCGGCCCTGGCGCAGCGCGCCCCAGCCGGAGCGCCAGAACGGCCGCACGGCATAGATGATCGCCGGCATGGCGATGGCCGCACTCACCCAATGCATCAGTGCGCGCGTGGCCGGCCCCATGTCGGAGAACAGGCCGACCCAGATCGCCATCGCCGGCAGCATCACGTTGGCCGCCGCGAAACCGGCCACTGCCAGGGCGCGCAGCAACTCGCGCCCGGTGCGATCCTGGGCTGCGGAGAGGCAGGCGGGATCGAACGGCACCAGCCGGTAGCCCAGCTGTTCGATGCGGCCGACCAGCGACGCGGCGTCATCGACCGTTCCGTGCCAGGAAAGCTTCAGGCGGCGTGTGGTCATGTTCACCCGCGCGCCGGCCACGCGCGGGTCGCGCGCGAGCACGGATTCGATCAGCCACACGCAGGCGCCGCATTGCAGGCCATCTACGGCCAGGGTCAGCTCGTGGCTGCCATCCTGTGCGGTGCGCACGTGGCGGGCGAGGTCGGTGCGTGGCTCCGTGTTCGGTTGCAGCCGGCGGGCCAGCGTGTCGCGCACCACGTCGCGATAGTAGGTGCCCAGGCCCAGCTGCTGGATCGTCTCGAACGCCGCGCCGCATCCGGCGCAACAGAAGCGCTGGCCCGCGGCCGCCGCGCCGCCGCAATGGGCGCAGGTGGAAGTGGCCGCGCGCGTGGCCCCGGCAGGCGCGTCGGCCAGCGCCGCGCCGCTCACGGCACCACCACCCGGCGGGTATGGCGGAAGGTGCGGCCTTCATGTTTCGCCACGAAGGTGATGTCCCACTGGCCCTGGCCGGGCAGCACGATGTCGCTGCGGAACCCGCCCGCGCCATCTTCCGCCATGCCGAGCTGCAGCGGGGCCGCCTCGCCCACCGGGCGCATCGCCACCGCGCTCAGCACAGCCCCGGGCAGCGCTGCACCGCCCTGCCCCGCCAGCTTCGCTTCCACCCGGCCGCCGCGCAGCGATATGTCCAGCGACCAGCCGAGCCCCACCTGGCGCTTCGCCTCCGCCTGGATGGCGCCATAGGCGTTGGAAGTGGCAAAGCTGCCCTGCACCGCCAACCCCGGCGCGCTGCGATACGCCAGCACCGCCATGGTGATGTTCACCGCCACCACCAGGCCAAGCCCGGCTGTCACCATGAAGGGGAAGAACCGCCACAGGCTGCGCGGCATGGGCTGCGAGGCTGCGATCTGCTGTGCCATGTCCGTTTCCCCTTACTTCGGCGGGCCCATGAACACCGAGGAAACCTCGGTGCTCTCGCCCGTTGCCGTGTTGCGCAGCGTGAAGCTCACGTTCATCGAACCATCGGCCAGCCTGGCCGGCGCGCCATAGACGAGCACACGGAACGTGCCGATGGCATCGCGCGGCACATCCAGGTTGAGCGCCGGCACGGGGCGCTCGGCCTCGTCGGACAGGGCCATCGAGCCACCCTGCAGCCCGCCCAGCACCAGCGCGAAGCTGGCCGGCGCGTCGGTCTTGTTGCTGACCTTCAGCGTGTAGGCGTTGCGGATGGAGCCGTCGCGCACCTTCACGAACAGCGGCGCGCGGTCGTGCAGCACGGCGAGGTTCACGTGGCTGCGCATGGCCAGCGCGGCGCCCATCACGGAGGTGGCGAGCAGCAGCGCCGTCACGTAGATCAGCGTGCGCGGGCGCAGCAGGTGGATGCGCTCATGCCTGCCCGCCGCCTTGGCGTCCTGGCGCGCCAGCGTGTCCCACAGGATCAGCCATTTCGGCCGCCCGGCCTTGGTCATGATCTCGTTGCAGGCATCCACGCACAGGCCGCAATTGATGCAGGCGAGCTGCACGCCGTCGCGGATGTCGATGCCGGTGGGGCACACGTTCACGCAGGCGTTGCAATCGATGCAGTCGCCCAGCTTCTGGCCACCCACGAGGCCTTCCGCATCGCGCCGGCCCTTGCCGCGCGGCTCCCCACGCCATTTCTGGTACGTGACGATAAAGCTCTGCTCATCCAGCATGCTGGCCTGGAAGCGCGGCCACGGGCACATGTAGGTGCAAACCTGCTCGCGCGCCCAGCCGGCCAGCACATAGGTGAACACGGTGAACAGGCCGGTGAAGAAATACACCTCGCGGCTGGCCTGCCCGGTCCAGAACTGCACTGTCACACTCGGTGCGTCCACGTAGTACATGATCCAGGCGCCGCCGGTCCAAAAGGCGATGCCCACCCAGGCGGCGTGCTTGGCAACCTTGCGCCACGCCTTGTCGAGCGTGGCCGGTCCCGCATCGCGCTTCATGCGCGCGTTGCGGTCGCCCTCGATCAGCCGCTCCACCCACATGAACAGGTCGGTCCACACGGTCTGCGGGCAGGCATAGCCGCACCAGATGCGCCCGGCGAGCGAGGTGACCAGGAACAGGCCCACGGCGGCCAGGATCAGCGCGCCGGTCAGCAAGTAGATGTCGTCGGGCCAGTAGGTCAGGCCGAAGATGTAGAAGCGCTCATGCGACATATCGAGCAGGATGGCCTGGTTCGGCCGCCCCTCGCCGCGGTCCCAGCGGATCCAGGGGGTGATGTAGTACACCGCCAGGCACAGGATCAGGATGGCCCACTTGATGTTGCGGGCGATGCCGTGCACGGCGCGCGGATAGACGCGCACGCGGTTGGCATAGAGCTGCACTTCAGAGGCGGGGATGCCTTCGTCCGGCGCCGGAAGCGGCGGCTTGCCGATCTTGCTCATGGTGGCCTGGTCCTCGGTCTTCGCCATGGCCCCTTCTTGCCGAGTCTGCGCCTGCGTTGCCTTGATCTGGCGCAAGGCCCGCAAACGCGAAACCGCCGCCCCCGCCCGGTGAAGGGCAAGGGCGGCGGCCAGCCAGCCGGGGCGATGGCTACTCGCCACCCCCGAGCCCGTGGACATAGAGCGTCACCGCACGGATGGTCGCCTCGTCCAGCCGGGCATTCCAGGCCGGCATCACCCCCTGCTTCGGGTTGACGATCTGCGCCCGCACCGCGGCCCGCGTATCGCCATAGAGATGCACGCTGGAGCGCAGCGCGGGTGCGCCGAGCTCGCGCTTTCCCTCGCCCTTGTCGCCATGGCAGACGGCACAGTTCTCGGCATACACCGTCTCGCCTTTCGCGGCCCCTGGCAGCGCCGGCGCGCCGGGCCTGTAGAAGACCATCACGTAGTCGGAGACCTGGTCGATCTCCTCGGCCTTCAGGATGCCATCCGCGCCGAATTTCGGCATCTGGGACATGCGCGTCTCCGGGTGCGCACTGCGGATGCCGTAGACGATGCTCTGCTGGATGTCGGCCAGCTTGCCACCCCAGATCCAGGCATCGCCGGCCAGCGCGGGATAGCCCGGCCGCCCCTCGCCGCCGGCGCCGTGGCAGGCGCGGCAGTTTTCCGCGAAGGTCACGCGGCCCGCGGTCATCGCCACCACATACAGCGCCTCGTCCTTCTTCACCTCCTCCAGCGGCACCGCCTTCAGCTTCTGCATCACGCCGGCGCGCTGCGCTTCCAGCGCCTTCACCTCGGCGGTGACCACGTTGCGCTGGGAGTAGCCGAGCACGCCGGGGAAGTAGGTGTTGATCCACGGCACGGAGGGATAGGCGATCGCATAGCCAATCCCCCAGACCACGGTGGCCACGAAGGTCCAGAACCACCATTTCGGTAGCGGTGTATTCAGTTCCTTCAGCCCGTCCCACTCATGCCCGGTGGTGTGCCGGCCGGTGACGGAGTCCTTCTCGCCCGCCGCATTGTTTTCAGCCATCGGCGTGCTCCTACTTGTCGTCCAGAAGGGGGATCATGGCGTCGCGCTGGAAACGCTCCTTGCGGCCGGGCCAGTAGACGGTGGCCACCAGCAGCAGGAACACGCCGCCCACGAGCACCACGGAATGGTCCAGCAACCAGTGCAGGATTGTCATGAACATGATGCCGCCTCCTATTGCTGCAGCTTCTCGTTGGCGGGGTTGGTGAAGTCCACCATGGTGCCCAGCACCTGCAGGTAGGCCACCAGCGCATCCATCTCGGTCACGCGGCGCCCGTCGCCCTGCACCTGCACCGCCTTCGGGTAGCGCTTGGCCAGCGCATCCGGCTCGGCGTTCACGTCCGCCTGGGCTGCGAGGTCGGCAGCCACGTTGGCCACCTGCTCTTCCGTGTAGGGCGTGCCGACGGTCTTGTTGGCGCGCAGGTGGCGGGCGACGCGCGCGGGATCCACCTCACGGTTGGCCAGGAAGGCGTAGCGCGGCATCAGGCTCTCCGGCACCATCGATTGCGGGTTGGCCAGATGCGCGTAGTGCCAGTCGTTGGAATACTTGCCGCCCACGCGCGCCAGGTCCGGCCCGTTGCGCTTGCTGCCCCACTGGAACGGCCGGTCGTACATGCTCTCCGCCGCCAGGCTGTAGTGGCCGTAGCGCTCCACCTCATCCTTCAGTGCGCGGATCTGCTGGCTGTGGCAGGTGTAGCAGCCCTCGCGCACATAGATGTCGCGCCCGGCCAGCTCCAGCGGCGAGTAGGGCCGCACCCCTTCCACCTTCTCCACCGTGGTCTCGATGGTGAACAGCGGCACCAGCTCCACGATGCCGCCGATGGCGATGGTGAGCGTGGTCAGCACCGCCAGCAGAACGGCGTTCTTCTCGATGGTTTCGTGCTTGACGAACATGTGCCTCAGGCTCCCGCAACCGCGGTTTCGCGCGCCGGCTGCACCGCGGTGCTGGCCGAACGGACCGTCATGATCAGGTTGAACACCATCATCAGCGCACCGAGCAGGAACATCACGCCGCCCAGCATGCGGATCACGTAGTAGGGGTGCATGGCGTTCACGGATTCCGCGAACGAGTACTGCAGGAACCCGAGCTTGTCGTACGCCCGCCACATCAGGCCCTGCATGATGCCGGCCACCCACATCGACGTGATGTAGAGCACGATCCCCAGCGTCGCGATCCAGTAGTGCCAGGCCACCAGACGGTTCGAATACAGCCCCGCCCGCTTCCACAGGATCGGCACCAGGTAGTAAATCGCGCCGAAGCTGATGAAGGCGACCCAACCGAGCGCGCCGGAGTGCACGTGGCCCACCACCCAGTCGGTGTAGTGCGCCAGCCCGTTCACCTCCTTGATGGACATCATCGGCCCTTCGAAGGTGCTCATGCCGTAGAAGCCCACGGCGGTGACAGAGAAGCGCAGGCCGGGATCGGTGCGCAGCTTGTCCCACGCGCCAGAGAGGGTCATCAGCCCGTTGATCATGCCGCCCCAGCTGGGCATCCACAGGATGATGGAGAACACCATGCCCAGCGTCTGTGCCCAGTCGGGCAGCGCGGTGTAGTGCAGGTGGTGCGGGCCCGCCCAGATATACATGAAGATCAGCGACCAGAAATGCACCACCGACAGGCGGTAGGAATACACCGGCCGGCCGGCCTGCTTCGGGATGAAGTAGTACATCATCCCCAGGAACGCCGCGGTCAGGAAGAAGCCGACGGCGTTATGCCCGTACCACCACTGCACCAGCGCGTTCTGCACGCCGGAATACACGGAGTAGCTCTTCGCCTCGAAGAAACTCGCCGGCAGGGCCACGTTGTTGCCCAAATGCAGCACGGCCACCGTGATGATGAAGGCCATGAAGAACCAGTTCGCCACGTAGATGTGCGGCTCCTGGCGCAGGAAAAGCGTGCCAATGAAGGCAACGCCGTAGGCCACCCAGATGATCGTCAGGAAGATGTCCAGGTGCCATTCGGGCTCGGCATATTCCTGGCCCTGGCTGAAGCCCATCACGTAGCTCAGCGCCGCCATCACGATGAAGAACTGGTAGCCCCAGAAGATGAAGTTATGCAGCGCCTCGCCGCCGAACAGCCGGGCGTGGCAGGTGCGCTGCACGATGTAGAAGCTGGTGGCGAACAGCGCCGAGCCACCGAAGGCGAAGATGGCCGCCGAGGTGTGCACCGGCCGCAAACGCCCGAAGGCGGTCCATTCCAGCCCGAGGTTCATGATCGGGAAGGCAAGCTGGGCGGCGATCACCACGCCGACCAGGAAGGCCACCACGGCCCAGAACATGGCGGCGATGGTGAACTTGCGCACCACGTCCATGTTGTAGGTCACGGCAGCGCGGGAAACGGGCCTGGCCGCCGGCATGGCGGCGCCCATCACGGCATCAGACATGGCTGCCCGCCTTCGCCGCGTCGATCCGGTCGAAATAGCGCTTCACCAGGCCGAGGTCGAAGACCACGGCAAAACCCAACAGCGACAGGCCGAACACATACATCGCGTCGTCCAGCGCGCCGGAGGCCATCACCAGGCCCACAAGGCCCAGGAGGAGCACCAGCAGGCCGACCACAAGGTCGCTTGTTTGCTCATGCATACGTTCGATTCCCTGTCGCGAAAGGCCGGATACGTTCCCGGCATGGTCGAACGCTGCCCGCCCCGCCGCGCCGCAGCATTGACGTGGATCAATGTGGGCGATGGCGGCCTGCGGTTTGTTGCGCGCATGGATTTGTCCGCCACGGCATCCGGCCTGCTGGAAGCACTGTCCGCACTGTGCGGCCCGGCAGCGCTGGAGCGCGGCCTGTTCCTGTTGCCGGCGCTGCTGCTGGCCGGGCTGGCCGGCAGCGTGGTGCACTGCACCGCCATGTGCGGCCCCTTCGTGCTGGGCCAGGTGGCGGATGGCATGGCACGGATGCCCGCCGCCCGCATGTGCCAGGCCGCCCGGCTGCGCGGGGCCATGCTGCTGCCGTACCATGCCGGCAGGCTGGCAACCTATGCAGCGCTCGGCGCCGTCTCCGGCTGGATCGGTGCCCTGCCCCTGCCGCAGGCGGTGCCCGCCCTTCTTCTGGCCCTGGCCGCGTCGGGCTTCCTGCTGCTGGCGCTGCGCCGGCTCCAGCCCGGCTTCGCGTTCGCCGGCCCCGGCATCCCCAGCGGCCCCGGCTGGGGCAACCGGCTCGCCACGCTGGCCGGCCGCATCGGCAATGGCCGCATGCGCGGCCTGAAGCTGGGGTTGGCGCTCGGCCTGCTGCCCTGCGGTCTCGTCTATGCCGCGCTCGCCGCCGCCTCGGCCAGCGGCGCGCTGCTCGGCGGTCTCGGCATGCTCGCCTTCGGCCTGGGCACCGTGCCGGCGCTGATGGTGGTGGGCCTGCTCGGCCACGCCGCCGCCCGGCATTGGCAGACCGCCGCGAACCGCGCCGCGCCCTGGGTGCTGGCCGGCAACGGGCTGCTGCTGCTGGCTCTGGCCTGGCGCGCCCTGGCCGCCTGACCGTCGCGCTGGACTCCCGCGCCCGCGCTGCCTAGCATCATTGCCAACCGGCCACGAAACGTGCCGGATCGGCGGAGGAACGCGCCATGACAACCCGCAGGCAAATGCTGGGCAAAGCTCTTCTTGGCGGCGGCATTGCGCTCGCCGTACGATCCGGGCCCGCCACGGCCCAATCCGGCGGCCAGTTCGGCCAATCCGGCCTGGTGGGCAAGCTGGAAGGCGCCACCCTGTCGGACAAGCTGCCCGCCAGCTTCCAGGAAGCCCCTGTGCTCGCCGAGCTGGTGAAGCAGGGCAAGCTGCCCCCGGTTGCCCAGCGCCTGCCCTCCGAGCCAATGGTGATCCAGCCGCTCGAAGGAATCGGCCGCTACGGCGGCACCTGGCGCCGTGCCTTCATCGGCCCCGGCGATGGCGAGAACGGCAACCGCCTCGTCGCTTCCGACAAGCCGCTGTTCTGGGACCTCACCGGCAGCCAGATCGCCCCCGCCGTCGCGCGCGGCTACGAGCTCTCTGCCGACGGCAAATCCACCACGCTCTTCCTGAGAAAGGGCATGCGCTGGAGCGACGGCGCCCCCTTCACCGCCGACGACTTCATGTTCTGGTTCGAGGACCTCTACGGGAACAAGGATGTCGTCCCGGCCCCGATCCCGGAGATGTCCGCCGGCGGCAAGCCCGGCCGCATGGTCAAGGTCGACGAAACCACCATCCGCTTCGAGTTCGAAGCCCCCCACCTGCTGTTCCCCTCGATGCTGGCCGGAGACACGCTGATCGGCGGCGGCCAGGCCGCGCGGCAATCCGGCAGCGGCACCTTCGGCTGCTACGCGCCGGCCCACTACCTCAAGCAGTTCCTGCCCAAATACAGCTCGGAGGCCGAGTGCAACGCAAAGGCCCGCGCCGCCGGCTTCGACAACTGGGTGCGCATGCTCAAGATCCGCCACAACTGGGCGATCAACACAGAGCTGCCCACGCTGGGCCCGTGGAAGACCACCCGCGCCATCAACACGCCCACCTGGGCGATGGAGCGCAACCCCTACTATTACGCAGTCGACACGGCCGGCAACCAGCTGCCCTATCTCGACAGCGTGGTGATGACGCTGGCCGACAACACCGAGATCGTGAACCTGCGCGCCATGGCCGGCGAGTACGACATGCAGGAACGCCACATCGACCTCGCCAAGCTGCCGGTGATCCTGGAGAACCGCGAGCGCGGCAAATACGACCTCCATCTCGACCTCGCCTTCAACGGGGCGGACACCGCGCTGCACTTCAACCTCAACCACACCGCGGATCCCGAAATCGGCCGCCTGCTCGCCACCGCCGATTTCCGCCGCGCCCTCTCGCTGGGCATCGACCGGGAGCAGCTGAACGAAACCTTCTGGCTCGGCCTCGCCACGCCGGGCTCCACCGCCCCCGCGGAATCGATGCCCGAGAACCCCGGCGCGGAATGGCGCAAGAAATGGTCGGTGCTCGATATCGCCCAGGCCAACGCGATGCTCGACAAGCTCGGCCTGACCAAGCGCGACCGCGAGGGCTACCGCCTGCGCGCCGATAACGGCCAGCGCCTGATCATCCAGCTCACCGTCACCAAGGCCTTCCTCGATTGGCCCGCCCAGTCGCAGATGATCGCCCAGCAATGGAAGAAGATCGGCATCTTCGGCGACGTCCGCGACCAGGAACGGGCACTCGCCTTCCAGCGCGTCCTGTCCGGGGACCACCACATCTTCGTCTTCGGCAACACCGGCTCGGAACAGCTGTTCCTCTATCCGCATTTCGTGCTGCCGGTGGATGTCAGCAATGGCGTGCTCGGCACGGAACTCGCCCGCTGGTTCGCCTCCAACGGCGCCATTGGCACCAAGCCCACCGACCCCGCCGTGCTTCAGGCGATGGAGATGTTCCGCAGCGCCACCACCCTGCGCGAGGCGGAACGCAACCGGCTGGCGCAGGATATCTGGAAGATCGCCATCGACCAGCAATTCAGCATCGGCATCTGCGGCCAATCCCCGGCCTTCGCCGGCGTGCGCATGGTCAGCCGCCGGCTGGGCAACATTCCGCAGCGCGTCTGCATCGCCCAGCATTGCCGCACCCCGGGCAGCTCGCATCCCACCACATGGTATTTCAAGGCCTGAACGCGCTCGCGAACCTGCTTTCATCGGCCCGGGTCTTGCACTAGCCTGTGCCCATTCACCGCTGCCCGGACAACGAGGCGGCGGGCACAGCAACGTTCCGGAGGCCGATCCATGACCACCCGCAGGAGTTTCCTCGCTGCCAGCGCGGCCTTCGCCGCCGTCGCAGCCCCCACGGTCGAGGCGCTCGCCCAGGCCGTCTCGTCCAAGAGCACGTTCGACCAGTCCGGCCTCGTCGGCAAGCTGGAAGGCCCCAGCCAGGCCACCGCGATTCCCGGCAGCTTCAAGGAAGCGCCGCAGCTCGCCGCCCTGGTGCAGCAGGGCCGCCTGCCCCCCGTCGCCCAGCGCCTGCCCAGTGAGCCGCTGGTGCTGAAGCCGCTCGAATCCACCGGCAAATACGGCGGCACCTGGCGCCGCGCCTTCATCGGCCCGTCGGATGGCGAGAACGGCAACCGCATCATGGCCAGCGACAAGCTGCTGTTCTGGGACCCCACCGGCAGCAAGATCGTCCCCAGCGTGTGCAAGGCCTACGAGCTGTCGAAGGACGGCCGCACCACCACGCTGTTCCTGCGCAAGGGCATGAAGTGGAGCGATGGCGCCCCCTTCACTGCCGATGACTTCGTGTTCTGGTACGAAGACATGTACCTCAACAAGGACATCGTGCCGAACCCGATCGCCGACATGGCGGCCGGCGGCAAGCAGGGCAAGCTGGTCAAGATCGACGAGACCACGATCCAGTTCCAGTTCGAGAACCCCTACTTCCTGTTCCCCTCCATGCTCGCCGGCGACACGCTGATCGGCGGCGGCCAGGCGGTGCGCCAGTCCGGCGGCAACAGCTTCGGCGCCTATGCGCCCGCCCACTATCTCAAGCAGTTCATGGCCAAGTACAGCTCGGAAGCGGAGGCCAACGCGAAGGCCCGCGCCGCCGGCTTCGACAACTGGGTGCGCATGCTCCATGTCCGCAAGGACTGGCAGCTGAACCCGGAACTGCCTACGCTCGGCCCGTGGCGCACCGTGCGCCCGATCAACACGCCAACCTGGGTGATGGAGCGCAACCCGTTCTACTACGTGGTGGATACCGACGGGAACCAGCTGCCCTATATCGACAGCGTGGTGATGACGCTGGCCGAGAACATCGAGGTCGCCAACCTGCGCGCCATGGCCGGCGAGTACGACCTGCAGGAACGCCACATGGATCTCGCCAAGCTGCCGGTGATCCTGGAGAACCGCGACCGCGGCAAATACGACGTGCATTTGGATCTCGCCTATAACGGCGCGGACACCACGCTGCACGTCAACATGAACCACACCGCCGATGCCGAAGTGGGCAAGTGGCTCGCCAATGCCGATTTCCGCCGCGCCCTGTCGCTGGGCATCGACCGCGAGCAGCTGAACGAGACCTTCTGGCTCGGCCTCGGCACCCCCGGCTCCACCGCGCCGGCGGAAGCGATGCCCGAGAGCCCCGGGCCGGAATGGCGCAAGAAGTGGTCGGTGCTGGATGTGGCGCAGGCCAACAAGATGCTCGACGCGCTAGGCCTCACCAAGAAAGACCGCGAGGGCTACCGCCTGCGCACCGATAACGGCCAGCGCCTGATCATCCAGCTGACCGCCATCAAGGCCTTCATGGACTGGCCGGCGCATTCGCAGATGATCGCGCAGCAGTGGCGCAAGATCGGCATCTTCGCCGACGTGAAGGAGCAGGAGCGCGGGCTGGCCTTCCAGCGCGTGCTCTCCGGCGAGCACCACATCCTGGTCTGGACCAATGGCGGCACCGAGCTGCTGTACCTCTACCCCTCCTGGGCCCTGCCGGTGGATATCGCCAACGGCGCCTATGGGATCGAGCATGCGCGGTGGTACGCCTCCAACGGCGCCCAGGGCACCAAGCCCTCCGACCCGCACATGCTGAAGGCGCTGGAGCTGTTCCGCTCCGCCGCCGGCATGGATGAGGAGGCGCGCAACAAGAACGCCCAGGAAATCTGGAAGATCATGGTGGACCAGCAGTTCCACATCGGCGTCTGCGGCCAGTCCCCGGCGCTGATGGGCGTGCGGTTGGCAAGCCGCAGGCTGGGCAACATCCCGGGCCGCGTCTGCATCGCGCAGCATTGCCGCACCCCGGGCAGCTCGCACCCGGCGACGTGGTTCTACAAGGCCTGAGCGTGACGGGAGAAAGAAAGCAAAACAACTTTCTCCGATGTGCCTCGACTCTCCAACCAGGGGGTCGAGGCATTGATCGCCTGCGTCAGATGAAGTTTTTTTGCTTCTGTTTGTTCACAAAAAGAAGACACTCCCTTCCTTCCGGGCTTCCCGCATGATCGCCTTCATGACCCGTCGCCTGCTGCTGGGCGTGATGACCATCTGGCTCATCTCGATCCTGTCGTTCATCATCATCCAGCTGCCGCCGGGTGATTTCGTCGATGCCTACATCGCCCAGCTCTCCTCCTCCGGCAGCCAGGTCTCGGCGGCGGAGGCGGAAAATTTGCGCCAGCTCTACGGCCTCGGCGAGCCGTTCTACGTGCAGTACGGCAAGTGGCTGGCCCGCATCGTCACCGGCGATTTCGGCGAGAGCATGGAGTGGCGCCGCCCGGTCACGGAAGTGATCGGCGACCGCATCTGGCTCACGCTGCTGCTCAGCTTCGCAGCCCTCCTGGTCACCTGGGGGCTCGCCTTGCCGATCGGCATCTTCTCCGCCGTGCGGCAGTATTCCTTCGCCGACTACGCCTTCACCCTGGTGGGCTTCATCGGCATCGCGGTGCCGAACTTCCTGCTGGCGCTGGTCATCATGTATTTCGCCTTCGTCTGGTTCGGCGCCAGCGTGGGCGGGCTGTTCTCCGCCGAGATGGCCCTCGCCCCGTGGAGTGCCGCCAAGGTGTGGGACCTCATCAAGCACCTGCCGCTGCCCGCCCTCATCCTCGCCCTCGGCGGCACCGCCCAACTCATCCGCATCATGCGCGCCAACCTGCTCGATGAGCTGCGCCGGCCCTACGTCGTCACCGCGCGAGCCAAGGGCCTGTCGGAGGCGCGGGCGATCATCAAGTATCCCGTGCGTGCCGCGCTGAATCCGTTCGCCAGCAACATCGCCTACCTTTTCCCGTACCTCGTCAGCGGCTCGATCATCGTCTCCATCGTGCTCGGCCTGCCCACGGTCGGCCCGCTGCTGGTCAAGGCGCTGGTGGCGCAGGACATGTTCCTGGCCGGCACCATCGTGCTGCTGCTGGGGGTGATGACCGTGGTGGGCACCTTCATCTCCGACCTCGTGCTGATGTGGGTGGACCCCCGTATCCGCCACCAGATGGATTGAGCCGGTGGCACAGATCGATTCCGAAAAATACGCCGTCGCCACCCAGCTCCAGCTGACCTGGTGGCGCTTCCGGCGGCACAAGCTGGCCATGATCAGCCTGGTGCTGCTGGTGCTGGTGTACCTGCTGGCGATCTTCGCCGATTTCCTAGCAACGCAGGATCCGCACGCCACCGATGCCCGCACCAGCTACATCGCACCGCAGCCGATCCAGTGGTTCGACGACAACGGCTTCAATCCGCACGTGTACGGGATCAAGGGCGTGCGGGACATGAAGACCTTCAAGCTGGTCTACACCGTGGACCCGAACCGCCGCGTCTATATCGACTTCTTCGGCCAGGGCTACGAGTACAATTTGTTCGGCCTGATCCCGACCAAGGTTCACCTGATGACCTTGCGCAACGCTGAACGCGGCGACGGCATCTACATCCTGGGCACCGACCTGCTGGGGCGCGATTTGTGGTCGCGGCTGATGGTGGCCACGCGCGTCTCGCTCACCATCGGCCTTGTGGGCGTATCGATCTCGCTGTTCCTCGGCGTGCTGTTGGGCGGCATCTCCGCGGTCTATGGCGGCATCGTGGACACCATGATCCAGCGCACTATCGAGGTGATCCGCTCCATGCCCACCATCCCGCTCTGGCTCGGGCTGGCCGCGGCCTTGCCGAACAACTGGAGCGTGCTGCAGGTCTATTTCGCCATCACCATCATCATCTCCCTCCTGGCCTGGACCGACCTCGCCCGCGTGGTGCGGGGCAAGTTCCTTGCGCTGAAGGAGGAGGATTTCGTGATGGCCGCGGAACTCGCCGGCGCATCACAAGGAAGAATCATCTTCCGCCACATGCTGCCCAGCTTCGCCAGCCACATCATCGCCGCCGTCAGCCTCGCCTTGCCCGCCATGATCATCAGCGAGACGTCGCTGAGCTTCCTGGGCCTCGGCCTGCGCCCGCCGGCGATCAGCTGGGGGATCCTGTTGCAGGATGCCCAGAACATCCAGACCCTGGCGCTGGCACCGTGGCTGCTGATCTCCGCCATTCCCGTGGTGGTGGTCATTCTCGCGTTCAACTTCCTGGGCGACGGCCTGCGTGATGCGGCGGACCCCTATGGCTGATCCCATCCTTTCCGTTCGCGGCCTCAAGACCCAGTTCTTCGGGCCCGAAGGCGTGGTGCGCGCCGTCGATGGCGTGGACTTCGACGTGTTCGAGGGCCGGACGCTGGGCGTGGTCGGCGAAAGCGGCTGCGGCAAGAGCGTGACAGCCCGTTCGGTGCTGGGCATCGTGGACCGGCCCGGCAAGGTCGTCGGCGGCTCGATGAAGCTGCGCCGCGCCAACGGCGAAGTGGTTGATCTCGGCACGCTCACCAACGAGCAGATGCGCAAGTATCGCGGCCCGGAAATCGCGCTGGTGTTCCAGGAGCCGATGGCCAGCTTCAGCCAGCACTACACGATCGGCAACCAGATCGGCGAAGGCATCAAGCTGCACATGGGGCTCGATGACCGCGCCGCGAAGAAGCGCGCGATCGAGCTGCTGGACATGGTGGGCGTGCCGCAGCCGGCGCGGCGGGTGGACGACTATCCGTTCCAGCTCTCGGGCGGCCTGCGCCAGCGCGTGATGATCGCCATGGCGCTGTCCTGCGACCCGCGCGTGCTGATCGCCGACGAGCCGACCACGGCGCTGGACGTGACGACGCAGGCGCAGATTCTCGACCTGTTGCGCACCCTGCAGAAGGATCGCGGCCTGGCGATCATCCTGATCACCCACGACATGGGTGTGATCGCGGAAATGGCGCACGACGTGAGCGTGATGTATCTCGGCCGCGCGGTGGAAACCGGGTCGGTGAAGGAAATCTTCGAGACGCCGAAGCATCCGTATACCCGCGCCCTGCTGCGCTCCATCCCCACCGTGCTGGCCAAGCCGCGCACCCGGCTGCCGACCATCGCCGGCTCCATCCCGCATCCGTTCGATCGCCCCAAAGGCTGCTCCTACCATCCGCGTTGCGCAGAGATCATCGGCGCTGTCTGCGAGAAGGCGGAGCCACCGGCGGTGGATACCGATGACGGGCGGCAGGTGCGCTGCTTCCTGCACGGGGGCATGGAGGAGGCGAAGGCCGGCCTGCAGGGAGCCTCGGCATGAGCGAGACGATCCCCCCTGAAACAATCCTGGAGGTTTCGAACCTCAAGAAGCACTTCCCGATCCGCCGCGGCCTGCTGCGCAAGGTGGTGGGCCAGGTGAAGGCGGTGGATGGCGTGTCCTTCTCCATCCGCAAGGGCGAGACCCTGGCGCTGGTGGGCGAAAGCGGCTGCGGCAAGACCACGGCGGCGCGCTGCATCCTGCGCGCCTACGCGCCCACGGGCGGTGCGATCAAGTTCAAGGTGGAGGGGCGCGAGGTCGATCTCGCCGCCCTGTCGCGCAGCGAGTTGCGGCCGCTGCGCCGGCACATCCAGATGGTGTTCCAGGACCCCTACTCCTCGCTCAACCCGCGCATGGTGGTGGGCGACATTATCGGCGAGCCGCTGCTGATCAACGGCATGGGTGACGCGGTGGCGCGGCGGAAGCGCGTGGAAGAGTTGATGGAACTCGTTCAGCTGCCACGCGCCTACTACAACCGCTTCCCACATGCCTTCTCCGGCGGGCAGCGGCAGCGCATCGGCATCGCGCGGGCATTGGCACTCAATCCCACGCTGATCGTGGCGGATGAGCCCGTTTCGGCGCTGGACGTTTCCGTGCAGGCGCAGGTGCTCAACCTGATGCTGGACCTGCAGGACCAGCTGGGGCTGACCTACCTGTTCGTGGCGCATGATCTCAGCGTGGTGAAACACGTCAGCGACCGGGTGGCGGTGATGTATGTCGGCCGCATGGTGGAGTTGGCGGAAACGGAGGCGTTGTTCGAGCGGCCGCTGCATCCGTACACGGAGGCGCTGCTCTCGGCGGCCCCCACCCCGGTGCCAGGTGCGGTCAGCAACCGGATCGTGCTGGAACGCGAGATCGCCGATCCGGCCAACCCACCGCCGGGCTGCGCGTTTCATCCGCGCTGCCGCTATGCCGTGGATGCCTGCCGGGCCGTGGTGCCGGAGATGACAGAGGTGCAGCCTGGGCGGTTCGTGGCCTGCCATCGGGCGGCGGAACTGACACTGGCCGGCGTGGGGGCGGTGGAGCACGTGGTGGATTGAGCCACGGTCAACGCGCGAGGTTGGGCCATGTATTTCCCCGCGGCGGCCGATAACATCCATCTGCTGACCGCCACCACCGCGTTCGGCTCGCTGGCGGTGCCGGCATCTGCCGTTTCTGGCCTGCGCAACCTGGTGCTGATCTGCTTCACCAACCGCTCCGGCTCCTGGCTGCTGGCAGACCTGCTGCAAACGACGAAGCAGTTCCGGGTGCTCGGCGAGTGCCTGAACGGCAACGAGCTGGCCCCTATTGTCCAGGCCCGGCGCATCCGCAGCTTCGCCGGGTTCTTCGAGCAGTTCGTTGTGCCGGAAGCGGTGGACGGCAATGTGGTGCTGAAATGCGCGGTGCCGCACCTGGAGATCCTCGGCCAATCCGGCGTGTTGGAGCACCTGGGCGATCGGGTGCGCTACGTGCATATCGAGCGGCTTGATCGGCTGGCACAGGCGATCTCCTGGGAGATTGCGGCACAGACACAGCACTGGAGCTCCCATCGGGCCCACCTGCCCGCACCGGAGCCGGTGTTCCGGCGCGAGGCGATTGGGGCAACGATTGAAACCTTCGCGGAATGCAATCGGCAGTTCGACCAGTTCTTCGGCCATAACGGGCTTGTGCCGCACCACGTGACCTATGAGGCGCTGGTGCAGAACCCATCCGCGGTGGCGGAAGCGGCGGTGGCCGGCATCCTGCCCGCGGGCGTGGGGTGGATCCGGCGCGGGTGACGTTCCAGCGCCAGGCGGGCGCGCGCAATGCAGATTGGCGGCGGCGTTACCTGGAGGGCTAGGCGCAGCTTGACCGGCGGCGCCCGCGGGCGGAACCTTCGTGCATCGGCGAGGGGAACGGGACATGAAGCGGCGCAGCATCCTGGCTTCGGCAGCGGCCCTTGCAGGAGGACTGGGGGCGGGCGGGCTCGCCATGCCGCGCATTTCGGCGGCAGCGGGTAGCCGTGTGCTGAAGTTCGTGCCGCAGGCGGACCTGGCACTGCTGGACCCGATCCAGACCACGGCCTTCGTGACGCGCAACCATGCGCTGCTGGTGTTCGATACGCTGTATGGCGTGGATGCCAACTGGAAGGCGCAGCCGCAGATGGCGGCCGGCCATGTGGTGGAGAATGACGGCAAGACCTGGAAGATCACGCTGCGCGATGGGCTGCGCTTTCATGACAACACGCCGGTGCTGGCGCGGGACGTGGTGGCGAGCCTGCTGCGCTGGGGCAAGCGGGACAGTTTCGGCCTGGCGCTGATGGCGGTGACTGAGGAGATCAGCGCGCTTTCGGACAAGGTGGTGCAAATCCGGCTGAAGAAGCCGTTCCCGCTGCTGCCGGATGCACTGGCCAAGACTGGGGCCAACATCTCCGCGATCATGCCGGAGCGGCTGGCGGCGACCGATGCCTTCGCGCAGGTCTCGGAGATGGTGGGCTCCGGCCCGTTCCGCTTCCTGGCCGGGGAGCGGGTGCCGGGGTCCAGGGTGGTGTACGAGAAGTTCGCGGGCTACGTGCCGCGGCCGGATGGCGTGCCCAGCCTGATGGCCGGGCCGAAGGTGGTGCATTTCGAGCGGGTGGAATGGATCACCATTCCCGATGCCGCCACCTCGGCCGCCGCACTCCAGTCGGGCGAGATCGACTGGTGGGAGCAGCCGACCACCGATTTCCAGCCGCTGCTGAAGCGCAACGGCAACATCGCCGTGGAGGTGACGGATGCCACCGGCGGGTACGGGATCGTGCGGTTCAACTTCACCACGCCGCCCTACGACAACCCGGCGATCCGGCGCGCGGCGCTGGCGGCGGTGAGCCAATCCGATGTGATGCAGGCGATTGCCGGGACGGATCCGGCGATGTGGCGCAACAATGTCGGCTTCTTCCTGCCCGGCACGCCGATGGCCAGCGATGTCGGCCTGGAGGCGGTGCGCGAGCCGCCGGACCTGGAGCGGGCGAAGAAGATGCTCGCCGAGTCCGGCTACAAGGGCGAGAAACTGGTGTTCCTGGTGGCGACCGATTTGCCGAGCCTGAATGCGCAGGGCCAGGTGGTGGCGGATGCGTGGAAGAAGATCGGGCTCAACGTGGATCTGCAGATGCTGGACTGGGGCACGGTGATCCAGCGGCTGCCGAGCCAACAGCCGGTCGACAAGGGCGGGTGGAACGCGTTCAGCAACTCCACCGCCGGGGTGAACACGTTCAATCCAGCGGCGCACAACTACATCCGCGGCAGCGGCAAGAGCGCCACTTTCGGCTGGGCCGATATCCCGAAGCTGGAAGAGCTGCGCAACGCCTGGTTCGATGCGCCGACGGTGGAGGCGCAGGCGGCGATCTGCCGGGAGATGCAGCGCGTTTCGTTCGAGACGGTGCCGTTCATCCCGACCGGAGTCTACTACCAGCCGACGGCGTATCGGAAGTCGCTGGCCGATGTTCGGCGGGGGTTCCCGCAGTTCTATGGGGTGCGGCGTACGTAGCGTCCTATTCGATACGAATCTACCCACATTAATGGTGAGCAACTGTTGGCATTTCGCATTAGGTTGGATACCATCGCAACAAGCGAATATCCAACCCCACCTGACTGGAGTACGCAGACATGCGCCTTTCCCGCATACACGCCAAGAACTACCGCACCCTCCAGAACGTTATCATACCATTTCAGTCAAATTTCTGCACTATTTCTGGACACAATAATGCAGGGAAATCTTGCGTGGTTCGGCTCGTTTTGCACCTTCTACACAACAACGAGCGCAACTGGAGAAATGATGATTATAAAATCAATTACGATGAGGATAAAACAAAATGGGCGAAAGACTCGAACGACATAGAAATTGAATATAATATAACCCTGTTCAAAGATGATGACTCCGCATTGACAAGTTTGCTGGAGCGTCTATCTGGAACCGTATTTGGAAACGAGATTAATATTATAATTAAATTTAACGTAAATAAAGATAATGAAATTTCATCTTATACTATTGCTAACGGAAATACTTTAGACCCACTATCACATCGTAACTTCATAAAAGAACTACGTTCATCGAATAATTTAATATCGCACAACTCCACAGAGCGCACTGCCGAGTATTATTATGATAAGGGAAAATTTTTGATAATGTATGATTATTTACTCTCTCCTAAAGACCGCGCGACAATGGCACGCGCTGAAGGTGAGTTGCAGAAGCAAGCAAAGAAAATGGCTCGCGACCACAAAGCCGCCCTCAATTCTATGCTTGGAAAACTCAAAGATAAGTTCGATGTTGAATTTTCCGTTCCTGAATTCTATTCTTCACATAAGATGCCCCTTACAATCAATCTTCGAGATCGTAGTGTGGAGGTCCCTTTAACAAGTTGGGGTAGCGGAACGCAGAACCGGACACACATCTTGCTATCCGTCCTTGGCGCTGCCAGAATCCGCAGTAAAGAAGCAATAGAAAGCCGCACCACCCCTATTGTTCTCGTCGAAGAACCCGAAAGCTTCCTCCATCCCTCTGCGCAGGCCGAGTTCGGCTCCGTTCTGCAGTCACTTTCAGACGACAATGCCGTACAGATTATCGCGTCAACGCATAGCCCGTTCATGTTGAATCAATCGCATCCCTCATCAAATATTCTTCTTAAAAGAAATTACCATCGAGGAATAATATTAGATACTATTGTTGAGGATACTTCTGGCACCGACTGAATGCGCCCATTTGCTGATCACCTCGGCATCATTCCTGATGAATTTACTTCTTGGAAGGATATTATAGCAAGTGGCCAAAAGTGTGTTTTATTAGTTGAAGGTGAAATAGACAAATCTTACTTCGAATTTCTAAGATCTAGCTTTCCCTCATCATTTCCGCTGCCGGATCATGTCACAATATTACCCTATGGAGGGAAAGACGCATTGAAAAACACTACTGTAATTTCATTTATAAAACAGGTGATTCCGAATGTCTTTATCACTTTTGATTTAGATGCACAAAACGATGTTCAGCGCCACCTTGAGAAGATTGGCCTTCAAGACCGAAGAGATTTCACTGCAGTGGGCAAGAACAAAGCAGGAAAGAAGGCCATCGAGGGACTTCTTCCTGACCGAGTAATGCAAGCTGTTTACGGGCGTGAAGTTGAACTTGTTAGTGCTTTGAATGACACTGGAGAAGAGCGCAGATCTGCACGCAGCAAATTAAAACAAAAACTCCTCGAAGAATTCATGGCAAAAAAAGACTATACCTTATCAGAATTGAAGGATTTTGAGAGTTTAGGAAAAATCGTCTCGAAACCCTTTTTGTAGGCACACCATGTCGTCATTAAAACTTCCAGTCACGCCAGATGCTTGGCAATCGCCGTCGCAGTCTCCACAGGCATGGTGTTGGGGAATGCGTGGTCGCCGCCCTTGATGAGTTCCAGGCGGGCATTGGGGAGGTGGGCGGCGAGGTGTTCGCCCACGGCGGGGGGGCTGATGGGGTCTTCGGTGCCCCAGAGGAGGAGGGTGCGGGTGGTGAGGCGGGGGAGGTCCTGGGTTTGGTCGGCGTGGGTTTCGGTGATCCAGGGGGCGGCGTTCGGGTAGGTGCGGCGGTAGTCGGCGCGCCAGTCAGTGGCGTTGAAGGTTTCCATCGGCAGGCCGCCTGAGGTGCCGGTGAGAACGAGACGGCGGATGCGGTAGGTGTGGCGGAGGGCGGCGCGGATGGCGATGAGGCCGCCCATGGATTGGCCGATGAGGTCCACCCTTGTGGGGGACATGGCGATGCAGGCGCTGACGATGTTCACCAGGTCGTCGATGCCCTGGATGTCGGGGTCGTGCGGCTCGTTGCCGAGGCCGGGCCAGGAGAGGAGCACCCTGGGCCATTCCTCCGGCAGCAGGTCGGCCACCGGTTGCCAGAAGCTGGCGGAGCCGCCGGCGCCGGGGAGGAAGAGGAGGGTGCTGGCGGTCATGGGCGGGAGTCCTGCGGGGGCGCTGGGCGGAGCATTGCTTGCGGGGCGGAGGGGGGCAAGGGGTGGGGGCTTGGATTGGGTGGCTTGTGTGGCGCGGAGGGTCGGTAAGAAAGAAAGCGGCCACAAAGACACAAAGGCACAAAGAAGCAAGGCAAGGGAGAAGGGGCGCGCTTTCGGATTGGGGGATTCAATGGGCGTGAGTCGGCTCGCCCGGGTTGGGGCGTTTTTTGGTGACTGATGGGAGGGGGCGTGCACGCGGTGGGGCGCGGGCGGGGTGGGGCGGACGCAGTTCGGGCGTGTGGCGGGGGATGGCGCGGGCGCCGCGGTGGCGGGACCACCAGAGGGGGAAACGGCCGAGACGGAGCGCGCGCGGGGGCACGGGGCCGCGATGACGCGCGGTGGTGGGGCCCGGAATGCCGTGGGGGTCGAACAGGGGGAGACGGGGGATGGGGTGCGCCTGGCCGCTGGTGGGGTGGCGCAGGGCGAGCGCCTCCAGCCGGCCGAACAGGGCGGCGAGGAGGGCGAGGATCAGGGCCTGGACAGAATCCAGCCGAGCGCGCGCAGCTTCGCGATCCGCCTGCGCGGTGCGGCGCAGGGAGGCGAAGGCTTCGGCCAGATTGTCCGGTTGAACTGACATCCCTGCGATTATTGCTAACCGCAAGGGGCGGTGCAACGGTTTTTTTTCTGGTTTGTGGAATTTTTTCTGTGAATGGAGGGGGGTGGCGGGTCCGCTTCGCGACCCGCCCTACGGGGTGAGTGGGGTTAGCCGGTTTGGATGGGGAGGGTTTCGTCGCGGGCCCATTCGCCCATGGAGGCGTCGTAGAGGGTGAGGTTGTTGTAGCCGAGCTGGTGGAGGAGGAAGAGGTCGATGTTCGCCGAGATGCCGCCGCCGCAATAGACGATGACGTGCTTCTCCGGGGTGACGCCCTGGGATTCGAATTTCTGCTTGGCGTCTTCGAGGGTGGTGAAGGTTTTCGCCTGCGGGTCGATGAGGGTGGCGGCGGAAACCTGGACGCTGCCGGGGATGCGGCCCGGGCGGCCGTAGCGGCTGGGGGCGCTGCCGCGGAACAGCTCGTCGCCGAGGGCGTTGACGATGACGGTATTGGGGGCCTGCATGCCGGCCAGCACGTCGTGCTTGTTGCCGAACAGGCCGGGGCGCGGGGTGGCGCGGAAGGTGGCGGGGGCATAGCCCTTCGGCGGGCCGGCTTCGGTGGGGCGGTTCTCGGCGCGCCATTTGTCGAAGCCGCCATCGAGGACGGTGGCGTCCACGCCGAGGGCGCGGAGCATCCACCAGAAGCGGGTGCTCATCCACATGTTGTTGGCGCTGTAGAGGACGATCCTGCTGCCGGCGGCGAGGCCGTGGCGGCTGAAGGCGGCTTCGAGCGTGGCGAGGTCGGCCAGCATGAAGCGGAGCGGCGTGGTGTTGTCGGAGAACTCGGCCTGGATATCGAGGTAGTCCGCGCCGGGGATGTGGGCCTGCTCGAAGGCGGGGCGGCCGGAGACGGCAACGTAGGGGGCATCGACGCCCGGCGGCGGGGGGACGGTGGTGGTGGTGCAGTCGTAGAGGCGGAGGTTGGGGGTGTTCAGCAGGGCTTCGAGTTGGGCCGTGGTGATGAGGGCGTTGGGGTCGCGCATGGGGGTTTCCTCGCGTTTTGGCGAGGGTGGCATGGGTGGGGGTGGTTGGGAACGGCGGGCGGGGCGGCTGGGGTGTTTTGCACACTGTAACCGGATGGAAGCGACGCCGGCGCTAGCGTTCGGGTTGCGAAGGTGTGTCGACCTCGGACTGCCCTGCTCGGGGGCTGCGCTTGTCTGAGGCTGGATAACCTTCGCGGGCTTTGCGTGGGTTCGGTGGTTCGAAGGGAAAGGCGTGCGGTGATCGTGGGCAATTGGCTGGGCTTCGGGGTGGTGGTGAGCGCGGCGTTGCTGTTCGCGCCGGTGCCGGCGGGGGCGCAGACGACTGATGATGCAATCGCGGTGCGTGATGCGATCAGGGCCGAGCTGGCGCGGCCGGGATCGGGAATTCCGCCGGGGATGATCGGCGTCAGCAATGTTCGGTTCGAGGGAGACTTCGCGACGGCGGATGTGACGAATGCGGATTCCGGCAGGCCGATCGTGTTCGTGCGGCGGATCGAGGAACGCTGGCAGGTGGTGCTGGCGAGTACCGAGGTGACGCCTGGCACTTGCCGGTACATCGGATTCCCGGAGACCTCGCAGATGTGCCGGTATTGATGGCGTGAGCCGAAAGGCTTTTCTATTTCTCTTTGTCTATAGACATAAGTATTCCGCCTCGAGTGGTGCAATGCCATTGGCATTGCACCCTACGTGGTAGCGGCTATTTCTTGTTGGCGGCGATGAGGTTTTTGTAGATGGCCATGTAGTCGTCGGCCATGCGCAGGTTGGTGAAGCGTTCTTCGAAGCGCTTGCGGACGCCAGCGCGGTCGATGGTGTCGATCTTTTTCGCGGCTTCGATGGCGCCGGCCATGTCGTCCACGATGAAGCCGGTGACGCCGTTTTCGATCACTTCCGGCACGCTGCCGCGGCGGAAGGCGATGACGGGGGTGCCGCAGGCCATGGCTTCGATCATGACGAGGCCGAAGGGCTCCTCCCAGTCGATCGGCACCAGCAGCGCCTTGGCGTTGGAGAGGAAGCCGATTTTCTGGGCGTCGTTGATTTCGCCGATGTAGTTGACGTGGGGCAGCTCGAAGAGGTGCTTGATGTCGCGGGCGAAGTATTCGTCGTCCGCGCGGTCGATCTTGGCGGCAACGCGGAGTTCGGTGTTGCAGGCGCCGGCGATTTCGATGGCGCGGTCGACGCGCTTTTCCGGGGAGATGCGGCCGAGGAAGGCGAAGTAGCTGGGGGGTTCCGTGGGTTCCGGGCGCAGCAGGTCGGCGGGCATGCCGTGGTGGACGGTGCCGGCCCAGCCGAGGTGCGGGACGGGTTTGCGCTGGTTGTCGGAGATCGAGACGATCGGGACCTTGGGGAACTTGGAGTAGACGACGCCGAATTCGTGCAGATCCAGCCGCCCGTGCAGGGTGGTGACGAAGGGCACGCCGAGGCGGGAGAAGACGGAATTGGGCCAATAGTCGATGTGGAAGTGGAGCACATCGAATTCATGGGCGCGTTCGGCGACGGTTTCGATCAGCAGCGCGTAGGTGGCGACCCAGTCCGCGATCGGGGAAAGGCGCAGGGCCTGGGGCCAGACGGGGACGAGTTTGGCGGAGGTGATGGAATCGCCCGAGGCGAAGAGGGTGACGTCGTGGCCCTGCTGGACCAGGGCTTCCGTGATCCAGTGCACGACGCGCTCTGTGCCGCCGTAGAGCTTCGGCGGGACGGCTTCGAAGAGCGGGGCGATCTGGGCGATGCGCATTCTGGGGACCTCTCGTGTGAGGCAGGGTTTAGCGGGGGATATGGGCGAAAACTAGGCAGGCGTTCTTTTTTGAAAAAAAGAACCAAAAAACTTTTATTTTCTTGAGCGCGTGCCGGCAGGGAGAGCCGAGTACAAACGTATGAAGTTTTTTTGCTTCTTTTTGTTCACAAAAAGAAGAATCTTACTTCCTGTCCATGAGCGTTTGATAGAGCTTCACATAGTCATCCGCCATCCGCTTCGCCGTCCAGCGTTCCTCGAAGCGGGCGCGGATGCTGGCGCGGGGGAGGTTGGGGAGCTGGGCGATGGCGGCCACGGATTCCTCCACGTTGGAGACGATGAAGCCGGTGCGGCCGGGTTCGATCACTTCCGGCACGGAGCCGCGGTTGTAGGCGATGACGGGGCAGCCGCAGGCCATGGCTTCGATCATGACGAGGCCGAAGGGTTCGGGCCAGGCGATGGGAAAGAGGAGCGCCTTGGCGCCGGAGAGGAAGGCGGGTTTGTGGCTGTCGTCGATCTCGCCGATGAACTCGATGCCGGGTTCGGCCATGAGGGGGGCGACGATTTCCTCGTGGAAGGGGAGGTCTTCCTCGCCGATCTTGGCGGCGATCTTGAGCGGCATGTTGCAGGCCCGCGCGATGCGGATGGCATCGACGATGCCTTTTTCCGGGGAGATGCGGCCGAGGAAGGCGAAGTAGCCCTGGTCGTTCGAGGTGAGGCTGCCGGGGGTGGGGGCGAGGAGATCGGCGGGCATGCCATGCAGGATGGTGGCGGCGAAGGGCAGCGTGGGGGCGGGGGCGCGCTGGCTGTCGCTGATGGAAACCAGGGGCGCGGTGGGGAAGAGGCCGTAGACGGAGGGGACCCATTCCTGATCGAGGCGGCCGTGCAGGGTTGTCACGAAGGGGGTGGGCTGGCGGGTGAAGACGCTGAAGGGGTGGAAATCGATGTGGAAGTGCAGCACGTCGAACGCGTCGGCCTGGCGGCGGACGAGCTCTATCATGCGGGCGTAGGGGGCGTTGTTGACCTCGAAATTGCGCACGAAGCGGGCGGCGGCGTCGCGCACCGGGACGAGGGTGGCGGAGGTGCGGGAGTCGCCGCTGGCGAAGAGGGTGACGTCGTGGCCGGCGGCGACGAGGGATTCGGTGAGCCAGTGAACGACGCGTTCGGTGCCGCCATAGAGGCGGGGCGGGACGGATTCGAAGAGGGGGGCGATCTGCGCGATCCGCATGATGGGCGGGAACCTCTGGCGTGGGGCGGCGGTATGCGCTGGAAATGTGGCACCATCGCGCCCGTGTCGCCATCCGGCAGCCATCAAGCGGCGCCGTGATCGTGCCGCATTGCTATTGCTATGGTGTTGATCCCGCAGAGACGCGGAGAGGAAGAGCAGCCCGTGAGTGTTTCCGCTTCAGCCGCACCGGCGAACCAGCCGCCGATCATCCGCTACCATGGGCGGCCGCTTGGGTTCCTGCTGCACTACGTGTTCCGGCATCGGCTGGGGCATGGGGTGGTGCTGGCCAGCGTGGTGGCGGCGGTGTTCTGTTCCGTGTTCACCCAGTATGGGTTGAAGGCGCTGATCGACGTGATCAGCATGGGGCGCGAGGCGGGGGCGGCGCTGATCTGGGGCGCCTTCGGGCTGCTGACCGTGCTGATCGTGGCGGACAATTTCCTGTGGCGCATCGGCGGTTGGGTGGCGGCGCATGTGTTCGTGCGGGTGACCGGCGATCTGCGCAGCGACCTGTTCGTGCACCTCGCGGGGCATTCGCCGAGCTATTTCGCCGAGCGGATGCCGGGCACGATGGCGAGCCGGATCACGGCGACCTCCAACGCCGTGTTCCAGACGGAGAACACTGCGGCGTGGACGGTGCTGCCGCCGATCCTGGCGGTGCTGCTGGCCATCGTGCTGATCGGTTCGGTGAACCCGGTGATGGCGGCGGCGCTGGCGGCGGTGGCGTTCGGGATGGCGGCGATCATCTTCCGGCTGGCGAAGGCGGGCACGCCGATCCATCGCAACTACGCCGAGAAGGCGGCCGGGGTGGATGGCGAGCTGGTGGATGTGATCAGCAATATGTCGGTGGTGCGCGTGTTCGGGGCGCTACAGCGGGAGCACCGGCGGATCGACGAGCGGATTGGGGTGGAGATGGGGGCGCGGCGGGCCAGCCTGCTCTACCTGGAAAAGCTGCGGCTGCTGCATGCGGCGCAGACGGCGGTGATCACGGCGGGGCTGCTGGCCTGGGCGGTGAAGATGTGGCTGGACGGGGAGGCAACGCCCGGGGACATCGTGCTGATCTCCTCGCTGGGGTTCACCATCCTGCACGGCACGCGCGACCTGGCGGTTTCGCTGGTGGATCTGACGCAGCACGTGGCGCGGCTGGACGAGGCGATCGGCACGCTGCTGCTGCCGCATGAGATGCCGGATGCGGTGGATGCGACGCCGCTGCTGCCGGGGCCGGGCAAGGTTGAGTTCAAGGGCGTGCACTTCGCCTATCCCGGCCGCGGGCGGACCCTGCATGGGCTGGACCTGGTGATCGAGCCGGGCCAGCGGGTGGGGCTGGTGGGGGCCTCCGGCGCGGGGAAATCCACCGTGGTGTCCCTGCTGCAGCGCTTCTACGACGTGGAAGAGGGCGCGGTGCTGGTGGATGGGCAGGATATCCGCAGCATCACGCTGGACAGCCTGAACGACCGGATGGCGATCGTTCCGCAGGATGTGGCGCTGTTCAACCGCACGGTGATGGAGAATTTGCGCTACGCACGGCCGGATGCGGGCGATGACGACGTGGCGCATGCGGTGGAGACGGCGCGGTGCCGCAGCTTCATCGAGGCGATGCCGCAGGGGTTCGATACGCCGGTGGGCAATCGCGGCACCCGGCTTTCGGGCGGGCAGCGGCAGCGGCTGGCGATCGCGCGCGCCCTGCTGAAGGACGCGCCGATCCTGTTGCTGGACGAGGCGACCAGCGCGCTGGATACCGAAAGCGAGCAGCTGATCCAGCACGCGCTGGACAAGCTGATGGTGGGGCGCACGGTGATCGCGGTGGCGCACCGGCTTTCCACGCTGAAGAACTTCGACCGGATCGTGGTGATGGAAGCCGGCCGGGTGGTGGATGACGGCGCGCCGGACGAGCTGGCGAACCGTCCGGGGCCGTATCGGGATCTGCTGCGGTCGCAGGCGATGGAGAAGACGACGCACGCCTGATCAGGCGGCTTCTTCCTCCGCGCGCAGGGCCAGCGTGTGCTGGCAGATGCGCAGCCAGTCGTCGAAGGGCCCGGAAGATCCGACGAGGCGCGTGGTGGTGGCGGTGTAGAGGCCGGGAGCCAGGCGACGGGCTGGGCTGGGCGTGCCGGTGGTGACGCAGAGCAGCCTGCCGGGGCCGTGGCGGGCGATGGCGGCCTTCAGCGTGTGCATGTCGGGTTCGGTGAGGTCCGGGGCGGCGAAGACGAAGATCTTGCGGCCTTCACGGAGGTCCGCCAGCAGCTTGCGGCACAGGTAGCCGAGGGCGGCCATGCCGCGCTGCTTCATGACGGCCAAGGCGTCCTCGCCCAGGGCGGTGAGCGATTCGTGCGTGTGCAGCGCGGCATAGGGGGTGCGCAACACGTAGTCCGGCTTGCTGGCGACGACATCGATCACGACGGGGTCTTCCAGCGCGATGAAGTCGTCCGCCAGGCCGAGGAGCAGGCGCCGCAGGTCGGTACCGGCCCAGCGCAGCAGGCTGGGAGGGACATGGGTGCCGGTTTCGCGCTGGACGAAGCCGAATTCACAGCTGGCGCCCAGGCTCTCGAAGCCGGCGAGCAAGCCGCTGCCGGGGTGCGGCGTGGGCAGATGCTGGCCGGCCTGCCAATCCCACCCGACGAGCAGGAGGGTCGCGGGGCCGTGCCAAGGCGGAATCACGTGGTCGGCGAGCACGGCGTGGCCGTTGGTCCAGCGGCGGCGGGATCCGTGTTCCCAGCCGTGGAAGCCTTCGCCGAGCAAGGGCGCGTCGAGCTGGACCTCGTGGCGGAGGTCGCCCTGTTCCCAGGCGATGGATTGCAGGAGGACGCCGAGGCGGCGGCGGTCCTGGCCACCATGGATCAGATTCGGGATGCCGATGGGCGAGACGATGGCGATCTCGGCGGCGGGCAGCGCGATCGGGAAGGCGTAGGCCCCGCCGGGGCGGCGCGTGGGCAGGACGAGGCGGCCATCGACGCGCAGGTGCAGGCTGGGCGGAGCGGGCTGGCCTTCAACGAAGGTGGCGAGGCTGGCGAGGCTGAGGCCGGCTTCGATCAGTTCGGGCGGCACGGGGCGGCCATGCACCGCCTCCACCTCCGCGCAGACCAGCACGACGCCGAACGAATCGACGCCGAGATCGGCCAGCGTGTCCTCCGCGCCGATGTCGCCCTGCTGGATGGCGGGGAGGTCCAGCACATCCTGCCAGAGGCGCAGCATGGCGTGCTCCCCTTCCGAGGAGGGGGGGCGGCCGGCGGGCTGAGTGTCATCCGGCGCAGTCTGCGGCGTGGGCAGGGCGGCGGTGTCCAGCTTGCCGCTGGCGGTGGTGGGCAGCGCGGGCAGGAAGGCGAAGGCGGCGGGGATCATCGCCTTGGGCAGCAGGGTGGCAAGCCGGCGGCGCAGGACGGGAAGCGGCGGCGGCTCGCGGGACGGGACGAGCCAGGCGACCAGGCGGCGCGCGCTGCCCTCGCCGCGCAGGCCGATGGCGGCGGCGGCGATGCCATCGACGGCGCGCAGGGCGGCCTCGATCTCGGCCACCTCCATGCGCACGCCGTTCAGCTTGAACTGGCCGTCGGTGCGGCCGAGGAAATCGAGCTGCCCGTCCGGCCGCCAGCGGGCGCGGTCACCGGTGCGGTAGAGGCGATCACCGGTGAAGGGATCGGGCACGAAGCGCTCTTCGGTGAGGTCAGGGCGGCCCACATAGCCCTGCGCGACGGCCACCCCGCCCAGGCACAGCTCGCCTTCCACGCCGCGCGGCAGCAGGGCGCCGTGGCGATCCAGCACGTGCATCGACACGTTGGCGATGGGGCGGCCGATGCAAGGCGCGTCGCGGCCCGGGCCGATGCTGGCCTCGCTGACATAGACGGTGGCCTCGGTGGGGCCGTAGGCGTTGATCAGGCGCAGGCCGGGCCGGGCCGCCAGCAGCCGGTCGGCCAGGGCGCGGGTGAGCGCCTCGCCGATGGTGACGACGGTGGTGGTGGCTGCCGGCAGGCCGCCGGCGCGCAGCACGGCTTCCAGGATGGTGGGGCTGCCGCTGACCGTTCGCACCTCGGCGCGCAAGGGCGAATGGGTAAGTGCGGGCAGGTGCGCGGCCACCAGCAGCCGGCCGCCTGTGACGAGCGGGGCGAAAAGTTCGAACATCGCGACATCGAAAGTGAGCGCGGTGGAGAAGAACATGCCGCGGCACGCCTCCTCCCCCAGGGTGGCGGCGGCGTGCAGCGCGAGGTTGGCGATGCTGCGCTGGCTGACGGCCACGCCCTTCGGCCGGCCGGTGGAGCCGGAGGTGAACAGCACATAGGCGGTGTCGTCCGGCATAGCCGCAGGCAGCGCATCGACCGGCACGGAGGGGCCGGCGAGATCGAGGCGCAGTTCGGCAATGCCCAGGCCGCAGGGCGCATCGGCCAGCAGCAGCATGGCGCCGGCATCCTGCAGGGCCTGGCGCTGGCGCGCGGCGGGGTGGGTGGGATCGAGCGGCAGGAAGGCGGCGCCGAGGCGGTGCGCGGCGAGCAAGGCCGCAACCAGCGTGGCGTTGCGCGCCAGGCGCAGCCCGATCACGGCGCCGCGCCGGGCCCCGGCGGCAGCGAGGCGGCCGGCGATGGCCTCGGCGCGGGCGAGCAGGCTGCGATAGTCCAGCGCCTCCTGCCCATCCTGCACCGCGATGGCATCCGGCGTTCGGGCGGCCTGGGCGGCGATCAGGGACGGCAGGGTGGCGGGCTCCGGCAGCGGCTGGGCGGGGCCGCGGCCGAGGGCGAGCAACGCGGTCGCCTCCCCCGGCGGCAGGATGCGCAGCGCACTGGCGGGGGTGGCGAGGGTGGCGGGGGCATCGGCCAGCAGGCACGCCCAGGCGGCGGCGATAGCTTCGCGGACGGAGGGCGGCAGGGCGGGCGCGCAGGCGAGGCGGGGCGCCGTGCCATCCAGATGCACCGTAACCGCCGGAGGTTCGGCCGGCGCGCTGGGGCGCAGGGCGGCGGCGGCCTGGTGCAGCCAGGCACCGAGCCGGGTGCTGGCGGGGAGCGCCAGGGCGAGGCCATGGGTGGCACCGCCCTGCTCTGCCGCGACGGACACGGCCTCGCCGAGCCGATCCTGCACGCGTGCAGCGGCGAGGGCGGCCAGGGCGGCGGCGAGGGCTGGCACGGGCAGGCACAGCAGCGCGGCCAGGGCGGCGAGGTCCGCGGGCACCGGCGGGGGGAGTGCCGGCTGGGCCTCCTGCCGGGTCAGCGCATCGACGATGGCGGATTGCAGCTGCGCTGCCTCCGCGGGGGGGAGCAGGGCCGGGTCGTGATCGAGCGTGAGCGAGAGGTCGTCGCCCTCTTCGCGCAGCACGACCATCAGCGGGGCACTGGGGCCGTGGTGGCGCGCGACCACCGGCCAGCTGGCCTCCACCGCGGGGAGGTAGTTGAACTGCGCATCGGCCAGCGGGCCGCCGCCGGGCCGCGGGGCGATGCCGCGCAGCGGAAGGCGGCCGTGGCGGAAGTCGGCGGCCAGCCGGGTGCCGAGGCGCAAGGCCAGCTCGGCCACCGGCGCATGCAGCTCATCCGCCACCAGCGGCAGGCCGGTGGCGAAGCTGCCGACAGTGCCGCGAAAGCGCGCGCCGGGGCGCAGATCCACCTGCACGCTCAACGCCACTTCATCCCGGCCGAAATGCCGGCCGAGGGCGTGGGCCGTGGCCGCCAGAGCGAGGCGCGGCAGGGTGGTTCCGGCCTGGGCTGCGCGGGCCCGGGGGCCGGCCGCGGCGAAGCGGTGTTGCGGCGTGGTGGCGGTGGCGGCCACGCTGGCGCCGGGGAAGAGCAAGGGCGGCAGGGTGGCCAGCCGGGCCTGCCAGTGGCGGTGCGCAGCCTGCTGCGCCAGCTCCGGCAGGGCGAAGGCACGAACGGCATCGGCCAGGGCGGCAGGCGCGGGCGGCGCGGGCGCACCCGCCTCCAGCGCCCGCAGATGGGCATATAGACGGCGCGCCAAAGCGGCCGCGCCGGGGGCATCGCAGGCCACCTGGGTGAGGAAGCGGGCCCAGAGATGGCGTTCCGGCGCCAGGCGCAGCAGGGTGCATTCAAACGGCGAGGCGCCCTCGGGATCGATCGGGTGCCGGCATTGCGACGCGAACCACGCCAGCGCCGCTTGCTCCGGGTTCGGTTCGCCGGAGAGGTCGATCAGGGGGCAGTCGCTGCTGGGCGTGGCCGGCACCAGCACCGGCGCACGGCCCTGCAGCGCCACGCGACGGTGCAGCGACTCGGCCTCCGCCACGGCACGGGCCACTGCCTGGCGGAAGCGCCCGATGTCGAGCGGGCCATCGATTGCCTGCAACGCGGCGCGCAGGCTGGGGGCCCCGCTGCCGCGCAGGCGATCCAGCATCCAGAGTTCATGCTGCACCGGCAGGAGGGGCCATCTGGCCGGGAGCATGTCGTTCATGGATGGGTCCGTCTTTCCAGGCAGACGCTGATCGGACGACGAGCGATCACCTGCCATACCGTGGTGGCGTGATCGAGCCGTAAACGCCACTGGCGGGTGCCCGCGGTGGGCGCCGCCTCAGGCCAGCAGGCCAGCCAAGGCGCCGCTGGTGCAGGTGGCCAAGGTGCCGGAGAGGATGGCGCGTAGGCCGAGGGCGACGATTTCGTCGCGGCGCTCCGGCACCATGGCGCCCATGCCGCCGATCAGGATGCCCAGGCTGCCGAAATTGGCGAAGCCGCACATGGCGTAGGTGAGGATCAGGCGGCTGTGCGGGGAGAGCGCCTCGGCCGGCGTGTTGGCCAGGCCGATATAGCTGACGAACTCGTTCAGCACCGTCTTGGTGCCCATCAGGTGCGCGGCCACGCCGGTCTCGGCCCAGGGAATGCCGATCAGCCACATCAGCGGGCGGAACGGGATGGCGAACAGGCCCTGCAGGGTGAAGCCGCCGGGGAACAGGCCGAGGATGTTGTTCAGCAGCGTGACAATGGCCACCGTGACCAGCAGCACGGCGATGATGCCGGCCAGGATCGGCAATCCCTCCGCCGTGCCCTTCACCAGGGCATCGAGCGCGCTGGCCGGCGGGTGCGGCAAAACGATGCGGGCGTCCTCGTCGTTGGGGCGGAACGGGACCATCAGGGCGGCGATGGCGAGCGCCGCCGGGGTGGAAATCACCGAGGCGATCATGATGTGGCCCAAGGCATCAGGGATCACCGGGCCAAGGATCGCGGCGTAGATCACCATCATCGTGCCGGCGATGCCGGCCAGGCCGCAGGTCATCAGCGCGAACAGCTCGCCGCGCTGCATCCGCGCCAGCCAGGGCCGGATCAGCAAGGGCGCCTCGATCATGCCGACGAAGATGTGGGTGGCCGCGCCAAGGCCGAGTGCGCCACCAACGCCCAGCGTTCGGCGCAGCACCCAGGCAAACGCCCTCGCCACCGCCTGCAGCACGCCCCAATGGAACAGCAGCGCCGCCAGCGCCGAAATCACCAGCACCAGCGGCAAGGCGCGGAACGCCAGCACGAAGGCCGCGCCCGGAAACGGCTCCGTAAACGGATAAGGCGGGCCGCCGAGATAGCCAAACACAAACCGCGTGCCGGCATCCGTCGCCGTCTGCAGCGCATGCACCGCATCGTTCAACGCCAACACCGCCCGCGTCGCCGGCGGAAACCCGATCAACACCAGCGCCAGGACCAGCTGCAACGCCATGCCACCCGCCACCGTGCGCCACGGCACCGCCCGCCGGTCCTCGCTCAATCCCCACGCGACCGCCAGCACCACCCCGATGCCTGCGATGGGAAGAAGGCTGCTCAGCATGGGGTTGGGGGGGCGGAAGGAAGAAAGGCCAGGGCTCTGCCCTGGACCCGCCAGGAACCTGAGGTCCCTGGACCCACATTTATTCCGCCTTCGGCGGGAGGGGCCGTCTCGGCGCGCGACCCACACCGGGTCGGCCCCTCCCGCCGAAGGCGGAAACGGTCGAGGGGTCTGGGGCCTAAGGCCCCAGCGGGGTCGAGGGGCAGAGCCCCTCGCCTTGCCTTCCCCTCCACCACCCCCTGCCCCATGCCTAGTAGCCTTCGTCCAGTCGCAGCAGCGGGAAGGCGCTGTGGACGTGGGGGGTGGTGACGGTGGGGGCGGGGTGGAGGTGGGCTCGGGTGAGGGCGGCGAAGCTCGGGGCGCCGACGAGGCCGAGGGCGAGGGTGACTTCGTCTTCCAGCAGTTCCAGCAGGCGGACCACGCCGTCGGCGCCGTCGGCGGCCAGGCCGTAGAGGTAGAGGCGGCCGATGATCACCAGGTCAGCGCCCATGGCGATGCCCTTGACGATATCGGTGCCGCGGTTGAAGCCGCCATCGACATAGACCTTGGCGCGGCCGGCGACGGCTTGCACGACTTCGGGCAGCACATCGAAGGAGCCGCGGCCGTGGTCCAGCTGGCGGCCGCCGTGGTTGGAGACGTAGACGACGTCTACCCCGTGATCGACGCAGAGGGCGGCGTCTTCGGCGGTGGCGATGCCTTTGACGATGAGCGGGATCTTGTGGCGGGCCTTAAAGACCTCGACGTTTTTCCAGTTGAGGCCGGCCTGGAATTCCATGCCGGAGTTGCGGGCCTGCCAGGGCTTACGGAAGCGCTTGGCGATGTCGCGCTCGCGGCGGGAGAGGTGGGCGGTGTCGACGGTGAGGCAGAAGGCGTCGTAGCCGGCATCGACGGCGCGGGCGACGTGGTCGCCGATCCAGTCATCGTCGCCGCGGACATAGAGCTGGAACACCTTGGGGCCGCGGCCGGATTTGGCGATGGTTTCCAGGCCCGGTTGGGTGACGGAGGAGACGAACATCGGCACGCCGTATTCGCCGGCGGCTTTCGCGACGGTGGCGCCGCCGCCGGCCTCGAAGGATTCGAGCGAGCCGACGGGGGCAAGGCCGACGGGCAGGCGGATCTGCTTGCCGAAGAAGCCGTGCGAGGTGTCGATATTGGAGACATCGACCAGGGTGCGCGGGCGGAAGGCCATGCTGTCCAGCGCCTGGCGGTTGCGGGCGAGGGTGGTTTCGGTTTCCGCGCCGCCGATCAGGTAGTCCCAGATGAAGCGGTTGAGCTTCAGGTTCGCGGCCTTGATGAACTCGTGCAGGTTCTGGAATTCGTGATCGATATTGGTGCGGGCCATGCCAGTCCTCGTGCGCGCGTCTGTGTTCGGGCGTGAGTTTGTGACAGGCTGGCACCGGAGCGGCAAGGGACGGAGATGGGCATGGGCGGGCTGCGGATTGTGGGCGAGGGGCGCGATTTCCTGGGCGAGGGCCCGGTGTGGTGCGAGCGGGAGCAGGCGCTGTACTGGGTGGACATTCGCGCGCCCGCGGTGCGGCGGCTGGACAAGGCGGGCGCCGTGACAAGCTGGGCGATGCCGGAGCCGGTGGGCTCGCTGGCGTTGCGCGAGAAGGGCGGCATTCTGGTGGCGCTGAAATCGGCGCTGAGCGTGTTCGACCCGGCGACCGGGGCGGTGGAAAAGATCGCCGACGCGCCGGGGCACCATGCCGGGCTGCGCTTCAACGACGGCAAGTGCGACCGGCAGGGGCGGTTCTGGGTGGGCACGATGTTCGCGGAGACGCCGGGCACGCCGGGGTTCCTGTATCGGCTGGACGGTACCGGGTGTGCGGCGGTGCTGGATCAGATCGGGATTCCCAATTCCCTGTGCTGGTCGCCTGATGGGCGCACCATGTATTTCACCGACAGCCCGAAGCGGGTGATCTGGGCGTTTCCGTACGATCCGGCCACGGGTGCGATCGGCGAGCGGCGGGTGTTCGCGAGCCTTGCGGCGCCGATGGTGGGCGATGGGGCGACGGTGGATGCCGAGGGCTATCTGTGGAGCGGCAACTATGGCGGCTGGCGGGTGACGCGGTTTGCGCCCGATGGCAGCGTGGACCGTGTGATCCCGTTGCCGGCCAGCAACATCACCAGCTGCGCCTTCGGCGGGCCCGGGCTGGGAACGCTGTATATCACGTCCGCTTTCCAGAACCTGAGCGACGAACAGCGGGCGAAGCAGCCGGCGGCGGGGGCGTTGTTTGCCATCGACGTGGGCGTGCGCGGGCTGCCGGAAGCACGGTTCGCTTATTAGGCCGCGTGGACAAAGCGTATCCAAATCTTGATTGCGGCGAGTTTGGCGAAGCCGAGGAAGCTTTCAGCTGTGTGGTCGTATCTTGTAGCGACGCGCCTGCTTTCCTTGAGCCGATTGAAGAACCGTTCGATCCTGTT
>JAPLOI010000073.1 GCA_026400815.1 Alphaproteobacteria bacterium
ACCGACGCCTGGCCCGCGATTTCGAGCGGCATTGCCGCATCGCCGCGGCCTTCGTGCGTATGGCGATGATCCGCATCATGCTGCGGAGACTGGCACCAAAGCCCTGAGCATGATGCAGAACTTCCCGGATGGGTTCTGAGGGTGACGAACCTGATCGGCTGGATGGTGGCGGCAGACCCGCTGGCACGGCTGCTGCTGCCGCTCGGCCTGCCGGAGGGGGTGGCCCAGGCGGTCCGCTGGGCGGCGGCGAGCGGCCTGGCTGCGGATTTCCTGGCCGCCGCCTCGCCGGGCGCCGAAGCCGCCGCCCTGGCTGCCGAGCCGCTTGCGCTGGACGATCCCACCGCGCTGCTGGTGCCGGCCCGGCAGCAGCGCGTCCTGGAATTCAGCCAGCGCGCAGACCTCGCCGAGCGCGAACTGGCGGCCATGCGGCAGTCCACGTCGTGGCGGTTGACGGCGCCTGTTCGCGGCCTTGCCGGCCTGCTGCGGCGGTGAGCGCCGCGCCTGGGGTGCCCTGGCGAGCCTGGTGCCCGGCTTCGGCCTGCTGTTTTTCATCGTGCTGTGCATGATCCCCGGTGCGCCGCCGCCGGGATGCACCGAGCCGTGTGGCCGCTGAATGAGCAAACCCGTCCTTGAAGGGTTGCTGAGCCTGGAGGGGCGCCGCAACCGACGCTCCTTCGCCTGGCTGATGGTGTTCCTGGTCGCTTTACAGGATGCCTTCCTGTGGGCCGCGCTGAAGCGGCAGGATGATGCGACCTGGGAACTCTATGTTGCGGTCTGCGGCATCGCCCAGATCCTGCTGGCGATCGCACTGGCGCAGCGGGTGCGCGATATCGGCAAGCCCGGGGTGCTTGGGCTGCTTGGGCTGATTCCGGGGATCGGCAACGTGGTCGCGCTGGCGGTGGCGTTCACGCCGGGGGAGCTTGCGGCGAACCGGTATGGCGATGATCCGCTGCGTGATTCGCTTCTGGGGAGGAAGTAAGGGCGTTCTTTTTTGAAAAAAAGAACCAAAAAACTTCTCGATATTGATGCGGAGAGGCTCGATCCTTCCGCACCAAACGAATGAAGTCTTTTTGCTTCTTTTTCTTCAGAAAAAGAAGACTCTTACTGACACTCTATCCCCTGCACCGCCCCCGGGATCGCCACCCCCGCCTCGTTGCGCCCCCAGGTGACGGTGCATGCCTTGGCGGCGGGCGGCACCGGCATCAGCAGGTAGACGCGGGTGCCGTGGTAATGGCAGCCGAGCCAAACCTCTGCCTGCGCCTCGGAGAAATCCCACTGGGCGGTGATGCTGCGCGTGGCGGAGGATTGCGTGCTGGGCGGTTCCGCGTATCGCACCGGGGCGAAGCCGGGGGCGGCTGGCACCTTGGGGCCAATGTAGAATTCCACGTAGGCGAGGTTGTGCCAGTCGTTCGCGCCTTCCTCCGCAATCATCCCCGCCGGCACCTCGATCGCCTCCTGGTCCGTGCGCAGGATGCGCGGGCAGGAGAGCGGCGCGGCAAGCGCCGGCCCGGCGAGCAGCGTGGCGAGGAGGGCGGCGCGGATCACGGCGCCGATCAGATGGGGGGGCGGGCCAGCTTGGGCAGCTTCGCCTCCAGCGCCGCGGCGGTGGCGAGCAGGGTGGCCTCGGAATGCCAGGGGCCGCAGAGCTGCACCGACAGCGGCGTGCCGTGGCGGGAGAGGCCGGCGGGCTGGGACATGGCGGGGTGGCCGGTGAGGTTCATCGGGAAGGTGAAGGGATACCAACCGCCGCGGATGGTGCCGCAATCCACGCCGTTGATGGTGATGTGGCCGTGCGGGTCGGTCTCTACCGGCAGGGGCGGTGCGGCCATCACCGGGGAGAGCATCACGTCGAACCGGCTGAACACGCCTTGCAGCAGGCGGAACAACTCGCTGCGCGCGGCGGCGGAACCCTGCAACGCGACAGCGGAGTGCTTGAGGCCGAGCTCGGCGGTGATCGCCAGGCTCTCCTCCATGTCGTTGCGCCGGTCCTTCAGGAAGGGGGCGATGCGGGCGGCGACCGAGCTTTGCAGCATCACCAGGTAGGGGGCCTCGAAGCGGTAGAAATCCAGCTCGATCTCCTCCACCACGGCGCCGAGGTCGCGCAGGTGATTGGCGGCCGATTCGGTGCTGGCGGCCACCTCGGGGTCGATCGCCGGCGAGCCGCAGCGCGGCAGGTAGGCCACGCGCAGGCCGGCGAGCGGCTTGGCGGAGGGGTTGGGCAGGGGGGATTGGCCCCAGGGGTCCATCCGATCTGTGCCGCGCAGCAGGGTCCAGGCGAATTCCACTTCCGCCACCGTGCGCGCCATCGGGCCGATGAAGGAGTTGGTGCCGAACAGGTCCGGCGATTGCGGCTGCGGGATGGCGCCCAGCGTGGGCTTCAGGCCGACAATGCCGCTGCAGGCGGCCGGGATGCGGATGGAGCCGCCGCCATCGGTGCCCAGCGCCAGCGGCGCCATGCCCATCAACGCCGCCACGCCGGCCCCGCCGGAGGAGCCGCCGCAGGTGTAGTCGGCATTCCACGGGTTCAGTGTGCGGCCGAACAGCTTGGATTGGGTGAAGGCCTTGTGGCCCAGCTCCGGCGTGGTGGTCTTGCCCAGCAGGATGCCGCCGGCGGATTTCAGCCGCGCCACCGCCGGGGCATCCTCCTTCGGCACGTTATCGGCGAACAGCTTCGATCCCATCGTGGTGCGCACGCCGGCAGTGGGGGTGAGGTCCTTGGCGGTGAAGGGCACACCGAACAGCGGCGGCAGCGCGCCCGGGGCCTGCCAGCGCGGCATCAGCGCCTGGGCAGTGGCGCGGGCCTGCTCCGCGGTGACGGTGACGAAGGCGTTGAGCCGCTGGCATTCCTCGATGCGCGCCAGCGCCGCCTCCACCGCCTGCACCGGCGAGACCTCCCGCCTGGCGATGGCGGCAGCGAGCGCGAGGGTATCCAGATCGGCGATGGCGTTGCTCATGGCGTTCCCTCATAACGGCAGCCTGCACCATGGTGGGTTGCGGGCATGTGCCTGGGTTGCGTGACGCGGCGGGGGATATTGGCAGCCGGGCTGGCGGTGCTGTCCAGCCCCACGCGCGCCGAGCCGTCGGTGGAGCCGCGATTCCGCTGCGTGCCCTCGGCCGGGCGGCGGCGCGTTGCGCTGACGCTGGATGCCTGCGGCGGCGGGTTCGACATGCGCATCGCGGAGGCGCTGCTGGCCCACCGGGCGCGGGCGACGATCTTCGCCACCGCCATCTGGCTGCGCGCCAATCCCGGCCCGCTGGCGTTGCTGCGCGCGCATCCGGAGCTGTTCGGCTGGGAGAATCACGGCGCCCACCACATCCCGCCGGTGCTGGGCAGCGGCACGCTGTTCGGCCTGCGCGTGGCAGGCACGCTGGCTGCCGTGCGGCAGGAAGTGGAAGGCGGCGCCGCGGCGATCCAGGCCGGCACCGGGCGCGCGCCGCGCTGGTATCGCGGCGCCACCGCCCGCTACAGCCCGGCGGTGCTGGAGGAGATCGCGCGGCTGGGGCAGGGCATCGCGGCCTTCTCGCTGAACGGTGACGAAGGCGCTTCGCTACCGGCGGCCACGGTGGAACGGCGCGTGGCCGCGGCGCGGGATGGGGAGGTGGTGATCGGCCACATCAACCAGCCGCATCGCGCTGCGGGGGCGGGCCTGGCACGCGCCATCGCGGCGCTGGCGGGGCAGGGGGTGCAGTGGGCAACGCTGGACGAGCTTCGGCCGGTATTGGCCTGAAGGCTCACACCATTCAGCGGCCGCCATCGAGCAGGATGGCCTGGCCGATGACGAGGGCGACCTGGCCTTGGAAGCGCTCCATTTGGGTCTCCTCAAGGAAGCATGTTCTTTTTTGAAAAAAAGAACCAAAAAACTTTTGTCCGTTTGCGGCGTGGCTATCCCGGGCGCCATCAGGAAAAGTCTTTTTGCTTCTTTTTCTTCAGAAAAAGAAGGCCTTCCTCACGCCTTCCTCAGCTGAAACAACGCCTGTTCCCCAAACATATTCGCCAGCGCCGGAAAGCGCCGCCACGGCGAGCGCTGCCCGCCTTCGTCCACCGCCAGCCATTTCTCCACCTCGTAGCCTTCCCGGCTCGCGAGGTCGAAGAAATCCTGGATGGTGCAGGGGTGGATGTTGGGCGTTTCGTACCAGGGCTTGCCCCAGACGGTGGTGTTGGGCATCCGCCCGGTCCAGAGCAGTTTCCAGCGCAGTTCCCAGTGGCCGAAATTCGGGAAGCTCACCAGCGCGTGCCGGCCGATACGCAGCATCTGGCGCAGCACCTCGCGCGGGCGTTCCACCGCCTGCAGCGTGCGGCTGAGCACCACGTAGTCGAACGAGCCATCGGGGTATTGCGACAGGTCGTTGTCGGCATCGCCATGCATCACCGGCAGGCCGTGGGCGACGGCGCGGGTTACCTCCGCCATGTCAATCTCGATGCCGCGGGCGTCACAGCCATGGGTGCGGTAGAGGTATTCGATCAGCGTGCCGTCGCCGCAGCCGATATCCAGCACGCGCGCGCCGGGTGCGATCATTTCAGCGATCAGCCGCAGGTCCAGCCGCATGTTCTTGGCCACGTAGCGCACCGGCTCCGTGGCCACGCGGGAGGCATCGTTCATGGCGCGAGCCCCGCATGGTCGGCGCAACCCTTGAGGAAGCCGCCCAGGGTGCGGTGGAAATCCGGCTCGTCGAGCAGGAAGGCGTCGTGCCCCTTGTCCGACGCGATTTCCACGAAGCTCACATTGGCCCCGGCGCCGTTCAGTGCGCGCGCCACGGCGCGGTTGCCGGAGGTGGGGTAGAGCCAGTCGCTGGTGAAGCTGATCACGCAGTAACGCGTGCGCGTGCCGGCGAAGGCGCCGGAGAGATTGCTGTCGTAGTCGCTGGCCAGGTCGAACCAGTCGCAGGCGCGGGTGATGGTGAGGTAGGAGTTGGCATCGAACCGGCGCACGAAGGTGCTGCCCTGGTGGCGCAGGTAGCTTTCCACCTCGAAGATGTCGTTGAACACGGCGAGCGACGCGCCGCGCATGCGCCGGCCGAATTTGCGGGTGAGCGCTTCCTCCGAGAGGTAGGTGATGTGCGCCACCATCCGCGCCACCGAAAGCCCGCGCGCGGGGATCTTGCCGCTTTGCCAGTAGCGGCCCTGCTCCCAGTCGGCATCGGCGAAGATCGACTGGCGGCCGACCTCGTTGAAGGCGATGTTCTGTGCGGAGTGGTAGGGCGCGGTGGCGATCGGCACGGCGGCGAACACCGCTTCCGGGTAGCTCGCCGCCCATTGCAGCACCTGCATGCCGCCCATGGAGCCGCCGATCACCGCGAACAGGCGCGCGATGCCCAGCTGCTCCACCATGCGCTTTTGCGCGCGCACCATGTCGCGGATCGTCACCGGCGGGAAATCGGTGCCCCAGAGGTCCGTCGGGTCGTCCGCCTTCGGCGTGCGCGCGCCGGTGGAGCCCATGCAGCCACCCAGCACGTTGCTGCAGATCACGAAGTAGCGGTCGGTATCGATCGGCAGGCCCGGGCCCACCACCATGTCCCACCAGCCGCCCTTGCCGGTAACGGGATGGGGTTCGGCCACGTACTGGTCGCCGGTGAGGGCATGGCAGATCAGGATGGCATTGCTGCGCGCCGCGTTCAGCGTGCCGTAGGTGCGGTAGGCGATGCGCACCCGCGCCAGCTCCGTGCCGCAGTCGAGCATCAAGGGCCCGTCGAGGACGAGGTGCTGGTGGTCGACGACGGGGAGCTCTGGCTGATCCATTTCGGTGAAGCATATGCGGAGTGTGCGGCCCCCATGCAACCGCGGTGCATTCGGTGGCGCGGCTTTGCAGCGGGGCGGGCATCCGCTAGGACTGCCTGCTATCCCCTTGCCACCCCTGTTCGATCCCTCTGTTCCCTTGGCGCCCATGACCTCCGCCGCTTCTGCCTCCCCGCCGCCCGCCTCCTCCGCCCCCCCCCAGGCGCCGGTGCTGGCGGAACTGCGCGCCGAGCTGGATCGCATCGACGATGTCATCCACGACCTGCTGCAACGCCGTGCAGAGGTGGTGGAGAAGGTGGCGAGCCAGGGCGGCAAGGGCCGCGTGCCGATCCGCCCGGGGCGGGAGGCCAATATCGTCCGCCGCCTGCTGGCGCGGCATCACAGCAAGCTGCCCAAGCGCCTGCTGGTGCGATGGTGGCGCGAGCTGTTTGCGGCCACGACCAGCATGCAGGGCAGCTATGTGGTTGCCGTGTGCGAAACCGAGGCGGGCAGCCCGCATGTGCAGGCTGCCCGTGAACATTTCGGGGCGCTGACCCCGCTGCGCGCCCATCGCACCCCGGCCCAGGCCATCGCCGAGGTCAGCGCCGGCAGCGCCATCTGCGCCGTGCTGCCCATGCCGGCCGAGGGCGAACAGACTGGCTGGTGGACCGCCCTGCTGCACCGCCACAGCTCCTCGCGGGACGAACCGCGCATCCACGTGATCGCCCGCCTGCCGTTCTGGGCCCCGCGGCCGGAGGGCGCGCCGCGGGTGCAGGCCCTGGTGGTGGCCGCCGTGGCGCCGGATGCCAGCGGGCACGACCGCAGCCTGATCGGGCTGGAGCTCACCAGCGAGAGCAGCCGCGCTCGCGTCACGGCCGCGCTCACCGCCGCCGACCTGCCGCCGCTGTCCACCATCCTGCGCCGCGACCCCGCCGCCACCACGGCGTTGGTGGAGGTGGAGGGCCTGGTGGCTGAAGACGATCCGCGCCTGGCCCGCCTGGGCGAGGTGGCTCGCCGCCCAGTGGTGCTGGGCGCCTATGCCGTGCCCGTGGAGGGAGAATCCTGATGACCGAGACCGTGATGCGCCCGCAACCACGGGACGCCGTGATGCAGATCCACGCCTATGTCGCCGGCGAGGCGAAAATCCCGGGCGTGAACCGCATCATCAAGCTCTCCTCCAACGAGGGCGCCTTCGGCCCGCCGCCCGCCGCCCAGGCTGCCTATGCCAAGGTGGCGGCGGACCTTCACCGCTACCCCGATGGCGGCTCCGTCGGCCTGCGCCGCGCCCTCGGCGCCCGCTGGGGCCTGGACCCCGAGCGCATCGTCTGCGGCACCGGCTCCGATGAGCTGATCAGCCTGATCTGCCATGTCTATGGCGGCCCCGGCGCCGACATCCTGATGAGCGCGCATGGCTTCACGATGTACGACATCGCCGGCACCTTCTCCGGCGCGCGCGTGATCAAGGTGCCGGAGCAGAACGTCACCACCGATGTCTCGGCGATGCTGGCGGCCGTCACGCCGGAAACCCGCATCGTCTTCGTCGCCCACCCCAACAACCCCACCGGCACGCTGCTGCCGCAATCCGAGGTGGATCGCCTGCGCGCCGGCCTGCGCCCCGATATCCTGCTGGTGCTCGACAGCGCCTACGCCGAATACGTGGAAGCCGCCGATTACGACGCCGGGCAGAAGCTGGTGGATGCCGGTGAGAACACCGTGATGCTGCGCACCTTCAGCAAGGTGTTCGGCCTCGGCGGCATGCGCGTGGGCTGGGGCTACATGCCCGCCTCCGTCGCCGACGCCCTCAACCGCGTGCGCGGCGTGTTCAACGTGAACCTCGCCGCCCAAGCCGCCGCCGTGGCCGCGCTGGAAGAGCCCGGCTGGGTGGAAAAATGCCGCACCCACAACACCGAATGGCGCGCCAAGCTGGCTGCCTCCCTGGAAGCCGTCGGCATCAAGGTGTGGCCCACCGAGGGCAACTTCCTGCTGACGGACTTCGCCACGGCGGAGAAGGCCAAGGGGGCGGACGCGTTCCTGAAATCCCGCGGCATCATCGTGCGCGGCATGGCCGCCTACAGCCTGCCGCACTGCCTGCGCATCACTGTCGGCACCGCCGAGGAATGCGGCCTGGTGACGGATGCGCTTACCGCCTTCATGAAGGGCTGATGATGCCTTCGATTCCCGGGGCTGAGCCTCTGTTCAAGCGCCCCCTCTTTCAGCGATTGGTGCTGGTCGGCATCGGCCTGATCGGCAGTTCCGTGGCGCGCATCGCCATGGAAAAGCGCGAGATCGCCACCGAGATCGTCGCCAATGCCCGCACCCAGGCCACGCTCGACCGCGTGATGCAGCTTGGCATCGCCGATCGCGTGGAACTCGATCCCGCCCGCGCCGTGGCCGGCGCCGATTGTGTCATGCTCTGCGCCCCCGTGGGCGCCTATGCCGCCCTGGCCGAGGCGATCGCACCCCATCTCGCGCCCGGCTGCATCGTGACGGATGTCGGCTCCACCAAGCAGTCCGTCATCCGCGATGTCGGCCCGCTGATCCCCGCCGGCGTGCATTTCGTGCCGGCGCATCCTGTTGCGGGTACGGAATACTCTGGGCCGGACGCCGGCTTCACCTCCCTGTTCCAGGGCCGCTGGTGCCTGCTCACCCCGCCGCCCGGCACCGATGAGGCCGCGGTGGAAAAGGTCTCCGAACTCTGGCGCCGCTGCGGCTCCATGGTGGAAAGCATGGAAGCCGGCCACCATGACCGCGTGCTGGCCATCGTCTCCCACCTGCCGCACCTCATCGCCTTCACCATCTGCAACACCGCCGAAGGCCTGGAAGACGAAAGCCGGCAGGAAGTGCTGAAATTCTCCGCCTCCGGCTTCCGGGATTTCACCCGCATCGCCGCCTCCGACCCCGTGATGTGGCGCGATATCTTCCTCAACAACCGCGAAGCGCTGCTGGAAATGCTCGCCCGCTTCATGGAAGACGCCCAGGCGATGGCCCGCGCCGTGCGCTGGGGTGATCCGTCGTTCATCGAGGACAGCATCGAGCGTGGGCGGAAGATCAGGCGGAGCTTGATTGAACTGAAGCAAGCGTAAGGCGAGGGGCGCTGCCCCTCGACCCCGCTGGGGCCTTAGGCCCCAGACCCCTAGACTTGGTCGTAGTCGACGACCACATGCCCCGCGACGGGTCGGGCTTGGCACGTCAGTACATAGCCGGCTGAAACCTCCCACGGCTCCAGGGAGAAGTTCACCGCCATCTCCACCGCGCCCTCGGTCACCCTGGCGCGGCAGGTGCTGCACATGCCGCCATGGCAGGACCACGGCAAATCCATCCCGGCCCGCAGCGCCGCATCCAGCACCGTCTCGCCCTCGGCCACCGGAACTTCGCGCCTGGCGCCATCGTGGATGATCGTGGCCACCGCAACCCCCGGCGCATCCTGCGCCACCACCACCGTGCGCCTGGGCCCCGAGGGCGTGAACCGCTCCATCTGGATGCGATCCTCCGCGACGCCCAACGCCGCCAGCACCCCCGGCAACTCGTCCAGCATCGCCTCCGGCCCGCACAAAAAGGCTTGGTCGATCGCGGCCGCATCCACCAGCCCCGGCAGCAACGCCCGCAGCTTCGCCCCATCCAACCGCCCGTTCAGCGCCGGAACATCCTGCGCCTCGCGCGACAAGGTATGAACCACCGTCAGCCGATCGAGATACCGGTCCTTCAAATCCTCCAACGCGCCGCGGAACAGCACCTGCGCCGTGCTGCGGCTGCCATACAGCAGGATGAACCGGCTGCCCGGCTCGCGCCCCAGCACGCTCTTCAGGATCGACAGGATCGGCGTGATGCCCGACCCCGCCGCCAGCCCCAGATACAGCCGTCCCCCGCCCCCCGGCGCATGCCCGAACCGCCCCTCCGGCGGCATCACTTCCAGCACGTCGCCCACGCGCAGCGCCGCGTTGGCATGCGCCGAGAACACCCCGCCCGGCACATGCTTCACCGCCACCCGCAACTCGCCGTCATCGAGCCCCGCGCAAATGGAGTAAGCCCGCCGCACCTCCTCGCCCCCGACCATGGCGCGCAGCGTGAGGTACTGCCCCGGCCGGAATGCAAAATCCTCGCGCAACGCCACGGGAATCTCGAACGCCAGCGACACCGCCTCGTCTGTCTCCTGCCGCCGGTCGGCGATGCGCAGTGCGTGGAACATCAGTGGCACTTGAACGCGTCGAACGGCTCGCGGCACGCCTGGCACTGGCGCAAGGACTTGCACGCGGTGGAGCCGAACTCCGCCAGCAGCACCGTCTCCCCGCTGCCGCAGCGCGGGCACGAAACCGCCTCGTCCCCGAACAACGTCCGGCGCCCGGCCTTCCCCGGCGGGGCGATGCCGTATTCGCGCAGCTTCGCCCGCCCCGCGTCGCTCAGCCAATCCGTCGTCCAGGCCGGCGACAGCACCGTCACCACGCGGGCCGGCGCGATTCCTTCGCGTGCCAGCGCCGCCTCCACCTCCCAGGCGATTACCCCCATCGCCGGGCAGCCGGTGTAAGTGGGCGTGATCCGGACCTCCACGCCCGCATCGCCCTCCACCACCTCGCGCAGCACGCCGAGATCCTCGATGGTCAGCACCGGAATCTCCGGGTCCACCACCGCCGCCGCCGCCGCCCAGGCCCTCTCGCGCAGGCTCACCACTTCGCCCCCGGATGCGCCCGCGCGACGGACTGCATCACCGCCAGCATGTGGCCGAGATGCTCCGTGTGCCGCCCCGCGCGCCCGCCGCTTTGCATCCAGCATTCCGCCGGCCGCGAAAGCGTTGCTTCCGCCAGCACCGCATCCACCGTGCGGTTCCACGCCTCGCGCAATCCGGCCGGCTCCGGGCACACATCGGCGGCCACCAGCACCTCGTCCTCCGGCTCGAACATCTCACCGGTGTAGGGCCACAGCCGCTCCAGCGCTGCCTGCGCCCGGCGGTGCGATTCCTCCGTGCCATCACCCAGCCGGATTAGCCATTCCGCGGCATGGCGCAGGTGATACGCCGCCTCCTTCTCCGCCTTGGCCGCGATCGCCGCCAGGTCCCGGTCGCGCGAGCCCGCCGCCGCGCGCCAGAACGGGTCCATGAACGCCGCGTACAGGAACAGCCGCGCGATGGTCACCGCAAAATCCCCGTTCGGCAGCTCTAGCAGCAGCAGGTTGGTGTATTCGCGGTCGCCGCGCAGATAGGCCAGCGAATCCTCGTCCTCCCCCGCGCCCTTCTCGGCGGCCAGCGCATACAGCGCCCGCGCCTGGCCGATCAGGTCCAGCGCCAGGTTCGCCAGCGCCAGCTCCTTCTCCAGGCTGGGCGCATGGCCCGTCCATTCCGACAGCCGGTGGCCGAGCACCAGCGCATCATCGGCCCGCCGCAGCAGCAATCCCGAAAACCGGTCCGACACGTCACATATGCCCCACCTCGTCCGGCACCTCATAGAAGGTCGGGTGCCGGTAGATCTTCGAAGCGGCGGGCTCGAACAGCATCCCCTTCTCGGCGGGATCGCTGGCCGTGATCGCGGCGGACGGCACCACCCAGATCGACAACCCCTCGCCCCGCCGCGTGTACGTATCGCGCGCCGCCTGCAACGCCATCACCGCATCGGCCGCGTGCACGGAGCCGACATGCCGGTGAGACAGCCCGGTGCGGCTGCGCAGGAACACCTCCCACAATGGGGTGCGTGCTTCGGTCATGCCGCCTTCCTCCGCCGCTTGGCTGCGAAGGCCAAGGCCGCCTCCCGCACCCAGGCACCCTCTTCATGCGCCTGCTTGCGCGCCGCCAGCCGCTCCCGGTTCAACGGCCCGTCCCCGGCCACCACGCGCTTGAACTCATCCCAGTCGATCGCCCCGAACCGCCAGTGCCCATCCTCCAGGCGTAATTCCGGGTCCGGAAAGGTCAGCCCGAGATGCAGCCCCTGCGGCACCGTGGCATCGACGAATTTCTGCCGCAGATCGTCGTTGGTGAAGCGCTTGATCTTCCACTTCATGGAAGCGTCGGAATGCTGCGAAGCCGTGTCCGGCGGCCCGAACATCATCAGGCACGGCCACCACCAACGGTTCAGCGCATCCTGCGCCATCGCCTTCTGTTCCGGCGTGCCGCGGCACAGCATCAGCATGATCTCGTAGCCCTGGCGCTGGTGGAAACTCTCCTCCTTGCACACCCGGATCATGGCCCGCGCGTACGGCCCATACGAACACCGGCACAGCGGGATCTGGTTCATGATCGCCGCGCCATCCACCAGCCACCCGATGGCGCCGATATCGGCCCAGCTCAGCGTCGGATAGTTGAAGATGGAGGAATACTTCGCCCGCCCGCTCAGCAGCTGCTCCACCAGCTCCTCGCGCGCCGTGCCCAAGGTCTCCGCGGCGGCATACAGGTACAGCCCGTGGCCGCCCTCATCCTGCACCTTGGCCAGCAGCGCCGCCTTGCGCCGCAGGCTTGGCGCGCGGGTGATCCAGTTGCCCTCCGGCAGCATGCCGACAATCTCGGAATGCGCGTGCTGGCTGATCTGCCGCGTCAGCGTGCGGCGATAGGCTTCCGGCATCCAGTCATTCGGCTCGATCTTCTCCTCGGCATCGATCCTGGCCTGGAACCGCGCCAAGGCGTCGGCGTCCTCTGCCGACGGCCCCGCATCCCGTGTGTTGAGCGCCTGCGAATACACGCCATTGCCTCCCGTTCTCGCCCGATCATATCCCGTCGCCGCGCCCTGTGCCACGATAGGGTGACGGTCACGAGGAAACGCATGTCCCGCCAAACCACCGGTGAAGCCACGGTCGAGGCCCTGCTCGCCCACGGGATCACCACGCTCTACGCCCTGCCCGGCGTGAACAACGATTTCCTGTTCGATGCCGTGGCGCAAAGCGGCAAGATGCGCCTGCTCCACCCCCGCCACGAACAGGCCGCCGGCTACATGGCCCTTGGTGCCGCCCTTGCCACCGGCCAGCCCCAGGCCTTCGCCGTGGTGCCCGGCCCCGGCCTACTCAACGCCGGCGCCGCCCTGCTCACCGCCTACGGCACCGGCGCCCCGGTGCTCGCCCTGGTCGGCCAGATCCCGTCCGACGCCATCGACCGCGCCTGGGGCCATTTGCACGAAATCCCGGACCAGCTCGGCCTGCTGCGCCACATCACCAAGCACGCGGCGCGCATCCCCGGCCCCGCCGACGCCCCGCGCCTGATCGCCGAGGCCATCCGCGCCATCCTCTCCGGCCGCCGCCGCCCCGCCGCCCTGGAATGCGGCATCGACACCTGGGGCCGCCCCGGCATGGCCATGCCGGTGGCCCCGCTGCCCATCGAGCGCCCCGCGGTCGACCCCGTCGCCATCGACCAGGCCGTCGCCCTGCTGGCCAAGGCCGAACGCCCCCTTATCCTCGCCGGCGGCGGCGCATTGGATGCCGCCCCCGAGATACTCGCCCTGGCCGAACGCCTCGGCGCCCCCGTCGGCACCTACCGCCGCGGCCGCGGCGTGCTGCCCACCGCCCACCCCCTCGCCACCTCGCTGCCCGTCACCCACCGCCTGTGGAAGGACGCCGACGTGGTGCTGGGCATCGGCACCCGCATGCACTTCGCCCAGTCCGGCTGGGGCACCGATGAGGCGATGAAGATCATCCGCCTGGACATCGACGCCGAGGAACACTTTCGCTTCCGCCGCCCCGACGTCGCCATCCACGCCGACGCCGCGGACGGCATCCGCGCCCTGTTGGCCGCCCTGCCCACCACGCCCTGCGCCCCGCGCGCGGAGATCGCCGCCCACCAGGCATGGTTCGCCGAACGCCTCGCCAGCCAGGAACCGCAGATGGGCTACCTCCGCGCCCTGCGTGAAGCCCTCCCGGAAGACGGCATCGTAGTGGAGGACGTGACCCAACTCGGCTTCATGGGCCGCCTCGCTTTCGAAGTTTCTGCCCCGCGCCGCTACATCTCCCCGGGCTATCAGGACAATCTCGGCTGGGCCTACGGCACCGCGCTCGGCGTGCAGGCCGCCCTGCCGGACCGCGCCGTGGTGGCGATCTGTGGCGATGGCGGCTTCATGTACCAGGCCCAGGAACTCGCCACCGCCATGCACCACCGGCTGCCCCTGGTCGTTGTGGTGTTCGATGACGGCGCCTTCGGCAACGTGAAGCGCATCCAGGCCGAGCGCTTCGGCAACCGTCAGATTGCGTCCGACCTCACCAACCCCGACTTCACCGCCTTCGCCAAAAGCTTCGGCATGAACACCTGGCGCGCCGACACGCCCGAAGCCTTCGGTCCCGCCCTGCGCGAGGCCCTCTCGCGCCGCGAACCCGCCCTCATCCACGCCCGCGTCGGCGAAATGCCCAGCCCGTGGGACATGCTCGCCCTCCCCCGCGTCCGCGGCTTCCACGAAGCCTGGCGCCCCAATCTCCCCTGAAGAGGACACCCACCATGCAAATCCGCCTCAGCAATGCGCCGGACGCCCCCGCCCCGGTCGGCCAATACACCCACGCCGTGGAAGTCACCGGCGCCGCCCGCACCGTCTACATCAGCGGCCAGGTCGGCGCGGCGCTCGACGGCTCCGTCCCGGAAGACGCCACCGAACAGGGCCGCAACGTCTGGAAGAACATCACCGCCCAGCTGAAGGCCGTGGGCATGACGCTGGACAACATCGTCAAGATCACCACCATCGCCACCAGCCTCGACCATCTCCCCGCCGTCCGCACCTCGCGCAGCGAAGCCATGGGCGACCGCAAGCCCGCCAGCACCCTCATCATCGGCGGCCTCGTCAGCCCCGCGCTGAAGATCGAGGTCGAAGTCATCGCCGTCGCTTGATCCTCGCCGGACCGGTGCCCGCATCTCGATGCGGGCTACCACCGCGCCCCAAACGTGCCTCTCCCCCCAACGCTACTATCCGCAACGCGCATTGTCCTTGTGGGGCTTGGCGCGCTGATTGCTGCATTTGTGGCTGGCTACGTCTTTCTGGAATCCGGCTCGGGCCTCCTCTCCGGCAACACCATGCGGGACATCGTCAGGACGCGGGTTTTCGGAACCACGCTCTACGGCAAAGCCTGCAACGAAGCGTCCTATCGGATCGAGATACCGCCGTATCGGCCCACCAGCCGCGCCACCGAGGTGATGCTGCATCCGGTGCCGGGGCGCGAACATGACTGTCCCGCCTTCACCATGATCGTCGACAGAACGTCTGGCGAACTCTGGCGGATCGACTGATGATCCGTTCCCCCACACACCAACCGCCGTCTGGAACCAGCATGAGCCTCATCGACGATTTCCTCTTCGAGCCCATCGAAGCCTGGGAGCAACTCCCCGCCGACATCGTGCTGGGCGACGTCGCCGGCATCGCCGTCGATTCGAAGGATCGCATCTATCTCTTCAACCGCGGCGCCCACCCCGTGGTGGTGATGAACCGCGACGGCGGCTTCCTCCACGCCTGGGGCCAGGGCGTGTTCACCAATCCGCACGGCGCCAGCATCGGCCCGGATGACAGCCTCTACCTCACCGACAACGGCGACCACACCGTTCGCAAGTTCACCCCCGAGGGCAAACTGCTGCTTGAGATCGGCGTGCCCGGCCAGCCCTCACCCTCCATGAGCAACGTGCCCTTCTGCCGCTGCACCCACACCGCCCTCTCCCCCACCGGCGACATCTACGTCTCCGACGGCTACGGCAATGCCTGCGTCCACAAATTCTCGCCCGACGGCAAGCTGCTCAAGACCTGGGGCAAGCCCGGCACCCGCGAAGGCGAGTTCAACCTGCCGCACAACATCTGCTGCGACGCCGATGGCTTCGTTTACGTCGCTGACCGCGAAAACCACCGCGTCCAGGTCTTCGACGCCGACGGCACCTACCTCCGCCAGATCAACAACCTGCACCGCCCCTGCGGCCTCTGCATCACCGGCGGCCCCAAGCCCCATGTGCTGGTCGGCGAGCTCGGCCCCTACATGGCCGTCAACCACGCCACGCCCAATCTCGGCCCGCGCGTGATGATCCTCGACAACGACGGCAAACTGATCAACCGCCTCGGTACCGAAAAGCCGGGCACCACCCCCGGCGCCTTCGTCGCCCCCCACAGCGTGGCGCTGGACTCGCAAGGCGACCTTTACGTGGGCGAAGTGATCGCCAATGACTGGGCCGCCGTGTTCCCAGGCACGCCGCGGCCGGAGACGCTGCGCCGGATGCAGAAGTTCAAGCGTATCAAATCGTAGCCCGCATCTTGATGCGGGCCTTGCTCCAAGCGCTGCCAGAACCATGGTCCGCTACCGCCGAAACCTGATCCCTGGCGCCACCTACTTCTTCACCGTCGCCCTGCAAGACCGTAGGGCGACGACCTTGGTCGATCACGTCGATCTCCTGCGTTCATCCTTTGCCGAGGTCCGGTCGGCGCAGCCGTTCCGGATCGAGGCGCTCGTCGTGCTTCCTGAGCACCTGCATGCCCTCATCACGATGCCGCCCGGTGATTCCGACTATCCGCGCCTGTGGCGACGGTTGAAAGGACACTTCACGCAGTACGTGGCAGCATCTGGCGTTCCTGTGCCACGCTTTGGAGACGGCCGGTATGCGCTATGGCAGCGGCGCTATTGGGAACACACCATCCGCGATGCCAAGGATTTCGAACGCCACGTGGACTACATCCACTTCAACCCTGTGAAACACGGTTGGGTCCGGTCAGTGGCGGATTGGCCGCACTCGTCGTTCCACCGCTTCGTTCGCGAATGCGTGCTGCCCCAGGACTGGGGCGGCACCATGCCGCATTCCACCGGCGCTTTCGGGGAACCCAGCGCATAGCCCAAGGCCCGCATCAAGATGCGGGCTACAACCCGCGCAGTAGCCCGCATCTTGATGCGGGCGGCTACCCCAACCTACCTACCTGTCTCGCAGCCCGCGCAGCGCCAGCGCGTAGCCCTGGATGCCGAACCCGGCCATCGTCATCACGCACACCGCACCAACCTCGCTCACCGTCCCGCGCCGCGCGGGGTTGGAGATGTGCACCTCCACCATCGGGAACTTCACCTGCGAGATCGCCGCGTACAACGCCGGATAGCCGCGCGTGAACCCGGCGGGGTTGATGATCGCACCATCGAACCCAGCATCATGCGCCGCATACAGCTTGTCGATCACAGCGCCTTCGCTGTTGGAATGGAAAATCTCCACCGCCACGCCCAACTCGGCCGCAAAACCGCGGATCTTCTCGTCGTATTCCGGCAGCAGCATCGGCCCGAAGGTCTCGATCATCGTCTTGCCGCGCATGTCCATGCCCGCGCCGTGCAGCACCAGAATCCGCTTCATCGTCATTCCTTTCCGTCGTACGGCCAGCCATCGGCCTTGAGGATCTCGCCCGCCAGATAAAGGCTGCCGCAGATCAGCACCCGCGCCGGCGGCCCGGCCGGCAACGCGGCCAGCGCATCGCTCACCGTCGGCCCCGGCCGCGCCCGCCCTTGGGACGCCTCCACGATCGCCTCCACCGGCAACGCCGAATACTGCCCGGGCTCCGAAACCGCCCACACGCTGGCCGCCAGGTCCAGCAACGGCGCCAGGAACTCCCGCGTGTCCTTCGCCTTCTTCATCCCGACCACCAGATGCACCGGCTTATCCGCCCAGGCCCCGCGCAACTGCGCCGCAATGGCCTGGCCGCCGCCGGGATTGTGCCCGCCATCCAGCCAAAGCTCCCACCCCGCCGGCACCTGCGCTGCGAGCCGTCCCGTCAGCCGCTGCATCCGCGCCGGCCAGGTCGCCGAGGCGATGCCCCGCCCAATCACATCCTCCGAAAACCCCAGCCCGCTCGCCCGCGCCGCCGCCACCGCGATCCCGGCATTGTCCAGCTGATGCGCCCCCAGCAGCGAAGGCGGCGGCAACTGTAACACCCCACCGGAATCCCGGAACGAGAACCCGTCTGCGGAAGGCACAACCTCCCAAGCCTCCCCGCGCGCCAGCAACGGCGCCCCCAATTCCGCCGCCCGCGCCGCGATCACCGCGAAGGCGTCCGCCTCCTGCCGCCCCGTCGCCACCGGCACGCCGGGCTTGATGATCCCCGCCTTCTCGAACGCGATCTTGCCGAGCGTCTCCCCCAGCATCTCCCGATGATCCAGTGAGATCGAGGTGATGGCACACGCCGCCGGCCGCTCCACCACATTCGTGGCATCGAACCGCCCACCCAACCCCACCTCCAGCACCACAAGATCCGCCGGCACGCGCGCGAACAACAGGAAGGTCGCGGCCTGCAAGACCTCGAACACGGTAATCGGCTGCCCCGCATTCACCCGCTCGATCTCGTCGAGCACATCCAGCAGCTGCGCATCCGTCACCAGCGCCCCCGCCAGCCGGATGCGCTCGTTGAACCGCACCAGATGCGGGGAGGTCGCCACATGCACCCGCATCCCCGCCGCTTCGCCAATGGCACGCAGGAAGGCGCAGGTGCTGCCCTTGCCGTTGGTCCCGGCCACATGGATCACCGGCGGCAGGGCGCGCTCGGGGTTCCCCATCTGCCCCAGCAGCCGTTCCAGCCGTTCCAGGCTCAAATCGATCAGCCGCGGATAGAGCGCGTGCATGCGCTCGATCACCGCCTCGATCCTGCCCACCGTCATGGGGCTCAGACGGCAGGCGCCGGAAGGGCAGGGGGCGTGGGCGCGGCCGCCGGCGCCAGTTCCTTCACCCGCAGCAGGGAGATCAGCCGCCCCAGCGTCGCGTTCATGTCCGGCCGCTTCACCACCATGTCCAGGATGCCATGCGCCAGCAGGTATTCGCTGCGCTGGAACCCCTCCGGAAGTTTCTCTCGCACTGTCTGCTCAATAACGCGGGCACCCGCGAACCCAATCTCCGCCCCGGGCTCCGCGATCTGGATATCCCCCAGCATGGTGAAGCTCGCCGTCACGCCGCCCGTCGTCGGGTCGGTCAGCACGGTGATGAACGGAAGCCCCGCCTCCTTCACGATGCGGGTTGCGATCACCGTGCGCGGCATCTGCATCAGGCTGATGGCGCCTTCCATCATCCGCGCCCCGCCCGAAGCGGTGAACACGATCAGCGGCGCATCCTGCAGCACCGCCAGCTTCGCCGCGGCCACGATGCCCTCGCCCACCGCCGCGCCCATGGAGCCGCCGATGAACTCGAACGCCATCACCGCCACAACCGCCTTGTGCCCGCCGATCTTCCCGTGCGCGACGAGAATGGCGTCATCCAGCCCGGTTTTCTCGCGCGCATCCTTCAGCCGGTCCGGATAGCGCTTGGTGTCGCGGAATCGCAGCGGGTCCACCGGCACCTTCGGCAGCTCGATGCGCGTGAACTGCCCCTCGTCGAAGGTCCAGGCCAGGCGCTCCACCGCGCCGGCGCGCGCATGGTGCCCGCACTGCCCGCACACGCGCTGGTTCTTCTCGAACTCGGCGTGGAACATCATGTGCTGGCAGCTGGCACACTGCACCCACAGGTTCTGCGGCACATCCCGCTGCCCCAGCAGGGTGCGGATCTTCGGCCGGACGAATTCCGTGAGCCAGTTCATCGCATCCGCTCCTTCAGGCCGGAACGCGCGCCCCGCGCACGCCGGCGGCCAACGCCTTCACCTGCGCCAGGATGCGCGCCACCGTATCCGGCTTCGGCTTGCCCCCATTGGATTCCAGGTCCTGCTTCATCGTATCGATCAACGCAGAGGCCACCACCGCACCATCGGCATGCTTCACCGCATTGGCCGCCTGCTCCGGCGTCCGCACGCCGAACCCGATCGCGATCGGCAGATTCGTCACCTTGCGGATGCGCGGAATCGCCTCCGCCAGCTCATCCCCGCTCGCCGTGCGCGTGCCGGTAATCCCGGTGATCGATACGTAGTACACGAAGCCGGAGGACCCATCGAGCACCAGCGGCAGCCGGTCCTCATCCGTCGTCGGCGCCACCAGGCGAATGATATCCAGCCCGTTCGCCGCCGCATCCGGCAGCACCAGGTCGGCCTCCTCGCTCGGCAGATCGACGATGATCAGCCCGTCCACCCCGAACGCCGCGCAATCCCGGCAGAACGGCGCCACGCCATAGGACAGGATCGGGTTCAGGTAGCCCATCAGGATGATCGGCGTCTCCGCGTCGTCCTTGCGGAATTCCTGCACCATCGCCAGCGTGTGCTTCATCGACGCACCGGCATCCAGCGCGCGCCGCCCGGCCAGCTGGATGGTCGGCCCATCCGCCATCGGGTCGGTGAACGGGCAGCCGATCTCGATCAGGTCGGCCCCGGCCCCCGGCATGCCCTTCAGCAGCGCCAGGGAGGTCGCCTCGTCCGGGTCCCACGCCTCCACGAACGGAATCAGCGCCCCGCGGCCCTCGGCCTTCAGCATGGCAAATCGTGCGGCAATACGGCTCACAACATGACTCCCAAGGCTTCGGCCACGGTGAAGATGTCCTTGTCTCCCCGCCCGCACAGATTCATCAGGATGATCGCATCCTTGTCCATCGTCGGCGCCATCTTGGCCACGTGCGCCAACGCATGCGCCGGCTCCAGCGCCGGGATGATGCCTTCCGTGCGCGTGCACAGCTGGAACGCGTCCAGCGCCTCCTGGTCGGTCGCGGCCACGTATTCCACCCGCTTGATCTCATGCAGCCAGGAATGCTCCGGCCCGATGCCGGGATAATCCAGCCCGGCCGAGATCGAATGCGCCTCCTGGATCTGCCCGTCCTCGTCCTGCAGCAGATAGGTCCGGTTGCCGTGCAGCACGCCAGGCCGCCCGCGGCTCAGGCTCGCGGCATGCTGGAACGTATCCAGCCCATGCCCCGCCGCTTCCACCCCGATCAGCCGCACGGAGGGATCATCGAGGAACGGATGGAACAGCCCCATCGCGTTGGAACCGCCACCGATCGCCGCCACGCAGGCATCCGGCAGCCGCCCTTCCTGCTCCTGCAACTGGGCCTTGGCCTCGATGCCGATCACGCTCTGGAAATCGCGCACCATCATCGGATATGGATGCGGCCCGGCCACCGTGCCGATGATGTAGAACGTGTCCCGCACATTCGCGACCCAGTCGCGCAGCGCCTCGTTCATCGCATCCTTCAGCGTGGAGGCGCCCGACGTCACCGGCACCACCTCGGCGCCCAGCAGCTTCATCCGGAACACGTTCGGCGCCTGCCGCGCCACATCCACCGCGCCCATGTACACGGTGCACGGCAGCCCGAACAACGCGCACACCGTGGCCGTGGCCACGCCATGCTGCCCCGCGCCGGTCTCCGCGATGATCCGCGTCTTGCCCATGCGCTTGGCGAGCAGTATCTGCCCCATGCATGAGTTGATCTTGTGAGCGCCCGTGTGGTTCAGCTCGTCGCGCTTGAAATACACCTTCGCGCCGCCGAGCTTCTCCGTCAGCCGCTCGGCGAACCACATCGGGCTCGGCCGGCCCACGTAATCCTTCAAATAGCGGTCCAACTCCGGCTGAAAGGCCGGATCGGCCTTGGCCGCGTTGTAGGCCGCCTCCACCTCCAGGATCAGCGGCATCAACGTCTCGGCCACGAACCGCCCGCCGAACTCGCCAAAGCGACCCCTGGCGTCCGGACCATTGCGCAGCGAGTTCGCGCCGAAGCGCGGGGTGGGTGCGTTCAAAGCAACGTGCCTCCAGTCAACGAGCCGTCATAGCGCAGCGCTGGAAGGCAAGGAAGGCCAGGGCTCTGCCCTGGACCCGCCAGGGACCTGAGGTCCCTGGACCCACATGTGTTCGCTCATGGGGAGAGGGGGCTGGCCGGATCATCGATCCGGCCAGCCCCCTCTCCCCATGAGCGAAAACGAAAGGGGTCTGGGGCCTAAGGCCCCAGCGGGGTCGAGGGGCAGAGCCCCTCGCCTTACCTACCGCTTCGGCTTGTCCTGGATCGCCTCCGGCCATGGCACGATTGTGCCGGGCACCGTGGTATCGATCCCGCCGAGCGCATAGGTCCGCCGGCACAATTCGCTCGCCAGCGCCGTCCGGTCGGTGATCTCGGCCAGGTCCTCGAACGGGATCAGGTCTCCGATCGTCATCCCCAGCCGCGTGCCGAATCGGCGCCGGATTTCGCCTGCGATCAGCGCCAGCCGCAGCGTCACGCTGTAGTGGCTCACGATCTGGAACAGCCGGCTGTTCTGCCCCTCGAAATGCACAGGCAGCACCGGGCACCGCCCGCGCTGCACCAGCTGCCCGGCGATCGGCTGCCATGGCCCATCCATCGCCGGCCGCCGCCCCCAGCGGTCCGGCGCGGTGGAGATGGCGCCGGCCGGGAACACCACCAGGCACCCGCCCGCCTCCAGTTGCGCCCGCGCCGCCCCCCGCGAGCGGATATTCGTCATTTGCGCCTCCCGCGTGCCGGAGAAATCCAGCGCCAGGAAATGGTCCTCCGTCTCCGGCGCCTGGGACAGCACGGAGTTGATCAGCAGCTTGAAATCCGGCCGAACCTGATGGATCAGCCAGCACAGCGCGAACCCGTCCACCAGCCCATAGGGATGGTTGGCCACCACCATCAGCGGCCCGGTGCGCGGAATCCGGTCCAACGCCGTCCGGTCGAAATCCAGCTCGATCTGCGACCGCCGCAGCATCTCGCTCCAGAAGCTCTCCTTCGTCCCGCCCTCGGCCCGGAAGGCGCTGTAGACGGCCTTGAGCTTGCGCTGCCCCGTCACCCGCTCCACCGCCCGCACCACCGCGCGGCGTGTGGCAGACATGGCGGGGTCGATATAGGAAATCGCGGGCTCGTCCCCGCCGGAGGAATCAGTCAGCGATGCGGTCTGGGCAAGTGGCACGCAGGTGCAACCTCTGCAGGCCGCCATCGGCGGCGTTCGACACGAGGCCGCAGTCTAGCGCCGAAAAACGCCTCCACCATTCCGTCACGAAAACATCATGAAACCACGACGGCGCAGTACCCGGCACGCTATCGAGGTTCGCTGATACGCCCCTGCGCGTCCGGGTCTGGTAACGCGGAGCGATCCAGCTTCCCTGCCACGGTCCGCGGCAATGCCTCGATCGAATGAAAGGCAGAGGGCACCATGTGCCGCGGCAGATGGGCCTGCGCAAAACGTCGCACCACCGCCATCTCCACAACGGCACCGGGCGCCGCCACCATGTATGCCACAAGGAAGGGCGATCCCGGTCCATCCAGAAAGGCTCGAACGGCCGCCTCCGCCACGGTGGGGTGGCGCAGCAGCACACTTTCGATCTCCTCCGGCGTGATGCGGTGGGCGCGCAGCTTGATCTGGTTGTCCACCCGGCCAAAAACCCTCAGCAGTCCGTCCACCCCCACGCGCCCGACATCGCCGGTGCGGTAATGGCTCCGCCCATCCTGCGGCGTCAGGGTGCCGAACACCTCCTGGGTCAGATCAGGCCGCTTCCAATATCCTGACGTCATGAAGGGAGCGCGCACGGTGATCTCCCCGATCCCGCCCGGTGCCACCGGGTCGCCCTTCGCGTCGATGAGCCGCAACTCCACGCCCGATGGCGGCCGTCCGACCGGCACGGCGTCGCCCTCCTGCAAGGCGCCGCGAATGGCATGCGAAGCGATCTGCACGAACTCCGAACTGCCGTAGTTGTTGGTGGCAATACCGCCTTCGGGCATCAGGCGCAGGGCCAGGTTGATGTCACTGGCCGCCACGGGTTCACCGCTGAGCGTCACGACGCGCAGGTCCGGCAGGGGGCCGCCAGGTAGCAGCGTCACCGACAGGGATCGCAGGATCGAAGGGAAGCATTCGAGCACGCTCACCCGATCCTGCCGTATCCGGCCCGCGATCGCGCGAAACCCCTCGCCGGTCGCGTCCACAACGTGCAGCGCGGCTCCGATCGCCAGGCTGCCCAGCACCACGGCGTGCGGGAAGAACGTGAAATGGCAGAGGCAATCGCCGGCGCGCAGCCCAACGGTCTCCACAAACGCCAAGCCCTGGCCCAGCGCCGCACGGTGGTTATGCAGCACACCCTTCGGCTGGCCGGTGGAACCCGACGTGTAGCGCAGATACGCCGCCGCCTCCGGCCCGGGATGCAGGCCGGGGTTATGGTCGCGCCCAGGCAGCCAGCAACCGGCAACGTCGAGCGTTCGCAACGCCGGTTCGAAACCGGCAGCCAGGATCGGGTCGGTCACAACGCACAGCGCATCGGCATGCCCGGCCAGATCGCGCCGGCCCTGATCATGCAGCCGCGGATCGATCACCACGTAGCCCCGGCCAGACTTGAGGATGCCCAGCACGGCAATGATCCGCTCCACGCAGGGCGGCAGGCACACCGCGACAAAGCCGGAAGCAGGCCCGAGCCTGTCCTGCAGCATGCCGGCCAACCGGTTCGCGGCACGGTTCATCGCGTCGAATGTCAGAACACGGTCCCGGCCGATCAGCGCGACCCGCCCCCCGTCCCTGTCCGCCTGCGCCTCGATCAGACTGAGAACGGAGGGTTCGGCGATCATCGGCCTGGATGGTCCCATTCAATTCGGCCCCGGCCGCACCGGGGCTGCCTCAGCCCGCGTGCCAGAGCTGCCGCATGCCGGTCGCGATCCGCTCCACATCCCGCACGCTATTGTACCCGTGGAAGCTGAATCGTATGCGCCCATGCCCATTCCAGGCCCAAATCCCCTGCCGATACAGCGAATCCGTCCATTCCTGTGCTCGCGCATGGTCGATGCACACATTCGCCGCATGGCGCCCGGCTTCGCGCGGCGTCGTCACCGGAATCCCCGCCTCCGCCAGCCGATCCAGCAGATCCGCCGACAGCGCCGCGATATGCTTCGTGGTCTCCTCGGGATCATGCTCCGCCAGGTATTCCAGCGCCCCGGTCAGCACATACACCGGCCCATGCGCCGGATTCCCCCGCGTGAACCGCAGCGCATCTGCCCGCAGCGCCGTCCCGGCCACGTAATCCGGCCGCGGGATCGGTGCCAGCGAATGCCACCCCCCGGTCGGCGGCGCCCAATTCGGCTGCCGCGCCCGGTTCCAGTAGGCCACCGCCACCCCGGTCATCCCCAGCAGCCATTTGTAGCAGGCCGAGAACCCGAAATCCGCCAGATGCGCCGGGACCGCCTGGTTCCCCGCCAGCTGCGTGAAATCCACCACCACCAGCGCGCCCACGCGGTCCGCCGCCGCCCGCAGGCTCGCCAGGTCGTATTTCTCCCCGGTCAGGTAGGAAACCGCACTCACCCCGATCACCCGCGTCCGCGCCGTCACCAGCGCCTCCAGCCGCCCCGGCGCCATCCCGCTCGCCACCTTCAGCGTCAGCGCGGGGTTCCGCCGCAGCCCGAACGGCATCACCACGGAGGGATATTCGTGCGCATCCACCACCACCTCGTCGCCCTCAGCCCAGTCGAGGCTGTCCGCCACCATCGCCACCCCATCGGCCACGCTGGAAACGAACCCGATATCCCCCGCCGCACACCCCCAGGGCTTTGCGATCAACGCCCGCGCCCGCTCCACCTGCGCCTCCATGCGCGTGCGCCCGGGCATCCCGATCCCCTTGTCGATACCGTATTGCCGCAGCGCATCGTCATGCCGCAGCAGCCACAGCGGCTCGCCGCCCGCGCACACATGGCTCACCCCCTCCGTCAGCCGGAAGGCAGCGGGATCGAACAACGGATGCGTGGTCATGGTCGTCTCCTCCAGGTGGCGGAAGCATGGCCCAGCAGGCCGCACCTTTCAATTTCGCGACGCGCCGCAGCATCCGGTTGACCCCCGCCCCCGCCCGCCGCAGCATCCGCGCGAACTTGAGGGGATCGAACCATGAGCACAGCATCCATCGGCCGTCGCGGCATCCTGGCCGGCGGCTCCGCGCTCGCCGCATCCGGCATCGTCCGCCCGCGCGAGGCCCGCGCCGCCCGCCCCGTGGTCGCGGTCCTGGAATCGGAGGTCGTCATCCTCGACCCCCACATGATCACCGCCACCATCACCCGCACCTTCGGCACGCTGGTGTTCGACACGCTGTTCGGCCAGAACGAAAAGGGCGAGATCAAGCCGCAGATGCTGGAGGGCTACACCACCTCCGCCGACAAGCTCACCTGGGATTTCACCCTGCGGCCGGGCCTCAAATGGCACGATGGCGAGCCCGTCACCCCCGCGGACTGCACCGCCTCCCTCAAGCGCTGGATGCCGCGTGACGCGCTCGGCCGCATGCTCGCCGCCGCCACGCAAAGCCTGGAGCCCACCGGCGCCGCCACCTTCCGCCTGGTGCTGAAGGAGCCCTTCCCCCTCCTGCTCGACGTTCTCGGCAAGCCCAACGCCCCGCTGCCCGTCATGATGCCGCAGAAGATCATGGCCGAGGCCGGCGACGGCCGCATCAAGACCATCATTGGCTCCGGCCCCTTCCGCTTCGTCCCCGCCCGCTGGAAGCCCGGCGCCTCCATGATCCTGGAGCGCAACCAAGCCTACGTCTCCCGCCCCGAACCCGCCGATTTCCTTTCCGGCGGCAAGCACGTGAAGATCGATGAGCTGGATTTGCGCGTGATGCCGGATGCCAACACCGGCTCCAACGCGCTGACGGCCGGCGAGATCGACTACATGCAGTTCCTGCCCTTCGAAACGCTGGAGCTGCTGGAAAAGAACCGGAACCTCAAGGTCTTCGGCGCCATGGGCATCCACATGTACCAGGGCAATTTCCGCCTCAACCACGCGGCCCCGCCCTTCGACAACCCCAAGGTGCGCCAGGTGCTGTGGAAGCTGGTCGATCAGGCCTCCATCCTCGATGCCATCGGCATCCCCGCCAAATACCGGCTCGATCGCTGCGACAGCTTCTGGATGTGCGACACCCCCTACAGCACGCTGGAAGGCGCCGGGGCGGCCAAATACGACGTCGCCGCCGCCAAGCGCGAACTCGCCGCCAGCGGCTACAAGGGCGAACCCGTCGTCATCATGGATGTCGCCGGCTCCATCAGCGAAACCGCCAGCCGCGTCCTCCAGCAGGCCATGCAGCAGGCCGGCTTCAACGTGCAGGCCCAGCAGATGGATTGGGGCACCGTGCTCGCCCGCCGCGCCCGCCGGGAAGGCTGGAGCATGTTCCCGGTCTATTCCAACGGCACCGACATGCTGAACCCGCTCACCCATTTCTACGTCGCCGCCACCTGCGGCGACTTCCCCGGCTGGTCCTGCGACCAGCGCATCCCGGAACTCCTGAAGCAGTTCACCAAGGCCGACGGCCTGGAAGCCCAGCGGAAAGTGGCTGCTGAGATCCAGAAGGCCTCCTACGACCTCACCCCCGCCGTCATGTGGGGCCAGTTCACCCGCCCGGCCGGCTACCGCAACACGCTCAGGAATTTCATCGAATCGTCGTACCCGTTCTTCTGGCAGGTGGAGAAGGCCTGAGAGCCTGTTCGAGAACTCGCTCTGGCGAGCCAGAGGCGGCCGCTCGGCCGCCGGCCGGCGGTGATGCGCGAGCACCGGAGCGGAGCGGCCTGGTGGCCGTGAGCACCGGAGCACAGCGCATCGCCGTCGGATGGCCGCCAGAGTAGAGTTATCGGCCGGGCTCGCAGGGAGGTTGCCCTCAGGGCATCCTCCCGGCACACTAGGATATCGAACGGCGGTGGCTGGCCGGTCAGGCGGGCCCATGTGGGGCGCACTCCGCCTCGCCCGGGCCTCGGAGCCGCGCGCAACGAGGGAGCAAACATGCCCAGTCTGAACTACGTCGCACCCACCACGGTCAATGATGCCGTCAAGATCCTGGCGGACGCATCCGGCCCCACCCGGGTCATGTCCGGCGGCACGGACCTTCTGGTCCAGCTGCGCGCCGGCCGCATCAGCCCGGAGCTGATCGTCGACACCAAGAAGATCCCGGGGATCATGGGGATCACCGGCTCCGCCGCGGAAGGCTTCACCATCGGTGCCGCCACCACCGGCGCGGAACTCGGTGACCACAAGGCGCTCAAGGCCGCCTATCCCGGCGTCGTGGAAGCCGCCAACCTCATCGGCTCCAAGCAGGTCCAGGGCCGCGCCTCGCTGGCCGGCAACCTCTGCAACGCCTCGCCTGCCGCCGACTCGGTGCCCGCGGTCGTCGCCGCCGGTGGCACCGTCACCATCGCCGGCCCCACCGGCACCCGCACCGTCCCGGCCGAGACCGTCGTCACCGCCCCCGGCCGCACCTCTCTGGCCAAGGGCGAGTTCATCGTCTCCTTCCACCTGCCCGCCATCACCGGCAAAACGTCCGACGCCTACCTCCGCTTCATCCCCCGCACGGAGATGGACATCGCGGTGGTCGGCTGCGGCGTCTCCGTCACGGTCGACGCCTCGGGCACCATCACCGCCGCCAAGATCAGCCTCGGCGCCGTCGCCCCCACCCAGGTCCCGGTCGATGCCTCCTGCATCATCGGCACCAAGCTGGACGACGCGGCGCTGGAAAAGCTTGATGCCGCGGCCCAGGCCATGTGCAACCCGATCGACGACAAGCGCGGCACCATCGAGTTCCGCACCAAGGTGGCCGGCGTCCTCGCCCGCCGCACCGCGAAAATCGCCTACGACCGCGCTCAGGCGCGCACTTGAACAAGATCGCGGGAGCCCGCTGAGACCATGAGCAAGATCCACGTCGAAACCACCATCAACGGCGAAGCCATGGAGTTCCTCGCGAACCCCGGCGAATCGCTGCTCGATGCGCTGCGCAACACGCTGAACCTCACCGGCACCAAGGAAGGCTGCGGCTCCGGTGACTGCGGCGCCTGCACCGTCATCATCGACGGCCGCATGACCTGCTCCTGCCTCGTCCTCGCCGTCGAGGCCGGCGGGCATGAGATCACCACCATCGAAGGCATCGCCCAGGGCGACACGCTGCACCCGATCCAGAGGAAGTTCCTCGAGAACGCCGCACTTCAGTGCGGCTTCTGCACCCCGGGCTTCATCGTTGCCACCAAGGCGCTGCTCGACAAGAACCCCGACCCGACGGAAACCGAAATCCGTTTCTGGCTGGCCGGGAACCTGTGCCGCTGCACGGGATATGACAAGATCGTCCGCGCGGTACAGGATGCCGCGGCAGAAATGCGAGGGGGCTGAACACATGACATTCATCGGTAACAAAAGCGACCTGCGCGTCGTCGGCACCCGCCCCGTGCGGCCCGATGGCGTGGATAAGGTGACCGGCCGCGCCGTCTACGGTGCGGATGCCACCATGCCCGGGCAGATCATCGGCAAGGTGCTGCGCAGCCCGCACCCCCACGCCAAGATCATCTCGATCGACACCTCCAAGGCCGAGAAGCTTCCCGGCGTGAAGGGCGTGATCACCTCGGCCGACATCCCGAACATCCCGTCCGAGGAAGCCTTCGTCGGCGAAGGCCCGATGAACTTCCGCGACCTCAGCCTCAACTGCATGGCCCGCGACAAGGTCCTCTATGAAGGCCATGTCGTCGCCGCCGTCGCCGCCATCAACGATGCCGTCGCCGATGCCGCGCTGAAGCTGATCGACGTGAAGTACGAGATCCTGCCGCACGTGATCGACGTGGAGGAGGCGATGGCCCCCGGCGCGCCGATCCTGCACGACAACCTCTTCACCGCCGGCGTCACCCCGAAGCCGACCACGGCCTCCAACGTCGCCAAGCAGGTCCGCTTCACCATCGGTGACGTCGAGGCCGGCTTTGCGCAGGCCGACGTCATCGTCGAGCAGACCTACACCACCGCCCCGGTCCACCAGGCCTATATCGAGCCGCATGCCTGCGTGGCCGCGATCGCCGCCGACGGCCAGGTGCTGATCACCGCGTCCAGCCAGGGTCACTTCATGATCCGGGCCTACACCGCGAAGCTGCTCGGCATCGAGATCGCCAACATCCGCGTCACCAACGCCGAAATCGGCGGCGGCTTCGGCGGCAAGACGGTTGTGTATCTGGAGCCGCTGGCGGTCGCCCTGTCCAAGAAGTCGGGCCGCCCGGTCAAGATGACCATGACCCGCGAAGACGTCTTCCGTGGCACCGGCCCCACCTCGGGCGGCACCATCTACGTCAAGGTTGGCGCCACCAAGGACGGCAAGATCACCGCCGCGCAGACGATCATCAAGCTCCAGGCCGGCGCCTTCCCGGGCTCGCCGATCAACCCCGCCCTGATGTGCGCCTTCGCGATGTACGACCTCGCGAACGTGGACACGCTGGGCTACGACGTCGTCAGCAACCGCCCGAAGGTCGCCGCCTACCGCGCCCCCGGCGCGCCGATCTCGTCCTTCGCGGCTGAGAGCGCCATCGACGATCTCGCCCGCAAGCTGGGCATGGACCCGATCGACCTGCGCTTGAAGAACGCGGCCAAGCAGGGCTCCAAGACGGTCTACGGCGTCACCCACGGCGTGATCGGCTATGAGGAAGTGCTGAACGCCGCCAAGGCGCATCCGCACTGGACTGCTCCCCTGGGCAAGAACCAGGGCCGTGGCGTTGCCACCGGCTTCTGGTTCAACATCGGCGGCGAAAGCACCGGCGGCGTCTTCATCAACGAAGACGGCACGGCCAGCGTCGTCACCGGCTCGCCCGACATCGGCGGCTCGCGCGCCTCGATGGCCATGATGGCCGCCGAAGTGCTCGGCATTCCGTATGAGAAGGTCCGCGCTGTCATCCCCGATACCGCTTCCATCGGCTTCACCCACGTCACCGGCGGCAGCCGCGTCACCTATGCCACCGGCATGGCCGTGACCCAGGCCGCCCAGGCCGTGGTGGAAGACCTCAAGAAGCGCGCCGCCATGATCTGGGACATCAGCCCGGAAGCGGTCGAGTGGAAGGATGGCGAAGCCGTCCCCGCCGGCGCCAACGCTGGTGGCTTCGATCCCCTGCCGCTCGCCGCCATCGCGCTGAAGGCCGCCAAGACCGGCGGTCCGATCGGCTCGGAAATCTCGGTGAACGCCCAGGGCGCCGGCCCCGGCTTCGGTGCGCATATCTGCGACATCGAGGTCGACCCGGAAACCGGCCACAGCACCATCCTGCGCTACACCGCGGTGCAGGATGTTGGCCGCGCCATCCACCCCTCCTACGTCGAAGGCCAGATCCAGGGCGGCGCCGTCCAGGGCATCGGCTGGGCGCTGAACGAGGAGTACATCTACAACAAGAAGGGGCACATGGATAACGCGGGCTTCCTCGATTACCGCATCCCCGTGGCCTCGGATCTCCCGATGATCGAAGCCGTGCTGGTGGAAGTCCCCAACACCCGCCACCCGTTCGGTGTGCGCGGCGTGGGCGAAGTGCCGATCGTTCCCCCGATGGCCGCCGTCCGCAACGCCATCCGCGGCGCGATCGACCTGGAGATGTTCCACCTGCCGATGTCCCCGCCCCGCATCCGTGCGGCCGTGGACGCGGCAAAGGCCCCCAAGGCCGCCGAGTAAAGCCAACCACCTAAGCCCTCTCCCCTTGGGGGAGAGGGTCGGGTGAGGGGTCAAACTCAAATCAAGGCTACAGATATGCCTACGGTCGTCATCTCGGGCTCCTCCTGCCGTGACTTCACACACGGCGAGAGCGAGTTCGAGGTGGCGGCCACCACCTTCCGCCAGCTCATCCGCGAGCTGGAACAACGCTTCCCCGGCCTCGGCGAACACGTCGAGGAATACATGGCCATCGCCATCGACGGCGTGATCTACCAAGACGCGTACCACGCCCCCCTGAAGCCCAACAGCGAGATCGTCCTGATCCCCAAGATCGGCGCCGGCTAACCCCGCCCCTCGTAGGGCGGATCGCGAAGCGGATCCGCCATCCTCCTCAAGACAAAAAGAAAGCACCTTCTTTTTCTGAAGAAAAAGAAGCAAAAAGACTTTTCCGACCTGGCACCCGCCTATACCTTCTATGTCCGGTGCCATCGGATAAAAGTTTTTTGGTTCTTTTTTTCAAAAAAGAACGCGCTTCCTTCCTCCGGAGCCTTCCCATGCCCCAGCCCACAGACCGCGTCGTCATCACCGGCGCCGCCGGTGCCATCGGCACCACGCTCCGCCGCGGCCTCTCCGCGCGCTGGTCCAACCTCCTCCTCACCGACCTGCGCCGCCCGCCCAACGCGCCGGGCACCTGGATCGAGGCGGACGTCGCCGACCGTGCCGCCATGGCGAAAATCATGGAAGGTGCGAAGGCCGTCATCCACCTCGCCGGCGCGGCGGGAACCGATCTGGAAACCCTCTGGCACACCAACGCCACCGGCCTGTTCGAGGTGTTCGAGGCCGCCCGCCACGCCGGGGTGGAGCGCATCGTCTACGCCAGCTCCAACCATGCCCACGGCATGTATCCCATCACTATCCCCGTCGCCCCCTCCATGCCCGCCCGGCCGGATGGCCATTACGGCGCGCTGAAGGCCTATGGCGAACTCGTCCTGCGCAGCTTCCACGAGAAATACGCCATCACCAGCGTCAGCCTCCGCATCGGCACCTACCGAGACCTCCCCATCGACCAGCGCTCGCTCGCCACCTGGCTGTCCCCCAACGACATGACCCGGCTGGCCGAAGCGAGCCTCCTCCACCCCAACCCCGGCGCCCTGGTCGTCAACGGCTACTCCAACAACACCCGCCTCAAAGCCGCTCGCGAGAACTGGGATTTCCTCGACTACCACCCCGAGGACGACGCCGAGACCCACCGCGAAATGCTCCGCGCCCAAGGCTTCGACGTCGACAGCCCCGACCGCGGCATCTGGGAATTCAACGAACACGGCGGCAACTACGCACCCGGCCCGGAACTCCCCACCACCCTCAAGTAGGGCGGGTCGCGCAGCGGACCCGCCACCTTCGCCACCATCGCTTCCGCTTCCAACGCTATGTCCGTTTGGATATAACGTCACGATGACCCGCCGCGCCCTCCTCGCCGCCATCGCAGCCTCCCTGGCCACGCCCACGCGCGCCCAGCCCAACGACTCCCTCCTCGTCTTCGCCGCCGCCAGCCTCACCGAAGCCCTGCAGGACGTGGCAAAGCTCTGGGAAGCCCGCGGCGAACCCCGCCTCCGCTTCAACTTCGCCGCCAGCTCCACCCTCGCCCGCCAGTTGGATCAGGGCGCCCAGGCCAACCTCTTCGCCTCGGCCGACCAGCCCTGGATGGATTGGGCCCAGTCCCGCAGCCTGATCGCCCCCGAAACCCGCCGCACCCTCCTCGGCAACCGCCTGGTCCTGGTAACCCCCACCAACAGCGCCGCCACCGTCACCATCACCCCGGGCATGGACCTGCTCTCCCTCCTCGGCCCCAACGGCCGCCTCGCCGTGGCAGACCCCTCCAACGTCCCCGCCGGCCTCTACGCCCGCCAGGCCCTCACAAAGCTCGGCCTCTGGCCCACCCTCGAACCGCGCCTCGCCCGCGCCGAAAGCGTCCGCAGCGCCCTGCTCCTGGTCGAACGCGGGGAGGCCCCGCTCGGCATCGTCTATGCCACCGATGCCGCCGTCGCCCGCTTCGTCCGGGTCGCCGCCACCTTCCCAGCAAGCCTCCTCGATCCCCCCATCGCCTACCCATTCGCCGTCACCCGCGCCGGCGACACCCCGGCCGCCCGCCGCCTGATGGCCTTCCTCGCCACGCCCCCTGCGCTCGAAACCTTCGCCCGCCGCGGCTTCATCACCGAGTAGCTGCCGGCCGGGTCGTTTCTAACATTTTTCCATATAGGGCAAATTTTCCGTTGCCCTCCATTGTTGCGTCGCGTAATGTTTGTGGTGATGCCAAACACTGCCGCCGCCCCGGACGAAGCCGACTCCCTGCGCCGCATGGCGAAGGCGATGAATCGCGTCCATGTTCCGGCGACCCTGCTCCAGTTCCTGCTCGCCCTGCTGGCGTTCCTCACCGGGAACCGATCCGCCGCGACCCAGCTCGAACGCGTCCTGGCGCCCGCCCATGGCCGCACCTGGCGCACCCCGCTGCGGGATTGGCAGTTCTCCCCCACCGGCGAAACCATCGACGATCTCGCGCCCGTACTCTCTCCGCGCGCCCTGCGTCGCCTGCGCCAGCAGCGCGCCTTCATCGGCTGGATTCTGCGCTGCCTCCCCGGCCTCGGCATGCGCCGTTCCGGCAACCGCGCCCTCAATCCCCGCCCCACCCGCCCCACCCGCCCCACCCGCACCGCCCGCGCGCCCCCGCGCCCGGCCCGCGTCTCATTTCACCTCGAATCCGCCGCCAAAACCCCGCTTCCGGCGGCGATCACCCGTGGCCAAAACCCTACAAGTGCACCCGCCGCCGTTCCTCATCGGGAATCCGCCGCACCACCAGCACATAGGTCGCCAGCGTCGCCACCCCCATCAGCCCCACGAAGCTCGCCATCGCTCGCGGCGTGCCGTCGAAGGCCAACGCCACGCCCATGCCCACCGAGGCGCTGGTGAAGGACTGGAAGAACCCCATGATGGAGGAAGCCGTGCCCGCCGCCCGCGGAAACGGCGTCAGCGCCCCGGCGATCGCCTGCGGCCCGGTCTGCGCCACGCAGAACATGTAGAGCATCATCGGCATCACCAGCGTCACCACGTGGTACACCCCGGCCCAGGCAAACCCGGCCAGCAGCACCCCGGCCACCGCCACCCCGCCCACGCCCAGCCGCAACACGCCCTCCGCCCCCAGCGCCTTCAGGATCCGCGCCGAGAGGATATAGCCGCTGATATTGCCGGTCATGATCGCGCCGAACACCACGCCGAAATACTGCGTCGGCACCTCCAGTACCCGCAGCACCACGAACGACACGCCGGACAGATAGGCACCCAGCCCGCCGAACAGGAAGCAATTCACCAGCATATAGCCCACGAACACCCGGTTGCTCAGCAGCAGCCCGGTGGTGCGCGCCATCCGCGCCGGATGCAGCGCCTCGGGGTCCGTCTGCCGCACGGATTCGCCCAGGAAGCCCCACACCAGCCCGGTCAGCACCAGGCCGTACAGCGTGATGAACACGAAGCTCGCCCGCCAGTCGAACCACGCCAGCAGCACGCCGCCGATGATCGGCGCCAGGATCGGCCCCAGCCCCATCACGATCCCCATCAGCGCCAGCATCCGCGCCACCTGGTCGCGCTCATGCAGGTCGCGCACCATGGCGCGGGCCAGCACCGGTGCCGCCATGGAGCCGAAGCCCTGGAAGAACCGCGCCGCGATCAGCTCCCCGATGGAGCTTGAGAACAGGCACCCGCAGGAAGCCACCACATAGATCGCCAACCCGCCCAGCAGCACCGGCCGCCGCCCGAACCGGTCCGAAAGCGGCCCATGGAACAACTGCCCGATCGCGCCGCCCAGCATCGCCAGCGAAAGCGTCAGCTGCACCGATCCCATGTCCACACCGAAATGATCGCGGATCTCGGGCATCGCCGGGATGTAGGTGTCGGTGGTGAACGGCCCGATCGCGGTCAGCGCGCCCAGCAGCACGATCAACCAGCGGGAATCGCGATGGATCTTGGCCATCACTTGATGCCGGTCAGTGCCATGTTCTCAATGATCCGCCGCCGCAGCAGCAGGAACACCACCAGCATCGGCGCCGTGCTCACCACGGAACCCGCCATCAGCTTGCCGGTATCGGCGCTGAACCGGAACTGGAACGCCGTCAGCCCCAGCTCCATGTTGAACAGCATCTGGTCATTGGCGATCAGCAGCGGCCAGATGAAGATGCCCCAGCCCTGGATGAAGCTGAAAATCCCAACCGCCGCCAGCGCATTGCCCGAAAGCGGCGCGATCACCCGCGCCATGATCCACCACTCCCCGGCCCCATCCACCCGTGCGGCTTCCATCAGCTCGCCCGGGATCGCGCTGCCCACATGCTGGCGCATCAGGAAGATGCCGAACGCCATGAACAGGTAGGGCAGGATGATGCCCTGGTAGGTGTTGATCCACTCGATCTGCACCAGCTGCAGGTAAAGCGGGATCATGTAGGCCTCGAACGGCACGATGGCGGTCGCGATCACCATCCCGAACAGCAGCCCGCGCCCGGGAAAGCGATACTTGGCGAACACCGTGCCCGCCACCAGCGACGTCACGATCACCGACAGCGTGCCAACCCCGGCGATGAACAGCGAATTGAGGAAGAACCGCCCGAACGGCGCCGTCTCGAACGCGCCGGTGAAATTGTCGAAGGTGGGGGCCACAGGCAGGAACACCGGCGGCCACAGCGCGATCTCCGGCGCCGGCTTGAAGGCCGTGGCCAGCATCCACAGCATCGGCATCACCATCACCAGCGCGCCGGCCATCAGCACGCAATGCACCGCCAGCACGCCGATCCGGCCCAGCAGCTTGCTCCGCCGCTTCATCCTACTTCTCCCGCGTCGGGTCGTTGCGGGCCAGGCTGAACTGGATCACCGTCAGCCCCAGCACGATCAGCGTCAGCGTCACCGCCTCTGCGGCCGCGTAGCCGAAGCGGAAGAACTGGAACCCGTTGGTGTAGATGTCGAACACCAGCATCCGCACCGCCTGCCCTGGCGCGGCCTGGGACCCCAGCGTCATCACGTACACCTGGGTGAACACGTTGTAGGCGTTGATGGTACTGGTCACGAGCACATAGAGCAGGATCGGCCGCAGCAGCGGAAACGTCACCCGCCAGAACCTTTGCCAGGCATTGGCGCCATCCAGGCTTGCGGCCTCCAGGTACATCGCCGGGATGTTCCTGATGCCCACCAGGAACAGCACCATGTTGTAGCCCAGCACCTTCCACACCCCCATGATCACCAGCGCCCACAGCGCCGTATCGGGGTCGGACAGCCAGGCGACGGACTTGATGCCCACAAGGCCCAGCCCGTAGTTCAGGATCCCGTAATTATAGTCATAGATCCACTTCCACGCGATCGACACCGGCACCATCGGCGTGATCACCGGCAGGAAGTAGATCGTCTGGTAGAACGCGCTCAGCCGCGATCGCCGCGCCAGGAACACCGCCAGCGGCAGCGCGATGGCGGTGGAAAGGATCACGGTGGAAAAGGAGTACAGCGTGGTGTTGTAAAGGGCGAGATGGAAGTTCTCGTCCTGCATCAGCAGCTCGTAGTTCTGCAGCCCCACGAACGGCTTGGCCGGGGACAGCAGGTTCCACTTGTGGAAACTCAGCCACACCCCGAACCCGATCGGGATCACCCGCACGTACAGGAACAGCGCCAGCACCGGCGCCAGCGCGATGTAGCAGAACAGCAGCACCCGCCGCTTCGTCAGGAAGCGGCGGGCAGCGGTCATCGTCGTGGCCAATGGATCAGGCCGTGCCGAACAGGCCCGCTTCCTTCAGCAGCGCATCGGTCTGCGCCGCCCAGCGCTTGATCGTCTCGCCCACCTTGGTGGGGTTGCCGTTCAGCGTGGGATCGACAAAGGCCGCCGGAAGCTGGTCGGCGATGCGGGTCTGGATCTCGTTCCACGGGCCCAGCACCGGCTCCAGGTAGTACTGCATGTCGGCCGGCGGGGCGACGAAGCCCTTGTACTGCGGGATGCGCGAAACCAGCCCGGTCCAGTCCACATCCTTGCGCGCCGCCACCCAGCCAGAGGTCTGGGTGAGCATCGCGGAGTTCTCGGGGTTGGTCAGGAACTGCATGAAGGCGAACGCGGCGGCCTGGTTGCGGCTCTTGCCGGACACGTACAGCCCGTTGTGCTGCAGCAGCGTCTTCTTCGGCTGCCCGGCGGTCCAGGCCGGGATCTGCGCCACGTCGAAATCCAGCGTGGGGTTCTGCTTCTGGATCTCGCCGATCACCCAGGCCTCGCGGAACAGCATGCCGGTGTTCCCTGCAACGAAGGCGGCGGCATCGCGCTGCACCCGCGGGTCGTCCACCTTATGCACCTGCACCGCGTCGATGTAGTACTGCAGCGCAGCCTGCCCGGCCGCGTTGTCGTAGTTCTGCGAATACTTGCCGCTGGGGTGGCGCTTGATCACGCTGCCGCCCGCCGGCTCCAGCACGAAGCGCCACTTCTCGGTGATGCCGCTGCCCTGGCCAGACAGGCGGAGCGACATGCCGGAGCGCGTCATCTTCCCCGTGCTGTCGAAGCGCACAAGCTTCTTGGCGTAGTCCATCATCTCGCCGAACGTCTCCGGCGCGCCGGGCAGCCCGGCTTCCTTGAACATCGCCCGGTTCCAGAACAGCACCGGCGTGCTGAACAGCATCGGCAGGCCGTAGCTCTTGCCGCTGATCGAGAACTGATCGACCGAGGCCGGACGATAGCTGGCCTTCAGCTGCGCATCCACCGCCGGCGGATTGGCCGGGATCAGCCCGGCCTCGATCAGGTTGATCGACAGGATCTGGCCCACGTCGAACAGGTCGGGCCCGGTGCCGGTGGGCATGGCGGCTGCCAGCTTCTGCTCGTGCTCGCGCAGGCTGGTGCTGAACACCGTCAGCTTGAAGCCCGGGTTCAGCTTGGCATAGGCCTCACCGGCCGCGGTGTAGAACGGCACCAGCTCAGGATAGCCGGTCCAGGCGCTCAGCGTCACGGCCTGGGCCTGCGCGTCGCGGGCCACGGCGGCCAGGCCGGCGCCGGCGGCAAGGGTCACGGCCTGTCGGCGGCCGAGGCGGGCGGGCTGGGTCATGCGGTGGAGTCCCTTGTTGTGCGTTGCGGCAAGACTAGGCCCGGCTTCCGCCCCCGCGCAACGAAGCATCGTCGCCGACCAGCCGTGCGAACACCTCCGGGTCCGTCACCCCTTCGCAGGCGATCGCCACCGCCCGGCTGCCCGCCCCGAGCCCCAGCGCCGCGCGGATCGCGGGGTCGCCCGCCGCCACCACCAGCCCGGCCAGCGCCGCGATCCCGGTCTCCCCGATCTCCAGCGCCCCGTCACCCCAGCCATCCCGCGCCGCCGCCCGCAGCGTGGCCACGGCCTGGTCGTCATCGATCGCCAGCCCCGCATCCACCCCCGCCCGCAGCAGCGGCCAGCACAGCGCGGAGGGGGCCCGCACCACCAACCCATCCATCACCGAGCCCGCGCCCTCCTCCAGCGTAACCCGTGCACCCCCGGCCAGGCTGCGCCGGATCGCATCGGAGGCAGTGGGCTCCACCACCACCACCACCGGCCGTGCGGCGCCGTGATCGAGCCACAGCCGCGCCGCGGTGGCCGCCGCCAGCGAGCCGTTGCCGGCGGCGACAAAAACATGCGTTGGCGCCTGCGTGAACTCGGAGGCCAGCACCGAATACCCCGCCAGGATATCCCGCGGGATCGCATCGCTGCCACGCCAGGGCAGGTCGGCCACCAGCATCGTCCCCGGTGCCTCCGCAGCGGCCGACGCCGCTGCCAGCGAGGCATCGAAATCGCCCGCCACCCGCACCACCTCCGCGCCGAACCCGCGGATCGCGGCCTCCCGCCCCGCCGAGGTATGGGCCGGCATGAAGATGGTGCAGGCCGCCCCGAACTGCGCCGCCCCCCAGGCCAACGCCCGCCCATGGTTGCCGGAGGTCGCCGCCACCGCGCGCCAGCCGGCCCCGCCTTCGCGCGCCAACGCGCGCTGCAGCGCATAGGGCGGGCCGAGCGACTTGAAACTGCCCGGGGCAAAGCGCTCCGCCTCCAGCTTCACCCCCAATGCGCCGATCCCGAGCGACGCGGCCAGCCCCGGCATCGCCCGCATTGGTGTCGTCCGGTAGCCGGGCCAGGCGGCGATCGCCGTGGCCGCGTCCTGCATCGCCGCTGCGGAGAGGGCAGGGTGGTCGCGCCAGGGGCCGCGTTCGGCGGCGGGATTGATCGAGAGCTGCATCCCCGCACCCTGCCATTGCCGCCCGGCATCGCGCCACCTAACGTTCGGCGAAAATCCCCCGGGAGAACCGCCATGCCCTACAGCCCCTCGATGCTGCCGATCGACCCCGCGATCTTCAGTGACGATGCCATTCCCGCCGAAACCAAGGCGCTCAACGCCAAGCTGATCGAGTTGCTCACGCCGGCTCCGGAATGGTGGGACATCGGGGCGGAGACGGTCCGCGAAGCCCGCCGCCTCGGCCGCGGCCCCTTCCCGCTCGCTCCCCGCTCGCCGCGCGCCCAGGAATGGGAGATCGCCGGCCCCGCCGGCCCGGTGAAGCTGCGCGTGATCGTGCCGGAGAAGCCCACCGGCGTGTATCTGCACATCCACGGCGGCGGCTGGGTGCTGGGTGCCTACGACCAGCAGGACCCGATGCTGGAACGCATCGTGACCGCCACCGGCATGGCCGCGATCTCCGTGGAATACCGCCTCGCCCCGGAACACCCCTATCCCGCCGGGCCCGATGATTGCGAGGCCGCGGCGCTGTGGCTGGTGAAGAACTGCATGGAAAAGTTCGGCACCGACAAGCTGACCATCGGCGGCGAATCCGCCGGCGCCCATCTCTCCGCCGTGACGATGCTGCGCCTGCGCGACAAGCACGGCTACACCGGCTGGCGCGGCGCCAACCTGGTGTATGGCGCCTTTGACCTTGCCATGACCCCGAGCCAGCGCGCCTTCGGCAATGAGCGCCTGGTGCTGCGCACGCTGGATATCGAGAAGTTCTGCGAGGCCTTCCTGCCCGGCGTGAACGACCGCCGCGTGCCGGATATCTCGCCGCTTTACGCCGACCTGCGCGGCCTGTGCCCCGCGTTGTTTACCGTGGGCACCAAGGATGCGCTGCTGGACGACACGCTGTTCATGGCCGGGCGTTGGGCGGCGGCGGGCAACTCCGCCGAACTCGCCGTGTTCCCTGGCGGTGCCCATGGGTTCACGCTGTTTCCGAACGGCCAGGCCCGCGCGGCCAGCGCCGGCATGGATGCGTTCCTGCTGCGCTGCCTGCTGTAAGCCCTGCCGCCTCTCGCCTTGCCAACCCGAAAGGAACTGAAATGAGCCTCACCCGCCTCGATGTCGCCCCGCGCCTCTCCCAGGCCGTGGTCGCCAACGGCTTCGTCACCACCGCCGGCGTGGTGCCGGATGATGCCACGCAGGACGTGGTCGGCCAGACCCGCCAGGTGCTGGCCAAGATCGAAGACCTGCTGACCCGCGCCGGCACCGACAAGTCCAAGCTGGTGAGCGCCACGATCTACCTGCCGGCGCTGGCCGATTTCGCCGGCATGAACAGCGTGTGGGATGGCTGGGTGCTGCCCGGCCAGGCGCCGGCCCGCGCCTGCGTGATCGCCCAGCTGGTGAACCCGGCCTGGCGCGTGGAAATGCAGGTGACGGCGGCGATCTAGCCGCCGCCCCTACGGCGCCGGCCGCGCGTTCATCGCCACCGTGCGCTCATCCATGCGCGGGGTATAGGCGATCGACTTCCTGGTGGCCCAGAAGTTGACGAGCTGGTGCAGCGGGATGATGGCCACGTCGTTGGTGGCCATCTCCACCGCCTGGATCAGCAGGCGTTCGCGCTCGGCGGGGTCGAAGGTGGCAAGCGCCTTGTCCGTCAGGCTGTCCATCGCCGGGTTGGTGTAGCGGCGCTGGTTGCTGGCGCCGCGGCCGGCCTTGGGGTCGTAGGTGCCGATGATGTTGACCAGCAGGTAGCCGGCCTCGGCAGTGTTGCTGCCCCAGCCGCCCAGGGCGGCGGAGAATTCCTGCTTGGCGCTGCGGGCGGAGAAGCCGTTCCAGGGCAGCGCTTCCACCGTGGTCTGCACGCCGATGCGCGCCCACATCTGCGCCACGGCCTGGGTGGTCTGGCTGTCGTTGGGGTAGCGGTCGTTGGGGGTGTGCAGTGTGAGCTTGAAACCCTGCGGGAAGCCGGCCTCGGCCAGCAGCTTGCGTGCTTCGTCCGGCGCATAGGCCGGCACCTTCACGCCGGGCGCGTAGGAGTAGGTGCCGGGCGGAAGCCACTGGCCGGTGGGGTCGGCGGTGCCGGACATGACGCGATCGGCGATGGCCTGGCGGTTGATGGCGATGGAGAGCGCGCGGCGCACGCGCACATCCTCGAACGGGCTCTTGTCGAACGGCTTGCCGGCATTGTCGGTGATGAAGGGCTCGGGCGTGCCGCGGTGGCGGGCGAGGCCGATATAGATGGTGCGCAAACCCTGGATGGAGACGACGGAAAGCTTGGGGTCGGATTTCAGGCGCGGGATGTCGGCGGCGGGCGGCACGTCGATCATGTCCACGTCGCCGGCGAGCAGGGCGGCGACGCGGGCGCCGGGGTTGGGGATGAAGCGGAAGGTCACGCGCTCCCACGCCGGCTTTTCCTTGGCCCAGCCGTCGTAACGGGTGAGCTCGGTGCGGTCGCCGTTGGTGAAGCGGGTGAGACGGAAGGGGCCGGAGCCGATGGCGGCGCGGCCGGAGTTGTAGTCTTCCGTCGCGGCGCCCTCGCCGTGCTTGCGCGAAACGATGTGGATGCTGACCATGTCGATCGGCAGGTTGGGCGTGGGGCGCGAGGTGTGGATGCGCAGCGTGGTGGCATCCACCGCCTCCACGCGAGCAACGGCGCGGATCATGCCGGCGAAGCCGCCAGGGCTGTTCGGCACGTTGGGTACGCGGGCGAAGGTGAAGGCAACGTCGTCGGGTGTCACGGGCGTGCCATCGTGCCAGGTGGCATTCGGGCGGAGCTTCAGCTCCCACATCGCTTCGCCGACCGGGGTCCAGCTGGCGGCGAGGCCGGGGGTGAGCTCGGCGGTGGGGGTGCGCTCGACCAGCCGCTCATAGACGTGCAGCGCCAGGCCGTTATTCGGCGCGGCGTTGTAGAAATGCGGGTCGATCGAGGTGATGGGGGCTGCCATGGCGGCGGTGAGGTGCTGGGCCTGCGCCGGAAGCGGGGCGGCCAGCGCCAGCAGGGCCCAGGGGGCGAGGCGGCGGGCGGTGGTGCGGGGCATGGGGTGCTCCTGTCCGGAATGATCTGAGCCTAGCGAGGTCGCGCGGCCGGGGCCAGCGTGGGGCTTTCGCGCGGGTGGGTGGTTCGTGCTATCGGAGCGGCAATGGTGGCGGGCAGGCATGCACCGCGCGGGGTGCAGGGGGTTCGGATGGGAATTCGGCATTGGGGTGCGGCGTTGCTGGCCGGCGCGATGGCGGCCTGGACGCCGGCGGGCGCACAGACATTGACTCTGGCGGTGGCCGCGGCGCCCACCAGCGTGGACCCGCACTACCATAACCTCGGCCCCAACAACGCGCTCGCGATGCACATCTTCGGCGCGCTGGTGGATACCGATGCGGCGGCCAAGCCGCGGCCGGGTCTGGCGCTGTCGTGGCGCGCGGTGGACGACACCACCTGGGAGTTCAAGCTGCGCCCGGGCGTTACCTTCCACGACGGCGCGGCCTTCACGGCGGAGGACGTGGCCTACACCATCGCCCGCGTGCCGACGGTGAAGAACTCGCCCGGCAGCTTCCTGCTGTTCACCCGCTCCATCACCGGGGTGCAGGTGGTGGACCCGCTGACGGTGCGCATGACCACGCGCGGCGTGACCCCGCTGCTGCCGGTGGACCTGACGCAGGTGCACATCCTGCCCAAGGGGCTGGGCGCGGAGCCGGCGACGGAGGATTTCAACGCGCTGAAGCATGCCAACGGCGCCGGCCCGTTCCGCATCACCGCCTGGCGCGCGAGCGACCGGGCGGAGCTTGCGCGCAACGACGCCTATTGGGGCCCGAAGCCGCATTGGGAGCGGGTGGTCTATCGGATGATCCCGAACGATTCCGCCCGCACCTCCGCCCTGCTGGCCGGCGACGTGGACCTGATCGAGGCGGTGCCGACGCAGGATCTGGTGAAGCTGCGCACCGACAAGCGCGTGGCGATGGCCGAGGCCGTTTCCCTGCGCGTGGCCTACCTGATGCTGGATCTCTCCCGCAAGGACGGCCAGCCCTTCGTGCAGGGCCCGAACGGCGAGACGCTGACGACCAACCCGTTCCAGGATGTGCGGGTGCGCCGCGCGCTGTCGCTGGCCATCAACCGCCAGCTGATCGTGGACCGGGTGATGGAAGGGGCGGCGGTGCCCACCGGGCAGTTCCTGGCGCCGGGCAGCTTCAGCTATGTGGCGGACCTGGAGCCGCCGAAGCAGGACCTGGTGGAGGCCAGGCGGCTGCTGGCCGAGGCCGGCTACCCCAACGGCTTCCGCATCACGCTGCACGGGCCGAACGACCGCTACGTGAACGACGAGAAGATCATCCAGGCGGTCGGCCAGATGTGGAGCCGCGCCGGGATCCAGACCAAGGTGGAGGCGATCACCTGGCCGAGCTTCATCGGGCGCGCGAGCAAGCAGGAATTCTCGGCCTTCTTCGCGGCCTGGGGCATCACCTCGGGCGAGGCCTCCAACCCGCTGCGGGCCATGGTGGCGACGTTCGACGCGCAGAAGGGCACCGGCTCGGCGAATCGCAGCCGCTATTCCAATGCCGCGCTGGATGCGGTGATCGACCGCGCCTCCTCCATCACGGATGACGCGGCACGCGAGCGCGCGTTGATCGAGGCGACGCGGCAGGCGATGGCGGATGTAGCGCTGATCACGCTCTACCAGCAGAAGAACATCTGGGGGATGAAGCCCAACCTGCGCTATGTGGCACGAGCCGATGAGGCAACGCGGGCCGCAGACGTGAGCGTGGCGCCCTAGCGGCGGATATGGAGATGAAGCGATGACCGAGCAGGGCGCGGCATGACAACCTGGATGCTGCGCCGCCTGATCCAGGCGGCGTTCGTGATGCTGGTGATGACGGTGATCGTGTTCATCGGCGTGAACGTGATCGGCGACCCCGTGGAGATCCTGATCTCCCCGGAGGCCGACCAGGCCGAGCGCGCCCGCGCCGTGGCGGCCCTCGGCTTGGACAAGCCGCTGTGGGAGCAGTACTGGCGCTTCCTATCGGGCGCGCTGCAGGGCGATCTCGGCCGCAGCTTCGTGTTCAACGAGCCGGCGCTGAAGTTGATCGCCCAGCGCATGCCGGCAACGCTGGAGCTGGCGATCACCGCCGTGCTGCTCTCGGTGATCCTGGGCATTCCGCTGGGGCTCTATGCCGGGCTGCGGCCGAACTCGATCGGCGGCCGCGCGATCATGGGCGCCTCCATCCTCGGCTTCTCGCTGCCCACCTTCTGGGTGGGGCTGATGCTGATCATGGTCTTCGCGGTGCAGCTGGGCTGGCTGCCCAGTACCGGGCGCGGGCCCACGCGCGAGCTGTTCGGGGTGCAGTGGAGCTTCCTGACCTGGGATGGGTTGCGCCACATGGCGATGCCGGCACTGAACCTCGCCCTGGGCAACATCGCCCTGGTGCTGCGCCTGACGCGCGCCGGGGTGCGTGAGAACCTGCCGATGGACTACGTGAAGTTCGCCCGCGCCAAGGGCATCTCGCCCAACCGGGTGGTGTTCGTGCACGTGCTGAAGAACATCCTGATCCCGATCGTGACGGTGGTGGGGCTCGAGATCGGCGGCCTGATCGCGTTTGCGGTGGTGACGGAAAGCGTGTTCGCCTGGCCCGGCATGGGCAAGCTGATCATCGACAGCATCAATGTGCTGGATCGCCCGGTGATCGTCGCCTACCTCATGATGATCGTGCTGCTGTTCGTGGTGATCAACCTGATCGTGGACCTGCTCTACACCGTGTTGGATCCGCGCGTGCGGCTGGAGACCAAGGAATGAGCGCGACATCGCACGACGCGGCGCCAATGCCGCCCAAGCAGGAAACGCCGTTCCGGCGCTTCGTGTCTGAATACTCCGAAAGCCCCGTGGCGGTGGCCAGCTTCGTGCTGGTGGTGCTGATCGTGTCGATCGCGCTGCTGGCGCCGTTCATCTCGCCGCAGAACCCCTACGACCTCGCCCAGCTCGATATCATGGACGGGCGCCAGCCGCCCGGCTCCAAGTCGCTGGAGGGGCTGACCTTCTGGCTCGGCACGGATGACCAGGGGCGCGACATGCTCTCGGGCATCATGTACGGGCTGCGCATCTCGCTCGGCGTGGGCGCGGGCTCGGCGGTGATCGCCTGCGTGATCGGCACCGCGCTGGGGTTGATCGCGGCCTTTGCCGGCGGCAAGACGGATACCGGCATCATGCGGCTGGTGGATCTGCAGCTTTCGTTCCCGGCCATCCTGGTCGCCCTGATGATCCTGGCCTTCCTGGGCAAGGGTGTGATGAACGTGATGCTGGCGCTGGTGATCGTGGAGTGGGCCCGCTTCGCCCGCACCGCGCGCAGCGCCGCCCTGGTGGAGGCACGGCGGGAATACATGGAGGCGGCGCAGTGCCTGGCGCTGCCGAAATGGCGGCTGGTGTTCCGCCACATGCTGCCCAACTGCATGCCGCCGATCATCGTGATCTTCACCATCCTGGTGGCGCGCTCGATCACGCTGGAGGCGACGCTGAGCTTCCTCGGCCTCGGCGTGCCGATCACCGAGCCCTCGCTGGGGCTGCTGATCGCCAACGGCTACCAGTACATGCTCTCCGGCAAATACTGGATCAGCTTCTACCCCGGCATCGCGCTGCTGGTGACGATCATGGCCATCAACCTGGTGGGCGACCAGATGCGCGACGTGTTGAACCCCCGATTGAAGCGATGAGGGGGCTCAAGCGATGAGCGACACAACTCTTGAGGTCCAGGGCCTCTCCACCCACTTCCTCACCCGCGCCGGCGTGGTGCGCGCGGTGGAGGACATCTCCTTCTCCGTGGGCCGTGGCCGCGTGCTGGGGCTGGTGGGCGAATCCGGCTCCGGCAAGTCCGTGACGGGCTTCTCGGTGATCGGCCTCGTCGATCCGCCCGGGCAGATCGTGCGCGGGAAAATCCTGTTCCAGGGGCGGGACCTGACCAAGCTGGACGAACGGGAGCTGCAGGATCTGCGCGGCAACCGCATCGCCATGATCTTCCAGGACCCGATGATGACGCTGAACCCGGTTCTGCGCATCGACACCCAGATGATCGAGACGGTGCTGGCGCACGACAACGTCTCCCGCGAGGAGGCGCGGCAGCGCTCGCGCGATGCGCTGGGCATGGTCGGCATTCCCTCCCCGGATGAGCGGCTGGTGAGCTACCCGCACCAGTTCTCCGGCGGCATGCGTCAGCGCGTGGCCATCGCCATCGCCCTGCTGCACCGACCGGACCTGATCATCGCCGACGAGCCGACCACGGCGCTGGACGTGACCATCCAGGCGCAGATCCTGGCCGAGGTGCAGAAGCTGGCGCGCGAGGTCGGCACCGCGCTGATCTGGATCACGCACGACCTTTCGGTGATCGCCGGCCTCGCCGACGACATCGCGGTGATGTACGCCGGCCGCATCGTGGAATCCGGCTCGGTGGCGGAAGTGCTGGACCGGCCGATGCACCCCTATACCCACGGGCTGATCGGCAGCGTGCCCAGCCGCAACGCGCGTGGCACCCGGCTGCGCCAGATCCCGGGCATGACGCCTTCGATGCTCAATCTCGGGCCGGGCTGCGCCTTCCGCGCCCGCTGCGCGCGCGCCGATGCGGCTTGCGCGGCCGACCCGCCGCAAAGCGCGCCCAGCGCCGGGCGCACGCTGCGCTGCTTCCACCCGCAGCTGGAGATGACGGCGTGAGTGCCACGACGAAAGATACGGCCGCGCCGGTCATCGAGCTGCGCGGCATCTCCAAGCGCTTCGGCAAGTCGCTCGATTTCGCCGCCAAGCTGGCGCAGGGGGCCAAGCGTGCCCTGGGCGGCACGGTGCCGAACACCGTGGTGCGCGCGGTAGACAACGTGGACCTCACCGTCCGTCGCGGCGAGGTGGTGGGGCTGGTGGGCGAATCCGGCTGCGGCAAGTCCACGCTCGGCCGGATGGTCGCCGGCATCATGCCGCCCAGCGACGGCACCGTGCTGTTCGAGGGGCAAGACATCCGGACCTTCGATTCGGAGCAGACGCGCCAGGCCAAGCTGAAGGTCCAGATGATCTTCCAGGACCCCTACGCCTCGCTCAACCCGCGCATGCGGGTGGATGAGATCGTGGGCGAGGCACCGCGCGTGCATCGCCTGGTGGGGCCCGAGGGCTACGACGCCTATGTGGATGCGCAGTTCCGCCGCGCCGGGCTCGACCCCGCCTACAAGCGGCGCTATCCGCACCAGTTCAGCGGCGGCCAGCGCCAGCGCATCGGCATTGCCAGGGCACTCGCCGTGCAGCCGGAATTCCTGGTGTGCGACGAGGCGGTGGCCGCGCTGGACGTTTCGATCCAGGCGCAGATCCTGAACCTGTTCATGGATTTGCGCGAGCAGCTGGACCTGACCTACCTGTTCATCAGCCACGATCTCGGCGTGGTGGAGCATTTGTCAGACCGCGTGGCGATCATGTACCTGGGCCGCATCGTGGAGGAGGCCTCGGCGGAGGAGATCTTCTCCCGCGCCAACCATCCCTACACCCAGGCGCTGCTGGCCGAGGTGCCGCGCATCGATACCCGCAAGCGCACCTTCACCGCGATCAAGGGCGAGATCCCCTCGCCGATCAACCCGCCGCCGGGCTGCCACTTCCACCCGCGCTGCCCGCACGCCATGCCGATCTGCCGGGAACAGGCCCCGGCACTCGCCACGGTGGCACCGGGCCACCGCAGCGCCTGCCACCTGAACACGGTGGGCTAGCCAGCCCCCCCCGGCGCGGGCCGGGGGGAGGGTTCTCCTAGAAGGCGCCGCCGCGCGCCGCGATCGGCCACAGGCATTCCACGCGGCCGTTTCGCACGCCCACGTACCAGTCGTGCCGGTCCACCGTGGGGTCGCAATGGCTCGGCACCAGGCGCAGCTTGGCGCCGATGGCGGGGCCGCGCATCTCGGCCGGGAACTCGATCTTGCCGTGCTCGTCGGATGCGCTGGTGAACTTCATCTGCGGCTGCTGCCACACGCCCGGCATGCCGGATTCGATGGCGATCGACTTGTGGCCCACATCCGTGACGGCCACGCCGGCGCGCGGTGCGGACATCACGGTGCCGAGCACGAACAGCGAGTGGCGGAACTGGCTGACGAAGCCGCCGGCGCCATCCAGGTTCTTGGCGTAGTCCACATCCATGAAACAGTAGCTGCCGGCCTGCAATTCAGTGAACACGCCGGAGGCGGCCTCGATCTCGAAGGTGCCGGTGCCGGCGCCGCCGACGATGGGGCAGGGCACGCCCTGCTGCGTCAGCATCTCCACCGTGCGGCGCGTATCCGCCACGGTCTGCGCGATGGCGTTGCGGCGTTCCTCCAGCGTGCGGAAATGCTGGGCGCGGCCGTGATAGGCCTGCAGCCCGCCGAAGGTCAGGTGCGGATCGGCCGCGATCATCTGCGCCAGCGCCACGGCCGGCGAGCCCGGCTCCACGCCGCAGCGATTGCCGCCCACGTTGATCTCCACCAGCACGTTCAGCACCACCCCGGCATCGCGCGCGGCGGCGGAGATGGCGGCCACATGCGCGGGATCGTCGGCGCAGATCGAGATGCGGGCGAGGCGCGCAAGTGCGGCGGCACGGGCGAGCTTGCTGGCGCCGACCACCTCGTTGCTGATCAGGATGTCCGTCACCCCGCCCCAGGCCAGCGCCTCGGCTTCGGCGACCTTCTGCACGCACTGGCCCACGGCGCCGCGGCGGATCTGCTGCAGCGCCACGATGGGGGATTTATGCGTCTTGGCATGGGCGCGCAGCTTCACGCCGGTGCCCTCGATGGCCTTCGCCATCGTGTCCAGGTTGTATTCGAAGGCATCGAGGTCGATCAGCAGGGCGGGGGTATCGACCTCGTCCTCGCGCATGCCGGGGCGGGCGGGGGGCGGTTGCAGCATGCGGTGTGATCCCTAGAACCAAGGACGTTTCGTGGCGGCGCGGGCAATCCACACGCCGGCCACAGTGTTGCCCCGCGCGGTGCGCACCGCAACCCGGCGCAGGTCATACAACGGGCCTTCATAGGCGGAGAGCCGTCGCAGTGCCGCCGCATCCACCACCGCCACCGCGCCACGCACCGCGGCGCGCGCCCGCACCAGCGTGGGATACCGCCCGCCCCGCATCGCCACCCGCTTCCAGCCGCGCAGCATGGCGGGCGCCATCGCCACCTCCCGCCCCGTGCAGTGCGCCATTCGCGCGGGATCGAGCAGCGTGCCATACAGGAACAGCCTCACCACCCGCCTCCACCGTTCCGGTTGCAACCCGGCCAGCCCCGCCCGATCTAGGGGTGGCAGCACAGGACAGGTCCATGGACGACGATTTCCGCCGCGCCGCCCTCGATTACCACCGGCTCCCGCGCCCGGGGAAGCTGGCCATCGAGGCCACCAAGCGCATGGCCACGCAGCGCGACCTGGCCCTGGCCTACTCGCCCGGCGTGGCCGCGGCCTGCGAGGCGATCGTGGCGAACCCGGACGACGCCTACACCTACACCGCGCGCGGCAACCTCGTCGCCGTCATCTCCAACGGCACCGCCGTGCTCGGCCTGGGCAATATCGGCGCGCTCGCCGGCAAGCCGGTGATGGAGGGCAAGGCCGTATTGTTCAAGAAATTCGCCGGGATCGACGTGTTCGACATCGAGGTGGACGAGCTGGACCCCGACCGCTTCTGCGACGTGGTCGCCGCCCTGGAGCCCACCTTCGGCGCGATCAACCTGGAAGACATCAAGGCGCCCGAGTGCTTCTACATCGAGGAGAAGCTGCGCGGCCGCATGGGCATCCCGGTGTTCCACGACGACCAGCACGGCACCGCCATCACGGTGGCCGCCGCCGTGCGCAACGGCCTGCTGGTGCAGGGCAAGGCGCTGTCGGAGGTGCGGCTGGTCACCTCCGGCGCCGGGGCCGCCGCGCTGGCCTGCGTCGACCTGCTGGTGGCCATGGGCCTCAAGGCCGAGAACGTGACCCTGACCGACATCAAGGGCGTGGTGCATGCCGACCGCGAGGGGCTGGACGACCGCATGCGCCCCTATGCCCGCCGCACCGATGCGCGCACGCTGGACCAGGTGCTGGATGGCGCAGACATCTTCATGGGCCTCTCCGCGCCCCGCGTGCTGAAGGCGGAATGGCTGCACAAGCTCGGGCCGAAGCCGCTGATCCTGGCGCTGGCCAACCCGGAGCCGGAGATCCTGCCGGAAGCCGTGCGTGCCGTGCGCCCCGATGCCATCGTCGCCACCGGGCGCAGCGACTACGCCAACCAGGTGAACAACGTTCTCTGCTTCCCCTTCATCTTCCGCGGCGCGCTGGATTGCGGCGCCACCACCATCAACGAGGCGATGAAGCTCGCCGCCGTGGAAGCGATCGCCGAACTTGCCCGCGTGGAAGCCAGCGAGGTGGTGGCCGCGGCCTATGGCGGCTCGGCTCCGGTGTTCGGCCGCGACTACATCATCCCCAAGCCCTTCGATCCCCGGCTGATCCTGCAGATCGCCCCCGCCGTGGCCCGCGCCGCCATGGCCAGCGGCGTCGCCCGCCGCCCGATCGCCGATTTCGCCGCCTACAATGCAGAGCTGGAGCGCTTCGTGTTCCGCTCCGGCCAGCTGATGCGCCCGGTGTTCGAGGCGGCGAAGGCCCACCCCGCCCGCATCGCCTATGCCGAAGGCGAGGATGAACGCACCCTGCGCGCCGCCCAGATGCTGGTGGATGACGGCATCGCCGAACCCGTCCTGATCGGAAGGCGGGAGGTGATCGCCGCCCGCGTGGCCGAAATGGGCCTGCGCATGGACCTCAACGAGAGCGTGCGAATCCTCGATCCCGCCAAGGACACCGCCGTGTTCGCCCCGCTGGTGGCGGAATACCAGCGCCTGGTCGGCCGCCGCGGCGCGCCGCCCGATGCCGCCGCCCGCCGCGTGGGCAACCGCCCCGCCGTGGCCGCGGCCATGCTGCTGCAGGCCGGGCTGGTGGATGCCGCCATCTGCGGCGGCAGCGGCGATTGGTGGCGGCACATGCAGTACATCATCCCCATCATCCCGCGCCGACCGGAGGTGAGCCGCCTCTACGCGCTCTCCTGCCTCATCCTGCCCGCCGGCGCGCTGTTCATCGCCGACACCTACGTGAACACGGATCCCACGGCCGAGCAGATCGCGGAAATGACGCTGCTGGGTGCCGAGACGGTGCGCAGCTTCGGCCTCGCCCCCAAGGCGGCGCTGCTCTCCCATTCCAGCTTCGGCGGCTCCAACGCCCCCTCCGCCCGCAAGATGCGCGAGGCGCTGGCACTGATCCGCAAGCGCGCGCCCGACCTGGAGGTGGATGGCGAGATGCACGCCGATGCCGCCCTGGTGGAGCTGATCCGCAACCGCGCCGTGCCCGACAGCCGCCTGACCGGAACCGCCAACCTGCTGATCATGCCCAACCTCGATGCCGCCAACATCGCCTTCAACCTGCTGAAGGCCGCCGCCGACGCCCTGCCCGTGGGCCCTATGCTGCTGGGCATGAGCAAGCCGATCCACGTCGTCACCCAAAGCGTGACGGCCCGCGGCATCGTCAACGTCAGCGCCATTGCCGCCGTGGAGGCCCAGGCCCTGCGGATGCAGGCCGCGCACCCGCCGGGATAGCGCGATGATCTCGCTGCTTCTGGGCCTCGCCTCGCTCATCACCCTGCTCGCCGTGCTCGGCATGTTCAGCCGCGCCAAGGTGGCCAACGTGAAGGCGGCGCTGATCTGGGCCGGCGCCATCGGCGGCATCCTGCTGGCGGCCATGCTGTTCTTCACCGGCCGCGGCGCCATCGCGCTGTCCGCCCTGGTGTTCCTGGGCCCGATGATCTGGAGCTGGATCGCCGAAGGCCGCGCCCGCCGCACCGGCGGCCCCACCCCCGGCCCGCGCGCGCGCTTCTGGCAGCCCCCGCCCCGCGGCGGCATGAGCCAGGAGGAAGCCTACGAGATCCTCGGCCTGCGCCCCGGTGCCACCCAGGCAGACATCCGCGCCGCCCATCGCCGCCTGATGTCCACCGCCCATCCGGATCGCGGCGGCTCCGATTGGCTCGCCGCCCGCATCAACCAGGCGCGGGACGTGCTGTTGGGTTGATCCGTGCCCGATGCCGCGCTTTTGACCGCAGCCGCGCGCCGCGCAGCCACCCCAGGCCCTTGAGCCCCTGCCACAATCCCGCCAATAGGCTATGGCATCCGCTAGCCGGGTTCGCATCGAAAGGGAACGTCCACCGTGATCAAGCCGCTCCGCAAGGCCGTGCTCCCTGTCGCCGGCCTCGGCACGCGCTTCCTGCCGGCCACCAAGGCCATGGCCAAGGAAATGCTGCCCGTGGTCGACAAGCCCCTGATCCAATACGCGATCGAGGAGGCCCGCGCGGCGGGGATCGAGCAGTTCTGCCTCGTCACCGGCCGCGGCAAAACCGCGCTGGTCGAGCATTTCGACATTGCCTACGAGCTGGAATCCACCCTGCGTGCCCGCGGCAAGCAGAAGGAGCTGGATGCGCTGCGCTCCTGGCACATGGAGCCGGGCTCGATCGTGACCGTGCGCCAGCAGGAGCCGTTGGGCCTCGGCCACGCCATCTGGTGCGCCCGGGCCTTCATCGGCGACGACCCCTTCGCCATCCTGCTGCCGGACGACCTCGTGCTCTCCGAAACCCCCTGCATGAAGCAGCTGGCCGACGCCTATGCCGAAACCGGCGGCTGCGTGGTGGCTGTCACGGAAGTGCCGCGCGAGCACACCAGCCGCTACGGCATCCTGGATATCGGCGCAGATGACGGCCGCATGGCCGAGGTGAAGGGCCTGGTGGAAAAGCCGAAGCCGGAGGACGCGCCCAGCAACCTCTCCATCATCGGCCGCTACATCCTGCGCCCGGAGGTGATCGGCCACCTGGCCAAGATGGAACGCGGCGCGGGCAACGAGGTGCAGCTGACCGACGGCATGGCCAAGCTGATCGGCGAGGTGCCGTTCCACGGCCTGCGCTACGAAGGCAAGCGCTTCGATTGCGGCGACAAGATCGGCTTCCTGGAAGCCCAGATCGCTTTTGCCCTCAAGCGGCCAGACATGGCTGGCGCCGTGAAGGGCTTCCTTAAGAATTATTGCGCAGATCTGTAACGACCCCAGCGGAAGAGCAGCCAAGATGGCATTCGCCCATAATTTCGATCCTACCGTTCTGCGCGAGTACGACATCCGCGGCATCGTCGGCAAAACCCTGCACGGCGCGGATGCGTTTGCCATCGGCCGCTGCTTCGGCACCGTGGTGGCCCGCACCGGCGGCACCGTGGTGGCCGTGGGCTATGACGGCCGCCTGTCTTCCCCCGCGCTGGAGAAGGAACTCGTCGCCGGCCTCAAGGCTAGCGGCATGGAAGTGGTGCGCATCGGCCTTGGCCCCACGCCCATGCTCTACTACGCCAGCACGGTGCTGAAGACCGGCGGCGCGATCATGCTCACCGGCAGCCACAACCCGCCGGACTACAACGGCTTCAAGATGATGCTGGCCGGCAAGCCGTTCTTCGGCGAGCAGATCCGCAAGATCGGCAGCATGGCCGCCGCCGGCGACGTGGTGGCCGAGGCCCCAGGGGGCAAAGGGGGCAGCGACCGCAGCATCGACATCTCCGAAGACTACATCACCCGCCTGGTGCAGGATTGGGATGGCGGCGATCGCAACCTCAAGGTGGTGTGGGACAACGGCAACGGTGCCGCCGGCGACGTGCTGGTGCGCCTCGTCAAGCGCCTGCCCGGCACCCACACCGTGCTGTTCCCCGAGATCGACGGCAAGTTCCCCAACCACCACCCCGACCCCACCGTGCCCAAGAACCTCGAAGCCCTGGTGGCCGAAGTTGCCAAGCAAGGCGCCGATCTCGGCATCGCCTTCGACGGCGACGCAGACCGCATCGGCGTGGTGGACGATAGCGGCACCATGATGTTCGGCGACCAGCTGCTGGTGGTCCTCGCCCGCGATGTGCTGAAGAAGCACCCCGGCGCCAACATCATCGCCGACGTGAAGGCCAGCCAGGTGCTGTTCGACGAGATCGCCCGCGCCGGTGGCAAGCCGGAGATGTGGCGCACCGGCCACTCCCTCATCAAGGCGCGCATGGCCGAAACCGGCTGCCCGCTGGCCGGCGAGATGAGCGGCCACATCTTCTTCAACGACATCTGGTACGGCTTCGACGACGCGCTCTACGCCGGTGTCCGCCTGCTCGGCATCCAGGCGCGCAGCAGCGAGAAACTCTCCACCGTGCGCGCCGCACTGCCCCAGGTGGTGAACACCCCGGAGCTGCGCTTCAACTGCGACGACCACCGCAAGTTCGAAGTCATCACCGAAGTCGCCGCCCGCCTGCGCGCGGCCGGCGCCACGATGTCAGACATCGACGGCGTGCGCGTGAACACCGCCGATGGCTGGTGGCTGCTGCGCGCCTCGAACACCCAGGCGGTGTTGGTCGCGCGCTGCGAAGCGAAGAGCGACGAAGGGCTGGAACGGCTGAAGCATGCCCTGGTCGCGCAACTTGAGGCCAGCGGGTTGGAAGCGCCTGATTTCTCTGGGGAGAATGCGGGGCACTAAGCAAGCAAGCGTGTTCTTTTTTGAAAAAAGAACCAAAAAACTTTCGTGAGTTTGATGCGGAAAAGCCCGGCCTTTCCGCATCAAACGAATGAAGTCTTTTTGCTTCCTTCCTGATGTCCCGCAGCGCCCGCCTCCTCGACCTCCTGCAGGCCCTCCGCCGCCGCCGTCGCCCCGTCACGGGCGCGGTGCTGGCCGAGGAGCTGGGCGTCTCCCTGCGCACCCTATACCGAGACATCGCCACCCTCACCGCCCAGGGCGCCGCGATCGAGGGCTCCGCTGGCCTCGGCTATGTCTTGCGTGCCGAGACCTTCCTGCCCCCGCTGATGTTCACCAATGCGGAGGCTGATGCCGTGCTGCTCGGCCTGCGCCTGGTCGCCGCCCGCGGCGACCCCGACCTCGCCGAGGCCGCCGAAGCCGCCAGCGCCAAGGTGGAAGCCGTGCTGCCGCCCGCGCTGGAGGGCGCCGCCGAAAACGGCCTGCTCGCCGGCGCGGTGCGGCGCGAACGGCCCACCCTGGCCACCCTGCGCGCCGCCCTGGCCGGGGAACGAAAACTGCGCCTCTCCTACGCCGACAAGCGCGGCCAGCCCAGCGAGCGCACCGTCTGGCCCGTGGCGATCGGCTTCTTCGAGGCCGCCGAGGTGCTCGCCGCCTGGTGCGAACTGCGCCAGGATTTCCGCCATTTCCGCCTGGACCGCATCGCCGATGCCACCGCGCTGCCAGAGCGCATTCCCCGCCACCGCCGCGTGCTGCTGGCCGAATGGCGCGCGCAGGAAAATCTGAACGACTGATACCGGCCTGCGCACTGGCCGACTCTTCCGGCCATTGCGCAGGCAGGTATCGCGCGCTGGGCTGGCCGGTGGCCGCGCGCAAAACAAAGACTCCTGCTGACAGGAACTGTCACAGCCAGGGCGCACACAGGGGTCACCGCAACAACGGAGGCACCCATGCCCGACTTCAGCTTCATCCTGCTCCCCGTCGCCGACCCGATCGCCAGCGCCGCATTCTACGAACGCCTGCTCGGCCGCCCCCCGGTGGAGCAGGCGCCCACCTTCGCCATGCTGCCGCTACGCGAGGGCGTGATGCTCGGCCTGTGGCAGCGCGATGGCGTGCTTCCCACCCCCGGCGCGGCCCCCGGCGGCAGCGAGGTGGCCTTCATCGCGGCAGACGTGGATGCCACCCATGCCGAGTGGCTGGCCAAGGGCACCACCATCCTGCAAACCCCGACAGACATGGATTTCGGCCGCACCTTCACGGCGGCGGACCCCGACAGGCACCGCCTGCGCGTGTTCAAGCCGGGCGGCTGATCCCCGGGGGGATCAGGCAGCGCGCAGCCGGCGCACCACCTCGCCCAGCCCGGTGGCCAGGCTGCCGCTGCTCTGCGCCACCACGCGCGCTTCCTCCCGCACCGCGGCGGCCGTGGTGCGGGCGGCTTCGGTGCTGTCCGCCACAGTGGCGATGCCGCTCTCGATCGACTGCACGCTGGACGCGGCACGCTGCACATTGGCGGAGATGGAAGAAGCAGCGGTCTGCTGCTGCTCCATCGTGCCGGCGATGGCGGTGGTGGTGCCGGTGATCACGGCCACCGCCTCGCCAATCGCGGTGATGGCCTGCACGGCACGCTGCGTGCCGGCCTGCAGGCTGGCGATGCGGCGCGAAATATCGTCGGTGGCGCGCGCAGTCTGCACCGCCAGCGCCTTCACCTCGCCGGCCACCACGGCGAATCCCTTGCCTGCCTCGCCCGCGCGTGCCGCCTCGATCGTGGCGTTGAGCGCCAAAAGGTTGGTGCGTGAGGCGATGTCGTTGATCAGCGAAACCACGTCGCCGATCACCGCCGCATCGCCTTCCAGCGCGCGCACCACTTCGCCGGTGGCCAGAACCTGGGCATCGGCCTTGGCCCCGCCCTCGGTCGCCCGCGCCATCTGTTCGCTGATCGCGCCCACGGAGGCGGCAAGCTGCTCCACCGCCGCGGCCATGGACTGCACTTCGGAGGAGGCGGCACGGACATTATGCGCCACGTCATGCGCATGGGTGGCACCCTCGTCGGCCGAACTGGCCAGGGTATGCGCCTGTCCGTCCATGGCCCCGGCGGCGCGGGTGAGTTCATCCACTGCGGCATGCAGCGTGGCTTCCAGCTCGCCGGCCACGGTGGCAAGCGTGGCGGCGCGGGTGCGGGTGGCCTCTTCCTGTGCCTGCTGCAGGGCGGCATGGGCGGCTTCCGCCTGGGCTCGCGCGGCCTCGGCCTCCGCCAGGCTGCGGCCCGTCGCCGTCACCAGGGAATTGATCGTGGCGACCATGCCGATCAGCGCCGCGGCCTCCAGCACCAGGATCACCGCATGCAGCACCACGCGGCCGAGATCGCCGCCGCCGGGGAACACCAGGGCGGGGGCCACAAGGTTGAGCCCAAGATGATGCAGCGCCACCAGCCCGGCGCCGAACAGGATCACGCGCACATCGCAATAGGCTGCCAGCAGTGCGAGCCCGGCGAAGTAGTACATGTGCAGGTCCACCTGCCAGGCAGAGCCCGCGGCGGTACCAACCATGAGGGAGATGGAGCCGACCAGCGCCGCGCCGATCACCATCCGCGCCACCATTTGCCCGTGCGCGGCCAGGCGGGCGCCGAAGGCCAGGCCGGCCAGGCCCAGCCCGGCCAGCACCGGCGGCAAGGCCGCATGCCCGGCGATGGTGGCCAGCCACCACAGCAGCGGCACATGCGCCAGCACCAGCAGCGCCAGCACGTTGTCGGCGAGGCGGCGGAAGGCGGAAAGGTCGTGCGTCATCCGGCGATCTCCTGTGCGGCGGGGGCGCAGCCGCCCAGCAGGGCGGCAGGCAAAATCCACCATGCCCCGGCCGCGCGCAGCGCCGCGGGATCGGCCTGCGGCAGCAGCACCACGAAGCCGGCACCGCCGAACCCGGCCACCGGCCCGGCCGAAATTGCCGCCAGTGCCGCGCGTGCCCCGCCCCACCAGGGCGGAAACACGGCCGCCACCGCCTCTCCGCTTCGCGCGGCAGGCAGGGCAAGCATGGGTACGATGGCCGCGAGCAGCAGCGCGGCTCCGGTCAGGGCATGTTTCATGCGCCGCAGAATGGATAAGGAAGATTAAAGCGGGATGACCCCCGCGGAAAAACCCATCATTTCATCACGGCTTCGGTCTTCGCCTGGATCATCGCGAAGTCGATCTTCGCCCCCAGCCCCGGCCCGGTCGGCGCCTGCAGCATGCCGTTGGCATCGGGCCGGAACTCCTCCTCCAGCCCGTAGCGATGCGCCCCGTCGGGCAGCAGCACCTCGAACCAGGTGGTGTTCGGGATCGCCATGCACACATGCAGGTTGGCGAGGTTGTTCAGCGAATTGCCGCTGTGATGCACCTCGTAGTTCATGTGGAATGCCTCCGCGAGATGCGCGGTCTTCAGCATCGTCGTCAGCCCGCCCTTGGCCGGGATGTCGCCGCGCAAATAGTCGGTGGCCTGCTGCATCACCCAGGTGGCGTAGGTATCGAGCCCGCCCACCGGATACTCGGTCGCCATGATGGGAATGTTCAGCTTCTGGCGCAGCTTGAGGTAGCTGGTGATGTCCTCGTCGGCCAGCGGGTCTTCATACCATTTGAAGCCCATCTCCTGGATGGCCAGCCCCACCTTCAGCGCGGCGGGGTAGTCGTAGCTCCAGGTGGAATCCAGCATCACCGGGTAGCTGTCCCCCACCGCCCGTCGGACCGCCTCGCACACCTTGATGTCGGTATCGGGGTCGGTCGGCGGATGGATCTTGTATCCGGCCCAGCCTTCCTGCTTGTGCTGCTGCGCCTGGGCCACGTAGGCCTGGGCATCCGGCAACAACTGGGAACTGGCATAGGCGCCGATCTCGGTGCGGTGCGTGCCCATCAGCGCATGCACCGGCAGCCCGGCGATCTTGCCCACCAGGTCCCAGAGTGCGACGTCCACCACACCGATGGTCCGCCAGCTCACGTTGCGGTTCAGCTTCAGCATGCGCTGGTGGATGCGCTCGCGCTCCAGCGGGTTGGCGCCCATCAGCACCGGTTTCAACCAGCGGATCAGCTGCGGCCCGTCCATGCTGCCGGGGTTGCTGGCGGAGCCGAGGAAGGCATGCCCCTCATGCCCCGCATCGGTGCGGATGCGCAGCAGGCCCAGATTGCTCACCGGCTGGGTGAAGCTGCCGGCGTGGTAGCTGGTGCGCGGGATGTTGTCCCAGGTGAAGATGGTCAGCGACACGTGATCGATCTTCATGGCGCGCTCCTCCGCTTTGTTTTGCCGGAATGCTGCACCATGCGGGGCACGCGGCTCAAGCAGCGGCCGGCTGCTGCTTCATCCGGCGGATCACCCGGGCCCACCGCTGGCAGGCCAGGTGGGTCCGCAGGCGCGCGGCGTGCTGCCGGTCACGTGGCGGCGCATGTCATCGGGCCGGGCTACCAGAGGCACGCGATGGCCGGCGGCGAACGCCAACCCAGCCTCATGAATGGCGCGCTCGGTCGCCGGCAGGGGTGGGGGCGGGGTGGATGGCAGGTGTTGCATCATGCCGCCTTCCCGCCGTTGCCCTGGGCCGATGGCAGGGGCTGGCGGTGGGGCCTTTTGCACAAGGGCCGAGATGATCGCATGACGATGCTCCAGCGCGAAAGTGCGCTTCGGCAACAAAAGCAAATCTCGCCTTTCGGCGCAAGCAAAAACGAAAGTCTTACTTGCGCGTGGGACGAGGCGGGTCAGTCCAGCCGGCGCCGAATGTCCTGCGCCTTGGCCTCCACGGCGAAGCGCGTGCGCTCCTCGAAGGGCAGCGCCCGGTTCATGCTGGAGGCCTGGCGCAGGGCCGCCTGCGCATGGGCCGTGGTGCGGCGCGGGCCGAGGCTGATGCCCTCTTCCGCCAGCTTGGCGGCGAGGGCCTCCACCACCTCCGGCAGCCGGTGAAGCTCATCCGGCGCAGCATTTGCCTGGAACTCCTGCGTTGCATCGCTGAAGCCGCTTGCCTGCACGAACAGCTCGTCGGGCGCAACGTCCAGCGCCTCCGCCAGGTCTGACAGGCGGCGCCCGACCGGGTGGGTCTTGCCGTCGAGCCACTGGCGCACGGCAGTCGGCGTAACGCCAAGGCGCGGACCGAGCTGCGCCGCACGAATGCCACGCATCTGCATGAGTCGGCGAAGGTTGTCCGCGAAAGCCATGCTTTCAGTGTGCAACATGGCGCCGCTTGTGTCTGCGAAAGAGGTTCTTCGCGGCGTGCACGGCGCATATCCCTTCCCGCGGCAGGCGGCTGGCCGTGGGTACCCGCACCGACGTTGACCACCCGGCCGCGCCGCAGGACACTGATCCAGGAAACGCCAGAAGCGCCATGCCCGACGAACTCCGCCCCGCCACCCCGCCCGAGGTCCGTGCCCGCGCCATCCTGCCGGCGCTGCGTGCGGAGGCCGATGCGATCGAGGCCGGCAAGCGCCTGACCCCTGCCACGCTCGCGGCCCTGCACGGCGCCCGCCTGTTCCGCACCCTGGTGCCGCGCAGCGTGGGCGGGGACGAGGTGCGGCCTTCCGACCATTCGCGCATGCTGACCGCCATCGCCAGCGCCGATGCCTCCACCGCCTGGTGCCTCAGCCAGGCCGGCGGCTGTGCGCTTGCCGCCGCCTATGTGGCGCCGGACGTGGCCCGCCATGTGTGGGGACCGGCCGATGCCGTGTTGGCCTGGGGGCAATCCCAGGGCGCGCGGGCCCGGGTGGTGGATGGTGGATACGCCGTTACGGGGCGCTGGACCTTCGTCTCCGGCGGGCATCATGCCACCTGGATCGGTGGCCACGCCCATATCGAGGAGCAGGACGGCACGCTGCGCCGCCACCCCGATGGCCGGCCGGTGGAGCGCACCATGCTGATCCCGCGGGCCGATCTGTCGGTGACGCCGGATTGGGAGGTGATCGGCCTGCGCGGCACCGGCAGCGATACCTTCGCGGTGCCCGACGGATATTTCGTGCCGGAGGCCTATGCGCTGGCACGGGATGTGGAGGCGGAGCGGCGGGAGGATGGGCCGCTGTACCGGTTCCAGACCAACCATTTCTACGGCTCCGGCTTCGCCTCCGTGGCGCTGGGCGTGGCGCGCGGGTTGCTGGATCTGTTCGTGGACCTAGCGCGCGACAAGCACCCGACGCTGACCGGGCGGGGGTTGAAGGATTCGCAGGCGGTGCAGCGCGACCTCGCCATCGCCGAGGCGCGGTGGCGCGCGGCGCGGGCGGGGGTGATCGCCGCGCTGGACGAGGCATGGGAGGCGGCATTGCTCGGGCCCATGCCGCTCGACCAGCGCATGGGCATCCGCATGGCCTCCACCTTCGCCATCCACCAGGCGCGCGAGGTGGCGGATTTCTGCTGGCGGGAGGCGGGCGCCACCGCGGTTTTCGAGGCCAATGGCTTTGCCCGGCGCTACCGCGACATGATCAGCGTGACCCAGCAGGTGCAGGGCCGCATGATCCATTTCGAGACCGTCGGCCAGCATTTGCTTGGCCTATCCGACGCTTCCACCCGTTTCGCCTAGGAACGCCACGATGCCGCTGAACGCGCTGAACCATTTCACCATCCGCCCGGTGGACCTGGAGCGGACCAAGGAGTTCTATTCCGACCTGCTCGGCCTGCCCGTGGGCTACCGCCCGCCGCTCGGGTTTCCCGGCTACTGGCTGTATTGCGGCGACATCCCGACCGTTCACCTGATCGGGCCGCGCGAGAGCGATGCCGGGCCGCGGGCGAGCGGGCCGACCGGGCTGCTGGACCATATCGCGTTTTCCTGCACCGGGCTGGCGGAGATGAAGGCGAAGCTTGCCGGGCGCGGCATTGCCTTCCAGGAGCGGGTGATCCCGCGCGACCGGCAGACGCAGCTTTTCCTGCATGATCCCGACGGGATCGCGGTGGAGCTGAACTATCCGCCCGAGGAGACGATTGCGAAGTGATGGGGGCGAAGTGATCCGGCTTGAGGCCAGCAGCCTCTCGCGCGATCCGGCGCGGGCGGAGGCGAACGAGGATGCGTTCGTGGTGCTGCCGGGCCGGGCCTATGCGGTGATCGATGGTGTCTCCGACCGGACCGGCACGCGCTATGACGGCGAGCTTTCCGGGCGGCATGCGGCGCGGCTGGTGGCGGCCACGTTGGAGCGGCTGTTGCTGGGCGCCGCACCGCCGGTGGAGACGATCGTGCCGACGCTGACGGCGGCGTTGCACGAGGCCTATCTGCGGCACGGCACGCTGGCCGCGGCGCAGGAGAGCTGGGGCAACCGGTTGTGCTGCACCTTGGCGCTGGTCCTGCATGACGGGCCGCGGCTGCATTTGGTGCTGGTGGGCGATAGCAGCATCCGGCTGGATGGGCGGCAGGTGCTGCAGATGGACAAGGACCTCGACTACATCACCGCCACGCTGCGCAGCCATGCCTGGCACCGGGTGGCGGACCCTGATCCGGCGGTGCGCGACCGGGTGGCGCGGCAGGTTTCGTGGAAGGGGCTGGGGCAGGATTCGTCGGTGTTCGCGCCGGATTTCTCGCGCGCGGATATCGCCGCGATCGGGGATGCGGCGGAGGCGGAACTGGTGGCGGCCCTGCCGCATGTGCCGCGGGCGGATATCGTGCATCTGCTGAACCGCGGCATCGTGGGCGGGCAGGGCGACTACCAGAACACGGCGGATTCCGTGCTGGGCTATGCGTGCCTGGATGGGTTCGCGGTGCCGCGCAGCCTGATGCAGGTGAGCACGATCGAGGTGCGCGGGGTGGAGACGGTGGAGTTGTTCACCGACGGGTATTTCGATGTGGGCGCCGAGGCGACGCTGGCGTCGTGGGAGGCACGGCATGAAGAGGTGGAACTGGAGGACCCGGCGAAGGTCGGGCGGTTCCGGTCCACCAAGGGGTCGGTGCCCGGGCGGTGGTCGGATGACCGGACGTATGTGGGCGTGCGGTTGCGCTAGGCGAGGACCTCGTTCCAGGCGGATTTGAGGGCGGCATCGGCATCGTCCAGCGTGGCCTTGATGCCCAGCGCGTGCAAGCTGGTGACGCCGTGTTCGGCGATGCCGCAGGGGACGATGCCGCCGAAATGGCCGAGATCGGGCGACACGTTCAGCGCGATGCCGTGCCAGCTGACCCAGCGGGTGACGCGCACGCCGATGGCGCCGATCTTGGACTCCGTGCCATCCGGCATCGCCACCCAGATGCCGACTCGGCCGGTTCGGCGTTCGCCCTTCACGCCGAAGCGTGCGAGGGCGCGGATCATCCATTCCTCCAGCGCTGCGACATAGCTGCGCACATCGCGCGGCTTGGCCTGGCCGTGGGGGGTGTGGAGATCCAGCAGCACGTAGGCGGTGCGCTGGCCCGGGCCGTGATAGGTCCATTGGCCGCCGCGGCCGGCATCGTAGGTGGGGAAGCGGGTGGGGTCTTGCAGGTCGGTGGGGCTGGCGGAGGTGCCGGCGGTGTAGAGCGGCGGGTGTTCCACCAGCCAGACCAGCTCGCCCGCGGTGCCTTCGCGGATGGCGGCGACACGGGCTTGCATATCTGCCAGGGCCTGGGGGTAGGGGAGCAGGCCGGGTTCTGTGCGCCATTCGACCGGGAATGCGCTGGGGGGCGTTGATGTGTCCGCGTTCATCGGCTATAGGCCCGCTTCCCTGCGATGCGGTCGTGGCGGAATGGTAGACGCGCAAGCTTGAGGTGCTTGTGGGGGCAACCTCGTGGAAGTTCGAGTCTTCTCGACCGCACCAGTGAAATCTCCAACGGCACCCCCCTTCGGGTGCCGTTGGCGTTTGTAGCCCCTGGCATGGGCTGCGCGAAGGTTCTCGTGCTGGCCCCCCTCTGCTATGCGCGGAGGAGCAAAGGGAGCGCACCCCATGAAGCGACGCAGTCTGCTTTCCGCAGCCGTGGCCACCGCCGCCGCGCGGCCCGCCTTGGCCCAGCCCGCACTGGGTGGGCGCGCGAAGACGCTGGTGTTCGTGCCGCAGGGCAATCTGGTGACGATGGACCCGGTGTGGACCACGGCGGCGGTGACGCGCTGCGCCGGGCTGATGGTGTTCGAGACGCTGTATGGCCGCGATGCCAATCTGCGGCCGCATCCGCAGATGGTGGAAGGCCATGTGATCGAGGATGACGGCAAGCGCTGGGTGATGACCCTGCGCGAGGGGCTTTCCTGGCATGACGGCACGCCAGTGCTGGCGCGGGATTGCGTGGCCTCGCTGAACCGCTGGATGAAGCGCGATCCGATCGGGACCTTCCTGATGGGGCGGATGGACAGCCTGGAGGCCGATGGCGACCGCAAGATCGTGTGGCGGCTGAAGAAGCCGTTTGCCGGGCTCGAGAACGCGCTCGCCAAGACGCAGCCATCCCCGGTGATGATGCCGGAGCGGCTGGCCAATACCGATCCGTTCAAGCAGATCCCCGAGGTGGTGGGCAGCGGGCCGTTCCGCTGGGTGCAGGCGGAATACAATTCCGGCAACCGCGCGGTGTTCGTGAAGAACGACAAATATGTGCCGCGCGGCGAGGCGGCCGACTACGCTTCGGGCGGCTACCGGGTGCATGTGGACCGGGTGGAGTGGAAGATCATTCCCGACGCGGCGACCGCGGCCAATGCGCTGGTGACGGGCGAGGTGGACTGGGTGGAGATGCCGCTGCCCGACCTGCTGCCGCTGCTGCGCAAGGCGCGCGACGTGAAGGTGGGGCAGCTTGACCCCTATGGCATCTACCCGGCGCTGCGGCCGAACTTCATGCATCCGCCGCTGGACAACCCGGCGATACGGCGCGCGATTTTGGCGGCGGTGGACCAGGTGGAGGTGATGACCGGGCTGATGGGCGACGATACCGAGGCGTATCGGGCCCCGGTGGGCTACTTCATCCCTGGCAGCGAGGCGGCCAGCGAGGTTGGGATGGAGGCGGTGCGGACGCGGCGTTCGCCCGACGAGGTGAAGAAGATGCTGGCCGAGGCTGGCTACCGCGGCGAGAAGCTGGTGGTGATGCATCCGACGGACCAGCCGTTCTATGACGCGATCACCAGCGTTTACGTGTCTCAGCTGCGCAAGGCCGGGTTGAACATCGACGAGCAGTCGATGGATTGGGGCACGATCGTGCAGCGGCGCAACAGCAAGGAGCCGCTGGAGAAGGGCGGGTGGAGCCTGTTCATGTCTGGCTTTCCGGCGGTGGACCAGGGCAACCCGATCCTGGCGAGCCCGCTGCGCACCAACGGGGACAAGGCGTGGTACGGCTGGCCGGTGAACGCGAAGATCGAGAGCCTGCGCGAGCAGTGGATCGATGCGACCGATCCCGCGGAGCAGAAGCGGATTGCCGAGGAGATCCAGCGCGAGGCGTTCAGCTTCGTGCCCTATGCGCCGCTGGGGCAGTATCTGCAGGCGACGGCGTGGCGGAGCAACCTTTCCGGGCTGCTGCGCGGGCCGGTGCCGGTGTTCTGGAACGTGCAGAAGGCTTGAAGCCTTTCCGGGGCTGAACGGGGGCGGTGCTGCGGCCTCGCCTTTTTTTGGCAAATAAATTTCGATATCGCAACAAATAAGGCGTGGGTGGGCTAGTCGGGTTCCCAGGGTCGCCAGAGGCCGTGGCGCTTGGCGTAGCGGATGGCCTTGAGGACATAGGGGCGGAAGGGTTGGTCGCCGGGGGCGAGGCCGGGGCTGGGGCCTTTCGCGCGGGGCGGCTTGGCGGGTTTGGGCCGGGCCGGCCTGGGGCGCGGGGGGAGGCGCAGGGCGGCGGGGAGCTCGGTGCCGAGCATGCGGCAGAGCGGGCGCAGGGTGCGGGTGGCACCGGGCGAGGCGGCGATGAGGGCGGCGGCGCCGGGGCGGGCGAGGAGGAATTCGAACTGGGAGGCGTAGGCGCGGACGTGATGGTCCAGCAGGGCGCCGAGCCAGGCGTGGCGGCGGACGGGCACGTGGCTGCGGGGATCCTTTTCGCGCGCGGCCTGGTGCGGGCGCGGGGTGCGCGGGCGGGCGGGGCGCGGGGTGTGGCCGTTGGCGAGATGGGCCATGGCGCGGGCGAGACGGACGCGGGTGCGGGAGATGCGGTTCCAGATGGGGGTGGCCAGCGGGCCGAGGGCGCTTGTGTAGCGGGCGAAGGTGCGGAGCAGGGCGAGGAGGGAGGCGAGGATGGCATCGAGCGTGCGGGCGAGTTCTTCCACCGTGAGGACGGAGTCCTCCCGGGCGGTCGGCTCGGCCGGGGTTGCGGGGGCTGCGGTGCTCATGGCGGTGTATATAACTAACATAAGTTAGGGATGCAAGGGGTGTTGGAAATTTTTTCTGCGGAGGAGTGCGGGAGCAGAACATTGCCGGGACGCTTCGTTTGGGCCTAGGCTCGTGGAAACGGCGCCGCGGGAGGTGGCCATGGCTGGATGGTGGCGAAACGGCGCGCTGGCCCTGGTGGCGGCGCTGGCGGTTTGCGGGCCGCGGCAGGCGAGCGCCTCTGCGCTGGCCCTCAATGGCACCGGCACCGGGATGGGGTTCACGCTGGCCACGGTGGTGGACGGGATGCCGGCGGGCGGGTACTACGACTATACGCTGGTGAGCGTGGCGCTGAATGCCAGCGGCAATATCGTGGCGCCGCTGACCAGCGGGTTCGACAGCTATACCTACGCCAATGCCGACAACCAGACGCTGTATGGCTATCTCTCCAACGCCGGGACCGCGGTGCCGGGGGGCATGGCGATCACTGCCGTGGGCGGGCAGCTCTATGGGTCCGCCTATGGCGGCGGCTACTACAAGCTGAACCAGGACGGCACGGTGCAGTCTGTGCTGTCGCTGCCGGGACTGGTGGCGCAGTACGGGATGTGGACCAACCCGGCGAACGGGCACCTGATCTCATCCTCCTTCCAGGGGTTGGTGGATATCGATCCGGTGGCGCAGAGCTTTACCGTGGTGGACCCGCTTTCCGGCACCTTTGCCGACGGGGTGACGGTGACGCCGGATGGGCAGGTTGCCTATGTGGCCGACTTTCCCAACGACAAGGTGCTGGGCTTCAGCCTGGTGAACGGGGTGAGCGCGCTGTACGGGCCGATGACCTATGGCCAGCAAGTGTTCGCCACCGCGGCGCTGGGCCATGGCTCCGACGGGATGGGCGTGCTGGCGGGGACCTGCGCACTGGCCGGGCAGATCGTGGTGAACAACAATGACGGGACGGTGGGGTTGATCGATCCCTTGGCGGCCACCGAGACGACGATCGCCAGTGGCGGCAACCGTGGCGATTATGCGGGGCTGGATACCGCCGGCGGGACGCTGTTTCTCTCGCAGAATGACAGCCTGATGCGGATCACGGCGCCGGCGGGGTGCAGCATCGGGAGCAATCCGACGCCGGAGCCTTCGGGGTTGGCGCTGCTGGCGGCGGGGCTGCCGATGCTGGGGATGTTGCGGCGGCGGCGGGAGGTGTTTGTTTCGTAGGCCAGTCGTTTGCCGGTGGGTGGGGTGGCGGGTCCGCTGCGCGACCCGCCCTACGACCGGCGGGTGCGTCGTGCCGGCTGCCGGCGGGGTGCAGCATCGGGAGCAATCCGACGCCGGAGTCTTCGGGGTTGGCGCTGCTGGCGGTGGGGTTGCCGATGCTGGGGATGTTGCGGC
>JAPLOI010000085.1 GCA_026400815.1 Alphaproteobacteria bacterium
AACCGACGCCTGGCCCGCGATTTCGAGCGGCATTGCCGCATCGCCGCGGCCTTCGTGCGTATGGCGATGATCCGCATCATGCTGCGGAGACTGGCACCAAAGCCCTGAGCATGATGCAGAACTTCCCGGATGGGTTCTTAAGTTCAGGACAATAACACAGGGGAGCATAGCGCGCCTTCCTCAGCCCAGCCAGGCACATCCAGATGAAGTATCCGCTTTTACGTCCCGAAGCCTCCCAGGCAGTCTGGTAGACATTTGAGATTCGTTGATGGATCCTCCTAGAGCAAGAGCCCAACAGACGGAATTGTCTGGTGAGCTTAAGTTGCTCGCCAAAACAAAGAGATAGAGCGGTGGCCGACCGTCTATCAGGTCGGCTACCGCTCTAGCCCGACAAATGAGTTTTTCGTCGGGACGCAGCGGCAACTCCATCACGCTTTGCCATATCGCGTGATCGATAGACGCATCGCAAGACGGAACTAGGCCGGGTGACTTGCCCGCGGGGCCTCCATGAACGGCTCCGAACATCGCGCGAAGACAGGCCATCACCGACACATGTTGTCGAGGACTGGCTGGACTGCTTTGGCAGGCCTCCTGGCTCACGACGGCGGCGAACGAGGGCGGATTTTACCCAAGCAGCTACATAAATCAGCTATAGAATAACGGCTTCATATCACAAGCCGCAGCTAACCCATTGAAAAATTTGGCGTCCCGTAGGGGATTCGAACCCCTGTTACCGCCGTGAGAGGGCGGTGTCCTAGGCCTCTAGACGAACAGGACAGACCGTAAGCCGCAGTCAACTTCCGCGCCAGGCGCGCCTTTTAGGCCGATTGGCCGCCGGCATCAAGCCATCTGCGCACGAATTCCGCTCCCCAACGCCCACCTATTTCGAAACGCTGATCCGCCCCGCCACGCGCCCCGCCCGCGCATCCACCACCACCACCCGCTCCACCCCGCCACCGCGCAGCGTCAGCGCCACCGCATCGCCGGAAAGCGAGGCCGCCACAATCTGCGTCCCCGCCGGCTCATCCAGCGCCACGCTCCATTCCTTCGCCGCCGCACTCCCCCCCATGCGCTGCGACAGCGCCACCCCCAGCGCGATCGTGCCCCCCACGATCATCACGCCCATCACCACCACCAGCACCCGCAGCGCCTGCATGTCGTCACCTCCGCCAACCGCGCCCTTCTGCCAGAGGCCCCGGCGCGCTATCCAGGGTCATGTCCGCTGATTTGCCCACCGACGCAACCACCTTCACCCGCGTCGCCACGGCGGAGCAGGCCGGCCAACGCCTGGACCGCTTCCTGGCCGAGGCGATCGCCGGCCTCTCCCGCTCGCGCGTCAAATCCCTCATCGAGGAACGCCGCGTCCACCGCGATGGCCACCAGGTCACCCAACCCGCCGAAGCCATCCGCGCCGGCGCCACCTACACGCTCGACTACCCCGCCGCCGCCCCCTCCATCCCCCAGGCGCAAGACATCCCCTTCCCCATCCTCTTCGAGGACACCGACCTCCTGGTGCTCGACAAGCCCGCCGGCCTCGTCGTCCACCCCGCTCCCGGCAACGAAGACGGCACGCTGGTCAACGCCCTGCTCGCCCATTGCGGCGAGAGCCTCACCGGCATCGGCGGCGAACGCCGCCCCGGCATCGTCCACCGGCTGGACAAGGACACATCCGGCGTCATGGTCGTCGCCAAAACGGAACTCGCCAACGCCGCCCTCACCCAGGCCTTCGCCGCCCGCGACCTCGATCGCTTCTACCTCGCCCTCTGCTGGGGCCTGCCCAACCCGCTCGCCGGGGAGATCGCAGGCGCCATCGGCCGAGACCCGCGGGACCGCAAGCGCATGGCCGTCCGCCCCAGCAGCCCCACCACCAAGGAAGCCCTCACCCGCTACCGCACGCTGGGGCACCACCAGGGCGCCGCCAGCCTGCTCGAATGCCGCCTGGCCACCGGCCGCACCCACCAGATCCGCGTCCATCTTTCCCATCTCGGCCTGCCCATCGTGGGGGATCCGGTCTACCTCCGCCGCCTCCCCGCCGCCGCCAAGTCCCTCGCGCCAGACCTCCGCCCCCTGCTGCTCGATTTCCCCCGCCAGGCCCTGCACGCCGCCCGCCTCGGCTTCCGCCACCCCCGCACCGGGGAGGCGCTCAGCTTCACCACCCCGCCGCCGGCCGACATGCAGGCCCTCCTCACCGCGCTGGACCTGTCGCAGAGTTAATCCTGACTTCATTGGTCCGGTATATTGACCCTGCCAGGGTGTGCAGGCTATGAAGTCTCCCACGGCCGGAACGACGCTGATTCGCATGACGAAGCGCTCCCGGCCAAGGTCGGTGGCCCTTCACGGGAACCGGCGCCGGCAAGGAAAGGTTGCGCCGAGCCAGGGCAACCAATCCACGTCGGTGGAGCTTTCTGAACCCGGGTCGCCTTGCGCGGCCAACACGAACCGGCACGTGCCTCATTGCATCGCACAACGATGCCGCCAGGGCGTATCGGTGGAAGGAGCCTGAGATGGTCGCTGCCGTCATCAATGTCGCCCCCGAGGGAAACCTCACCCGGTATCTCCAAGAGATCCGCAAATTCCCCATGCTCACCGCCGAGGAGGAGCTGGCGCTCTCCAAGCGCTGGCGCGACACGGAGGACATGGACGCAGCTCACAAGCTCGTCACCTCGCACCTGCGCCTCGTCGCCAAGATCGCCATGGGCTACCGCGGCTACGGCCTGCCGCTCGGTGAGCTGATCAGCGAGGGCAATGTCGGCATGATGCAGGCCGTCAAGCGCTTCGATCCCGATCGCGGCTTCCGCCTGGCCACCTACGCCATGTGGTGGATCCGCGCCGCGATCCAAGAGTACATCCTGCATTCCTGGTCGCTGGTGAAGATGGGCACCACCGCCGCCCAGAAGAAGCTGTTCTTCAACCTGCGCCGCCTCAAGGGCCAGATGCAGGCGATCGACGACGGCGATCTAAAGCCGGAACAGGTCGCCAAGATCGCCCGCGTGCTCGCCGTGCCGGAGCAGGATGTGGTGAACATGAACCGCCGCCTCTCCGCACCCGATCACAGCCTCAACGCCCCCGTCCGCATGGACAGCGAAGGCGAGTGGCAGGATTGGCTGGTCGATGAGAGCGAAAGCCAGGAAGAAACCATCGCGGAGCGCCAGGAACTCACCGGCCGCAAGGCCCTGCTGGCCAACGCGCTGAAAACCCTGAACGAGCGCGAGCGCCACATCCTCATCGAGCGCCGCCTGAAGGACAACCCGACCACGCTGGAAGATCTCTCCCAGCAATACGCAATCTCGCGCGAACGCGTCCGCCAGATCGAGGTCCGGGCCTTCGAGAAGCTGCAGAAGGCGATGCACACCGCCGTGGTGGAACAGCGCCTGGAAGCCTCCTCGCGCGCCGCCGCCATCACGGCCCGCGCCTAACCCAGACGGCTAGAAGGAGGGCGGGTTAGCCCTCCTTCTCCTCCATCCCCCACTCCGCCTGCAGCCGCCCGCGCGCCTCGCGCAGGCGGCTTTGTCGTGCCCGCACCTGCGTCTCCAGCACCAGCCGCGCCACGAACGGGGTCGCCTCGCTCAGCAGCCAGGCCGCTGCCTGCGCGCCCCAGCACACCCCCACCAGCCGCATGCCGGACAGCAGGTCCAGCGCCATGCCCCAGTTGCGCGCCGCGCCCCACAGCGCCTCCAGCCACGGCAGCGCCGCCGCCATGCCATAAACCAGCATCACCCCGGCCAGCTTGCGCCCGCCATCCTCCGGCCCCTCCTCCTGCCCGGCCCCGCCCAGCGCCAGCGGCCCAGCCAGCGCCGCCAACCCGGCCGGGGCGAACACTACCGCCAACACCACCGCCAGCGGCGCAGCCGTGGCCACCAGGATGCCGCAGGCCAGCCCCTGCGCCCAAAACCAGGAACGCCCACCCCCTTGCTTCGCGCTGCGTGCCGCCTTCGCCATGCCCGGCCCCTACATCACCAACGTGCCGATAAGGCTCAGCGTCAGCGCGGTCATGCCCACCCCCAGTACCAACTCATGCCCCACGTTGCGGGCACTCGCTGCCCGCACCGGGCCGCCGGCAGCCAGTTCGGCCAATTCGCTGTCGATCCGCGCCACCAGCCGCGCCGCCTCCGCCGCGCCATCGGAATCGTGGCGCTGCGCCACCTCGTCATCCAGCAGGTCCAGCAGCCCCGGCAGCGACCCCGCCTTCACCTGGATGGCCAGCGCCTCGGTCAGGCGCGCGCGCATGGACCGGTTGTGCCACTGCTCCAGCTGCGTCTCCAGCCGCGCCCCCAGCCAGGCCGCCAGGTTCGGCAGCGTGGCCAGCTTCTGGCGCTGCTGCAGCACCACCAGCAGCCGCAGCACCACCATTGCCGCCTGCACCGGGTCGGTCGCCTCGGCCATGCGCTGCAATTCCCGCCCGGCCGGCAGGTCGCTGCGGGCGGCCAGGAACGCACCCACCTCGCCATCCATCGGCAGCCCCTCGGGCGCGGCCACCGCCCCGGCCCCGGCCTCCAGCGCCGGCAACAGATCGCCCAGCCGCACCACCAGCGCGCCCTGCAGCAATGGGCTGCGGCAGGCCAATAGCGGATTAAGCCCGTAGCGCAGCCGCGCGACCCCGCCGCCCGGACCGCGCTGGCGCAGCATCTGCCGGTTCTGGTGCGCATCCACCCGCAGCAGGATGGGGTCGCAACGCTCCGGCCGCATCGCCGCCCAGGCTGCGGTACCCTCGGCGGCCACCATCTCCGCCAGAATCCGCTCCCCCTCGGTCCCCGCGGCCCCGGCCAATGCCGGGCCCAACCCATCCGGGAACAGCGAAAGCCCACGCCAGCTCACCGGCGCCAGCGAATCCAGCATCGCTACCGCCCGCACCGCCAGCACCGCATCGGCCGTGCTGTCCTCGGCCGGCATGTCGGCCACACGGGCCCGCACCAGCTCGTCCAGCTGCCCGCCCAGCGTCGAATCGCCCAGGCTGCGCCGCAGCCAACGATCCACCGCCCCGCTGCGCAACTGCCGTACCCCCTCCTCCGGCTGCGCCGCGATCGCGAAGGCCAGGGTGCGCAGGTTCACGGCGGAAGCCCGCCCGATCTCCAGCGGGCGCTGCGCCCGCGGCGGCGGCCGTGCCGCCACCCGCCGCGCCCGCGCCGCGGCGGGATCGGCCAGCAGCACCGGCGGCGGCCGATGATCGGGGTCCTCGGCCAGCATGCCGCGGATCAGGTCGCCGATCGCCGGGCTCAGCCGCTCATCGCCGGCCAGCGCCGCGAAACTTCCCAGTTCCAGCTTGCGCCGCACAACCTCGGCATCGTCCAGCCCCGCCATCGGCATCCGCCCGGTGGCCAGCACCAGCAGCGTCACGCCCAGCGCATACACGTCGTCGCCAATGCTGCCCTCGCCGCGCCCGCCCGGCAGGCACATGGCGGAATAGGGCGGCTCGAAGATCGCCGGCTGAAAGAACGCCGAAGGCGCCGCCCAGGCACAGCCCAGCGTCACCGGCTCGTCGGCGCGCGCGCGAAACAGATTGTCGGGCCGGATGCCGCGATGCGTCACATGCCGCGCCTGCAGCCGCTCCAGCGCATGCGCCACCGGCCGTAGCACAAAGGCCAGCAGATCCTGCTCGTGCCACGGCCCCGCCTGCCCGGCATGCGGCCCGAACACCGGACGCCCCGGCGGCGCCGGCGCAATCACAAACCATTCCTGCGTTCCGCCTGGCCCCAGCGCCGGCCCCTGCGCCAGCGGCGTCAGAATTCCGTCGATCGGCATGGCCGCCAGCGAGGTCACCGCCTGCGCCCGCGGCGGCGCATCGCGGCGCACCATCAGCGCCATCGCGTCCTCGCGGCCGGACTTCACATCCCGCGCCGCGAAACAATGCAACCCGGCGCCCCAGCCCTGCATGGGCCGCGCCAGGTCAACTGCGTATTGCCCGGCGATCAGCCGGGGCTCCTGCGGGGTCTGGGCCATCCTGGTCCGGTCCACTCTCTGTCCCAGACCCTACCCCTCTATTCCTTAACCACCTCCGAACGCCCCGCCGCGCGCGCTACCCTTCGAACGGATCCCGCACCAGGATCGTGTCATCCCGCGCCCTTGCCCGAAGCGGTCGCGGGACAATGCCACGTCTGCGTCAGCTATCCTTCGAACGGGTCGCGTACCAGGATGGTATCGTCCCGCTCCGGCGAGGTGGAAACCAGAGTCACCGGCGCCTCCACCAGCTCCTCGATCCGCTTCACGTATTTCACCGCCTGCGCCGGCAGCTCCGCCCAGCTGCGCGCGCCCCGCGTGGAGCCGCTCCAGCCTTCCATCACCTCATAAACCGGCTGCGCCTTGGCCTGCGCCGCCATCCCGGCCGGCATCCGCCGCACCAGCTCGCCGTCGATCCGGTAGCCCACGCACACCTTCAGCTCCGGCAGCCCGTCCAGGATATCGAGCTTGGTCAGCACCAGCCCCTGCACCCCACCCACCTTCACCGCCTGGCGCACCAGCACCGCATCGAACCAGCCGCACCGCCGCGGCCGCCCCGTCACCGTGCCGAACTCCCGCCCGCGCTCACCCAGCAACCGCCCGGTCTCGTCGGTCAGTTCCGAAGGGAACGGCCCCGACCCCACCCGCGTGGTGTACGCCTTGGCAATCCCCAGCACGAACCCCACGGCGGAAGGCCCGATCCCCGAACCGCTCGCCGCCGTGGCCGCCACCGTGTTGCTGCTGGTCACGTAAGGGTACGTCCCATGATCCACGTCGAGCATCACCGCCTGCGCGCCCTCGAACAGGATGCGCTTGCCCGCGCGCTTCAGCTCGTCCAGCCGCTCCCAAACCGGCTCCACGTAAGGGAGAATCTCCGGCGCCAGTTCCAGCAGCCGCGCCAGCACATCCGCCTTCTCGAACGTCTCCGCCCCCAGCCCCTTCAACAGCGTGTTGTGGTGCAGCAGCAGCTCGTCCAGCTTGAAAGAAAGCGTCTCCGGCTCGGCCAGGTCGCACACCCGGATGGCGCGGCGCGCCACCTTGTCCTCATAGGCCGGCCCGATCCCGCGCCCGGTGGTGCCGATCTTCCGCTCGCCCCGCACCGCCTCGCGCGCCCGGTCGATCGCCCCGTGCACCGGCAGGATCAGCACCGCATTCTCCGCAATGCGCAGCGTCTCCGGAGACACCGCCAGCCCCTGCGCCCGCACCCGCGCGATCTCCGCCAGCAGCGCCTCGGGGTCGATCACCACGCCATTGCCGATGATGCCCAGCTTCCCGCGCACCAATCCGCTCGGCAACAGGCTGAGCTTATACGTCTCGTTGCCCACCACCAGCGTATGCCCGGCATTATGCCCGCCCTGGAAGCGCACCACCACGTCGGCCCGGCTCGAAAGCCAGTCCACCACCTTGCCCTTGCCCTCGTCGCCCCATTGCGCGCCGATGACGGTCACGTTGGTCATATCGCGCTACTCCGTCTGAGCGTGATGACCGGAGGCGGAACCGCCGGAGGTCTGAATCACGCGATCACTAAATGGCATGGGCAACGCCGCCCTCGAACAGATGGCTGCACCCCAGGCGCCGCGCCGCGGCGCGCGCGTCCCCGGGCTCGAATCCCAAAACGGTCGCAAACCCCTTCGCCCGCAACCCCGCCGCTGCCACCGGATCGGTCCCGGCCGGCACGTACACCCGCGCCCGCGGCGCCCGCGCCGGCATCGCCCGCAGCACCGCATCCGGGTACAGCGTCACCCCGGTGGCCGGCTCGGCCTCGCCGCACACATAGCGCCCGCCACGCCCCAACTCCTCGTGCCGCCCCGGCGCATACACCGAAAGGCTCACCCCGGTGTGGTATTTGAATCCCCTGAATTCAACGGGATCCACCGTGATCTTCAACTCCGGCGCCCGCACCCTTATCGCCGCCACCGTCTCCGCCAACCGCTCCGCATGCCGCCGCGCCCCTGGCGTCAACGCCGCCGCCGCCAACGCCTCCAGCGCCCGTGCCGCCGGCCCCGCCGCCAGCAGCAGATCGGTCAGCGTGCCCGCCAACGCCCCCCCACGCGCCCGCACCGCCGCCGCGTCCTTGCGATCCAGCGCGCGCCCCAAGGAAGCCCGCTGCTCCGGCGAAAACCCGGCCTCGTCCAGCAGCGCCGGCACCAGCGGCGGCATCGTCAGGTCATAGGACAGCCGGCCCAACCCCAACCCAGCCAGCGCCTCGGCCGCCACCAGCACGATCTCCGCATCCGCCTCCGGCCCGTCGGGCCCGATCAACTCGATCCCCGCCTGCGCCACCTGCCGATCGGGCGCGATCTGCGAACCCTGCACCCGCAGGCACTGCCCGGCATAGGAAAGCCGCAACGGCCGCGCCGCCTGCCCCAGCCGCGTGGTCGCAATCCGCGCCACCTGCGGCGTCATATCCGCCCGCAACCCCATCATCCGCCGCGTATCCGGGTCCATCAGCCGGAACGTCTGGTCCGCCACCGCGGCGCCAGACCCGGCCAGCAGCGAATCCTCGAACTCCAGCAAGGGCGGCTTCACCCGCTGGTAGCCATGCGCCGAGAACGCATCCATCAACCCCTGCACCGCCGCCGCCTCCGCCTCCGCATCGGGCGGCAGCAGGTCGCGCAGGCCGGCAGGCAGCAGGGCCGGGTGGGGCGGCGGATCGTCGGTCATGGAAGATCAGGTGTTCCCGAAAGACCCGCGCCTATACCACTGTGGCGCCGGTGGTAAAACCTAGCGCGGCAGCAGCCGCAGCACATCCCCCAACCCCGGCGCATGCGGCGCCGGCGCCGCCGGCCGCACCTCGCCCAGCCCGCCGCACGGATTGGCCGCCGAAGCCCCGGGATCCAGCACAATCCGCCCCAGCCCCGCCAGCGGATTGCCGCGCGGCGCCACCCGCCCCCCCACCACGGCCACCGACGGCTCCAGCAACGACCCGCGCACCTGCACCGGCACCGTAACCCCGGCCGAAATCCCCCCCACCGCCAGCTTCAGCCGCGGCGCGAGATCAAGCGCCAGCGCCTCCGTCCCCAGATTCACCGTCCCAGTCCCCACCAACGAGAGATCCCCCGCATCCGCCGCAATCAGCCGCGCGGTGGCCACCCCCTTGGCCACATCGAACCGTGCGATCGCGCAATTCAGCTTCGATTCCGCCAGCCGCTGCAGCTGCGGCACCGCCTGGCGCAGCGCGCCAAGCCCCAGGCCCTCCACGAAATCGCCCTTCAGCACCCCCTGCCCCACCACCAGGCTCGCCGACCCATCCAGCGCCGCCGCCAGCGCCCGCGGGCTCGCCCCGGCCCCGCGCAACGCCAGCACCAGGTCCGCCTTCGCCGTCACCGGCAGCGCCACGCCCGACAGCGCCAGCAGCCGCCCCAGATCCGCCTGCTGCGCCGCCACATCCAGCACCATCGCCGGCGGCGCCACCCGGCCGTTCACCCGCGCATCGCCCGCCACGTGGCTGCCCGTCAGCACGAACCCGAACGGGCGCAGCGCCAAGTCCCGGTCGGCCAGCACCAGCCGCAGCACCACCTGCTCCACCTCCACCGGCTTCCCGGCCGGCCCCGGCAGCACCAGCCGCGCCACCCGCAGCCCCACATCCGCATCCAGCACGCCGAGCCCGCCGAGCTCGAACGCCTCGGCTGAGAACACCCGCTTCTCCGCCACCACTGCCTCGGCCGCCTTGCCGCCCTCGGCCGGCGCCTTCTCCGCCCCCGCCTCCGGCCACGCCTCCACCAGATCCAGCCGTGCCGACTCCAGCTCCGCCGTCACCTTCGGCCGCGCGCCGGAAAGATCCACCGCGCCCGTCCCCGAAAGCTCCGATCCCCCCAGCTTCAGCTTCAGCTCCGCCGCCCGCACCTCGCCATCCAGATCCCCCTGCACCCGCGCCGCCAACTCCAGCCGCAACGAAGGCAAATCCACCCCCAGCAGCTCCTCCAGGGCCGAAACCGGCTCCGCCTCGCCGGTGATGCTCAGGTCCAGCCCCTTGCCCGACCGCGCATCCGCAATCCCGCCGGCCAGCTTCACCACCGCCCCCGGCAACGTCACGCTGGCATTGGCCACCACCGCCCCGCCGCCGCCCCCTGGCAGATCCACCTCCCCCGTGAACCCCACCACCTGCTCGCGATGCACCAACGACCCGGCAACCGAAATCCGCTCCCCGGTGCGCGAGGAAAGCCGCAACTCCCGCAGCAGCACCGAACGCGCCTCCCCGCCCGCCCGCGCATCGCGCCAGCCCACGGCCACGTTCACCAGCTCCATCGTATCCACCAGCGGCAACCCGCCGGCACCAGACCGCACCACCGGTGCCTTCCCGGCGGGCTCAGGCGCCGGCGCCGCGGCCCCCGCCGCCGCCCCCATCTCCCAGTTGCCACGACCCTCGGCATCACGCTCCAGCAGCAAATCCGCATCCCGCGCCACCAGCTTCACGATATGCAGCCGCCGCTGCACCACCAGCGGCCACAGCTCCAGCTCCGCCTCCAGCCGCCCGATCCGCAGCATCTGCGGCCGGCTGCCCCCCGGCGCATTGGCCAGCACCACATCGCGCAACGAAAGCGAGGGCCGCGGCAGCAGCCGCAGCGAAACCTCACCCTCGAACGCCAGCGCCCGCCCGGTCACCCGCTCCACCTGGGCCGCCACCGGTCCGGCAAACCGCCCAAAATCCAGCGTCGCCAGCGCCACGCCCAGCCCCGCCACCAGCAGCAGCACCACGCCCGCCACGCCCAGCAGCACCAACCTCAATCGCATCCGACTCTCCACCAGGGCCCGCCCGCACGGCCCCCCAGCCTACCGCGCCCCCCAGGCCCGAACAACGCGCCGCGCCGCCCACGCACCGAAGGTTGCACGCCCCGCCCCACCGGCTACAGTCCCCGCAACATCAGATAAAAGCCCGAGGAGAGCGTCCCGATGGACAGCATGCCGAACCGCTTCGCCGCCCATGCCGCCAAGGCCGCCCCCGGCCCCACCGGCCGCTTCACCGGCTTTGCCGAATACTACTTCATCGGCGGCAACAACGACCCCACGCAGATCCCCACCGAGCTGCTGGCCAAGGCCGCCGCCGACGTCATCAAGCGGGATGGCCACCTGATCGCCGTCTACAACATGGGCCTCGGCCCGCTCGGCTACCCGCCGCTGCGCAAGTTCGTCGCCGACAAGATGGCCAGCCATCGCGGCGTCACCGCGGATCCCGAGAACATCCTCATCACCACCGGCTCCAACCAGGGCATCGACCTGGTCGTCGGCGCCATGCTCAACCCCGGTGACGTCGTGATCCTGGAGGAGCACTGCTACGCCTCCTCCATCACCCGCTTCAAGAAGGCCGGCGCCACCGTCCTGCCCGTCAAGCTGGACGATGACGGCATCGTCATCGAAGACCTCGCCCGCATCCTCGCCGCCCAGAAGGCGGCCGGCCAGCCGGTCAAGATGCTCTACACCATCCCCACCATCCAGAACCCCACCGGCTCCATCCTGCCGATGGACCGCCGCCTCAAGCTGGTCGAACTCGCCCGCGAACACGACATCATCATCTTCGAGGATGAGTGCTACGCCGATCTCATCTGGGCCGGCGGCGGCCCCGCCGCGATCTACTCGCTCGCCCCGGAACGCACCGTCCACATCGGCAGCTTCTCCAAAACCCTCGCCCCCGCGCTGCGCCTCGGCTACGCCACCGGCGACTGGGAGATCATCGGCCGCATGGCCGCGATGAAGTCCGACGGCGGCACCGGCGCGCTCGACCAGATGGTCACCTGCGAGTTCTTCAGCAAGTATTTCGACCAGCACGTCGAAAGCCTCTCGAAGGTCCTCAAGGACAAGCTGGACACGATGATCGAGGCGGTGGAAGCCGAATTCGGCACCCACATGCAGCTCTTCAAGCCCAAGGGCGGCATCTTCCTCTGGATGAAACTCCCGGACAACGTCGACGTCCGCAAACTCATCGCCCCGGCCGCCAAGGCCGGCATCGTCTTCAACCCCGGCCCCGAATGGTCCCTCCTGGGCGACGGCGCCAAGAGCCACCTGCGCCTCTGCTTCGCCCTGAACAGCAAGGAAAACATCCGCGAAGGCGTCGCCAAGTTCGCCAAGGTCTGCTTTGAGGAAACCGGCATCCCGCCCCGCAGCCGCAACGTCAGCAACGCGGCGGGGTAAGCAAGCAAGGTCTTCTTTTTCTGAAGAAAAAGAAGCAAAAAGACTTTTTTTGTTGCGCCGGGCACTCCGCCCGGCGCATTTTTTTGAAGATATTTATATATTTTTTAGAATATTTGAACAAAAAAGTATATTTTTTCAAAATAGTTCATACTATCATTGAATCAAGCAGTAGCCAATTCGAGATTAATCAAGGCCTCACCATCGACATGCCGGGAAGTGGTTTGATACCCACAAACACAATTGCGTCAGCATCAGGCCGATCCATCTTCATTACTGAAAATGGAACCGTTGGCGGCGGACTCATAATAGACGCAATATTTAAAAATTGAAATAACTCAAGCAATGCTCCAACGAGCAAATTATTGTGTCCCGAAACATGAACCCCGAAACTCACGACTCCAAATGGGGCCTGAGACATCCGATCATCTTGGATGATGAAATTCATTTCTTGAAGTATTTTAATAAATTGCGTGGCGAGAATTGCTGACCCTGCATCACCACCAAACGAACTTACTTTTATCGTTGCGCTGTTAAATTGTAGTATAGTGGCATTTTGCGGAATTTGAAATGGAGCAACAGTGCGCGGCGCAATCACCGCCTGCATCTTTAAATTTTCTGCTGTAAGCTGTGCGGCACGTTCCGCTGCTTGGGCCGCCTTTAGATCTGCCGCCGCTATCGCTTCTCTAGATGCGTTGGCTTCTGCGCTCAGCCGAGCAGCTTCAGTTTCGAGTTGCGCAACACGTTCACGTGACGCCTGCCGCTCCTGCTCCCAATGTGTTTCCTTTACGGATGCAGTCCCCGTGACCATCCAAGTGCCGACCGCAGTCACGATAGCCGCAGCGATGACAACCCAACTCGCAAGATCTGACCACCAAGATGCGGCTTCTAGCGACATCCCCGATATAGGCCACATAGCCCTCCGCTTCCTTCGACTGCCCTGCTCATTCATACGGGCATTATCGTATGTATATGGTGCGCAGTCGACTCGAAGAAGCTGGCCCACAAATCTTTCGTCGACCACAGCAGATATTCTAGCCAAGTGCGCTGAAAGTTGAGGGGGGAGGAGGGCCAAGCACCGTCGCCATACTCCCCCCCTACCTCCGCACCACCGGCACACCCACAGCCAGATGCGCCTCCCGCGGCAAATTCATCGCCGCCACCGCCGTCACCGATTGCACGCGGAACGCCGGGTCCAGCGTCTGCAACTCCGCCAAAAACCCTGGGAAATGCGCCGCCCCATAGGTGATGTAGATCTTCCCCGCCGGCGCCTCCGCCACGAACCGCGCCAGCGCCCGGTTGCGGAACTCCAGGATCAAACGCTGCGAGGGGTCGGCGGGGTCGGCGAGCGCGCCAGAGATCGTCAGCCCCATCACCCCCCGGCACAAAATCCCCACCAGCCGCTTCTGCTCGGCCGTCGCCGTGCTCAGCGCCCCCAGCAGCGGCATCACCGAGGGCCCAGGCCGGGCCTGTGCCGCCGCCCGCGCCTTGGCCGCCATGCCCGCGGCAAACAAGCGGTCAGCCTGCATCAGCCGGTCATACTCGTCCTTCAACGCCAGGTAGGTCACATCCGCCGTCACATGGCGCGAAGGGTGCAGCGCCATGTCCGCCAGCAACGGCTCGAAATAGGTCAGCTGGAAGCTCAGCCCACAATTCTGCGCCAATTCCACATAGCCGGCACTGAGGTCGGAGGAACTGCCGCGCAGCACCTTGTCGAACCACTCGCTCAGGTCCGGCCGGCCATCCACCGGCTGCACGCCCTCGTAGAACAGCGTGTAGCCCTCGGCCAACGCCTTCTCCAGGTCGTACACAACGGCCTTGTAGAACTCTTCCGAAGCCACGTGCTGCATGCCCTGGAACACCACGGTCTTGGTCCCGTTCGTCAGCGTCGCCCGCGGCACCGCCGTCGGCCCCGCCTCCACCCAGATCGCCACGGCATAGAACGGCAGCCCCGCCAGCCCCACGGCGAACAACGCCCCGCCCAGCCCGCTCACCACCAGGGTCCGCAGCGGCCGAAACCCCGGCCGCCGCCGCCCGATCAGCCAGCGCAGCGGGAACACCACCGCCCCAAGCCCCAGCCCGGCCGCCACCACCGCCAGGATCATCCATGCCGGCAGCGCAGCCACCACCCCCAGCCCCAGCACCGCGAACAGCAGCAGGGAGAACCAGCCAATCGCCCCCAGCCGGATCCAGACATCGCGCATATTCGGCACTTCACGCCCCCATTCGCGCCACCTCAGCCGGCAGCACCCGTGGGAAGGTGCATAAAGTGCCGATGCGGATCAAATCGCCCGATCCCCGGCATCACGCGGAAAAATTTCCATCACCCCCTTGCATCGCAACTAACTGTTAGTTATATACCCCCCCATGTCCCCGTTGCACGAAAGGCTGACCTGGCTGCTGGCCACCCTGGGCGCTGCCCTGGGGGCTTTCGCGCGCCGTCTGGCCACCCCGCCCCAGCCTGCCTTCATCGGACACCACACCTACGTCCCGATCACGGAGCCGGAGCGCCTGCCGCCGCTCTCCGCCGCCCAGTGGCAACTCTTCTGGAACCGCACCGCCCGCGCCGCGCGCCGCGTCGCCGCCCTCTTCCAGGCCTGGCAGGCCGGCACCCTCAAGCCCCAGGCGCCCCGGCGCCCGAAATCCCCCACCCCCGCCGAAGCCAGGCCCGAACCGCGCCCGGCCCCCCTGCGCCTCCCGCGCGGTTTCGCCTGGCTCAACCACCGCGCGCCCGAAATCGCCCCCGCCGCCGGCATGCTGGATCTCCTGGTGCAGGAGCCGGAACTGCGCCGTTTCGCCACGGAGGTCCCGCGCGCCGCCCGCCTGCTGCGCCCGCTCTGCCACGCCCTCGGCGTCCGTCCCCCACCCGAACTCCGTCTCCCGCCCCGCCCCCGCCGCCCGCGCCCTCCGCGTCCGCGCGCCCCGCGCCGGCTTTCCCTCACCGACCCGTCGCTGAACCTGCGCCCCTACGAAATCCGCGCCGCCCGCTACTTCATCAAAAAATATGGCCGCGACGGGTAGCACCCCATCGCGGCCATATCATTACGGAATAGGAAAGTTACGACCTACCCGATCAATCCCCCGCCGCCGCAGCCTGCTGCGGCCCACGGTTCACCGTCAGCGCATTCGGCCCGAACCGGTCGCGGAACGGCTGCGTGTCGATCTCCTCCAGCTGGATCTCGCCCGTCAGCACCTTCTGCTTCCACGCCTGGTGCGCCGGCTCCATGTCATGGAATTCCGGCATCACTTCCTTGGCGAACAGCTCCAGGCTCTCGCAGATATGCTCATGCGTGTTCTTGCCCGCCTGGTTCAGCAGAATGATCTGGTCCACGTTCGAAGCCGCGAACCGCTTCAGCTTGCGCCGGATCGTCTCCGGCGAGCCGATCAGCCCACCCCGCACCGCGCGCTGGAATGCGTCGGGGTTCTCCGCCTTCCACTTCAGATACTCGTCCCAAAGATTCACCGTCCCCGGCGGCGGCCGCTGCCGGCCCGAAGACGCGCCATAGAACCGCAGCGCGAACTGGAAGAAGGGTGCGCCCTCGGCGCGGGCATAGGCCTCCTCGTCGGTCTTGGCGCACATGAAGTAGCTCACCAGCGCCATGTTCGGGTTGGTCTGGTAATCCGCCAGCTTGTCCAGCCGCTTGGTGATCGCGTTGTAATAGGCATGCACCCAGGCATGCGCCGCATCGGCACTCACGAACTGGAAGCCCAGCGCCCCGATGCCGCGCCGCCCGGCCATGTCGATCGTCTCAAGCTGCGAACACGCCACCCACAGCGGCGGATGCGGCGTCTGGATCGGCTTCGGCAGCACGTTGCGCAGCGGCATCTTGAAATACGGCCCGTCGTACTCGCAGCCGCCATCCTTGAACATCGGCATCACCGCGCGCACGCCGTCTTCCCAGACCTCGCGCTTGGTCTCCATGTCGCGCTCGAACGGCCCAAGCTCGGTGATGCTGGCCCCCTCGCCCATGCCGAACTCCACCCGCCCACGCGACAGCAGGTCGAGCGTCGCCACCTTCTCCGCCACCCGCGCCGGGTGGTTGGTGGTCAGCTGGATGATCCCGTGGCCAAGCCGGATGTTCTTGGTCCGCATCGCGGCGGCCGAGAGGAACATCTCCGGCTGCGGGGAATGCGAGTATTCCTCCAGGAAGTGGTGCTCCACCTCCCAGGCGTAGTCGTAGCCAAGCTTGTCGGCCAGCTCCACCTGCTGCAACGCGTTGTGCAGCAGGTTCATGTCGCTGTCGCGCGCCCAGTGCATGGAATCATGCGGCCGCGGGTTCTGCAGTTCGTAGAAGATGCCGAATTTCATCGTGCGTTCCCTCCTGTCGTTGACAGGATGCTACGCCCGCCCCGCCGCCCACGCCACGTACACGATCGCCCTTCCTGTCATCAGACTGTTGTCCGTTTCGCTCGCGGCGTTCAGGATGGCGCCGAACCGACGGACGGCGCCCACGCGCCGGCCGCATTCGCCACAGGGAGAACAACATGCGTCGCCGCGACATCCTGAAAACAGCCATTGCCGGCACGGCCGCCCTGGCCGCCCCGTCCGTGGGCCGCGCCCAGGGTGCCAAGCACCTGCGCTTCGTGCCCCACGCCGACCCGGCCTCGCTCGATCCCGTCTGGACCACGGCCGACGTCACCCGCAACGTCTCGCTCGCCGTCTACGACACGCTCTACGGGCTCGATAAGGAAGGCAACGCCCACCCGCAGATGCTCGCCGGCGCCACCCTCTCCTCGGATGGCCTCACCTGGGAAGGCAAGCTGCGCGACGGCCTGAAGTTCCACGACGGCACCCCCGTCCTGGCCCGCGATGCCGTCGCCTCCATCGCCCGCGCCTTCAAGCGCGACGCCCTCGGCCAGGCCGCCGCCGCCCGCACGGATGAGATGGTCGCCACCGACGACAAGACCATCCGCATCCGCCTCAAGACCAGGTTCGGCCTGCTGCCCACCGCACTCGCCCAGTACACCACCGCCGTGATGCCGGAGCGCATCGCCGGCAAGACGGAAGCCACCAGCCAGATCCCCGAGTTCATCGGCTCCGGTCCCTACCGCTTCCTGGCCAATGAGCGCATCCCCGGCGCGCGCATCGTCTTCGAGAAGTTCGCAGACTACATGCCCCGCGCCGCCGGCGGCGCCGACAGCTTCACCGCCGGACCCAAGGTCCCGCATTTCGACCGCGTCACCTGGACCATCATGCCGGATCCGGCCACCGCCATGGCGGCGCTGACCAACAACGAGATCGACTGGTGGGAAAACCCCACGATCGACCTCGTCCCGGCGCTGAAGCGCAACCGCAACCTGGTGATCGAGAACAAGGACCCCGCCGGCTCCATCGGCTGCCTGCGCTTCAACCACCTCATGGCGCCGTTCGACAACGTGAAGTTCCGCCAGGCCATCCAGGTCGCGATGAACCAGCGCGACATCATGGAAGCCGTCGCCGGCGCCGAACCCTCGATGATCCGCGTCCCCGCCGGCCTGTTCATCCCCGGCTCGCCGCTGGCCAGCAATGCCGGCTTCGACCAGGTCGCCAAGTGGGGCAACATCGAAGCCGCCAAGAAGCTGCTGGTGGAATCCGGCTACAAGGGCGAGCGCATCGTGGTGCTCTCGGCCACCTCCATCCCGTCGATCTGGCAGATGGCCCAGGTCGCCAACGACACGCTGAAGCGCATCGGCCTCAACCTCGATGTGGTCGCGGTGGAATGGGGCACTGTGGTGCAGCGCCGCGCCAGCACGGAAACCATCGACAAGGGCGGCTGGAACATCTTCTACACCTACCTCGGCGGCGGCGGGAACATGTCCCCGGCGGCGATGTCGGCCGGCCGCGGCAATGGCCGCGCCGCCTGGTTCGGCTGGCCCACCATGCCGAAGATGGAAGCCCTGCGTGACCAGTGGTTCGAGGCCCCCGACCTCGCCGCCCAGAAGAAGCTGGTCGACGAGATGCAGATGCACGCCTGGGAACAGGTGCCCTACGTCAACCTCGGCAGCTACGTGGGCGTCACCGGCTACCACAGCTACCTCAAGGGCATCCGCGATGGCTTCCCGCAGATGTACGGTGTCAGCCGCGGCTGACGAACAAGGAAGGGGGGCTCCGGCCCCCCTTCGCTTTTCTAAGGCAGCCGCGAGAGCGACTGCTCCAGCACCTCGAAGAACCGCCCCGCCTCCAGCGTCTCCAGCACAAGCGCATTGGCCGGCTTGCCCAGCCGCCCCCAGCGGTCGATCAGCGTCTGCCCCCGCCCTGGCCCCACCCCGCAATCCACCTCGGCGAACACCTCGCGCGTGGTGAACGCTTCCGGCGCCAGCAGCCAGGCAATCGCGCAGCTATCGTGCTGCGGGCTGCCCGCCCCGCCCAGGCGCCGCGAGGGCGGCGTCCCCGCCAGGATCGCGCAGGCCGCCTCCCGGCACGCCCCCGTCCCGCCGCGCGACAACGCCTCGATCCGTGCCGGCGTCGCCAATGCCTGCGCCGTCACTTCCAGCGTCGCCAACGTCACCTTCCGCCCGCAGCCCAGCACCACCGCCAGCGCCTCCGGGTCCGACCAGGCATTGAACTCCGCTGCCGGCGTCACGTTGCCCTCGCCCCAGGCACCCGTCATCAGCACGATCTCGGCCACATTGGGCAGCAGCCCGGGCTCGGTGGCCAAGGCCAGCGCCAGATTGGTCGCAGGCCCGATACCCACCAGCGTCAGCCCCGCCGGCCCCGCCGCCCGCAATGCCTCGCGGATGGCATCGGCGGCAACCCCCGCCGCCGCCGCAGGCCCTTCGGGCAGAAGCACGCCCGCCAGCCCATCCTCGCCATGCACATAGGCGGCATCCTCGAAGCTGCCGAGCAACGGCCGCTCCGCCCCCGCCACCACCGGCACCACCTTGCCCGTCAGCCCCACCAGCGCGCGGGCATTGCGCAGCGTATGGGCCAGGCCCACGTTGCCGCCCGCCACCGTCACCAGCCGCACATCCAGCCTGGGATCGCCCAGCGCCATGAACAGCGCGATGGCGTCGTCGGTGCCGGGGTCGCAATCGATCAGAATTTTGCGTGCCATCATCCTGCCAGCATGCCCCGCCAAGCTCACTTCGCAAACCCTGCCAGTTCCGCCGCGGCGCAGCATGAAGTATGGAAGCCCGCGCCCCCGACCGGATGTGACGCATGCCGCAGCCGCCCAAGTTCGCCCTGCTCTGCCTGCTGCCGCTCGCGGCCTGCGGGCCCGACTATTCGCCCAACACCTATTCCAACACGGCCGTCCAGCAGGCGGCGAAGGTGGACCAGGGCGTGGTGGTCGGCGCGCGCCGCGTCGGCGTCACCAGCAGCGGCGCCACCGGCGCCATGGCCGGCGGTGCCGCCGGTGCCGCGCTGGGGGCGGCCACCCCGACCCCCGGCCGCGTCTCCACCACGCTGGGCGCGATCGGCGGCTCGCTGATCGGCGGGCTGGTCGGCGCGGGCGCGGAAAAGGCGGTGGGGGAGACCACCGCCTTCGAATACATCGTGCGCAAGCCCAGCGGCGAGCTGATCTCGGTCACGCAGAAGGATGAGGAGGCGCTGGCGATCGGCACCCGCGTGCTGGTGATCGCCGGCAGCCAGGCACGCATCGTGCCCGACTACACCGTGCCGGCGGAGCGCCCGGCCACCGCGCCGGTGCCCGTGCCGCTCACCGGCACCACCGAGGAGCCGGAGCCCGCCCGGCCAACTGAACCCTAAGCGGCCGCCACGCGCGCCGGCTTGGTGCCCTTGCGATGCGGCTTGGAGGGCTTGCCGGCAGGCTGCGGCTTGCCGGCGAATTTCGGCTTGCCGCCAAACCCGGGCTTCTTGGCGAAACCAGGCTTCTTGCCGAAGCCCGGCTTGCCCGCAAACTGGCGCGGCCCATCCTGGCGCGGCCCGTCCTGGCGCGGCGAATCCTGGCGTGGCGCATGTGGGCGCGGGGCCTCGGGGCGTGGTGCTTCGGAACGGGGCGGCTCGGAACGGGGCGCTTCGGAACGGGGCGCCTCTGGGCGCCCCGCTTCGGCCTGCACCACCAGCGCGGGCACGTGGGCGTGCGGCGGCTCTACCACCAGCACCGCCTCGGCCGGCGCGGCATCGTGGCGCGGCCGGTAGGGGCGCTTGCCTTCGGGGCGCGGGCCGTCATGGCGCTGGTACGGCGCGCGCGGCCGCTCCTGCTGCGGGGTGGCGGCATCCTCGGCGCTGGCGGGGGCGATGCGCATCCCCTCCATCTCCGCCGTTTCGAGCGAGGCGAGGAAGCCCTCCACGGCGGCCGGCGCCAGTTCGAACAGCGTCTCGCGGTCCTGGATGCGGATCGCGCCGATATCCTTGCGCGTCACGCCGCCGAGGCGGCAGAGCAGCGGCAGCATCCATTTCGGATCGGCGTTCTTCTGCCGGCCGAGATTGATGCGGAACCACTTCGTGGCCCCCATCTCGATGCGCTCCCCACGCTCCGCCGGCGGGGCGGAGAGTTCGGCGGGGGCAGGCATGCGGGCCCGGTGCAGGCGCAGCAGGGCCAGCGCCACCGCCTCGGGCCCATGCTCGGCCAACAGCGCCGCCGCCTCCTCGCCCTCGGCCGGCAGCACCGGCATGGCGAAGACGGGGTCGCGGGCCAGGCGCGCGCGGTCCGCGGCGCGGATTTCCTCGGCGGCCGGCGGGGAGACCCACTGCACCGAAACCTTGGCGGCCATCAGCAATTGCTCGGCCCGGCGGCGTGCCCGCGGCTGGACGATCAGCGCGCAGACGCCCTTGCGCCCGGCACGCCCGGTACGCCCGGAGCGATGCAGCAGCGCCTCCGGCCCGTTCGGCAGGTCGTAGTGCACGACAAGATCGAGTTCCGGCAGGTCGAGCCCGCGCGCGGCCACGTCGGTGGCCACGCACACTTCCGCCCGGCTGTCGCGCAACGCGGCCAGCGAGGCATTGCGCTCCGCCTGGGACAGCTCGCCAGAGAGCGCCACGGCCGCGAAGCCCTTGCCCAGCAGGCGCTGGAGCAGGGTCTTCACCCCCTCGCGCGTGGCGCAGAACACCAGGGCGCGGCTGTCGGCGGCGCGCAACACGTTCACCAGCGCGCCGAAATCCTCGCCGGGCACGGAGCGGATGGCGCGGTATTCGATATCTTCATGCGGGCGCGAGCGGTCCACCGTGTCGATGCGGATCGCATCGCGCTGGAAGGCGCGCGCCAGGCCGACGATCTCGCGGGCGAAGGTTGCGCTGAACAGCAGCGTGCGGCGCTCCTGCGGCGCGGCGTTCAGGATGAATTCCAGGTCCTCGCGGAAGCCGAGGTCGAGCATCTCGTCGGCCTCGTCCAGCACCGCCACGCGCAAGGCGGAGAGATCGAGCTGGTTGCGCTCGATATGGTCGCGCAGGCGGCCCGGCGTGCCCACCACGATATGGCAGCCCTGGGCCATCAGGCGGGACTCGGCGCGCGGGTCCATGCCGCCGACGCAGGACACCACGCGGGCGCCGGCCTCCGCATAGAGCCATTCCAGCTCGCCCTGCACCTGCTGCGCCAGTTCGCGCGTGGGCGCGATCACCAGCACCAGCGGCGCGCCACCGCGCTCCACCCGTTCGGCCTCGCCCAGCAGTTCCGTGGCCATCGCCAGGCCGAACGCCACCGTCTTGCCGGAGCCGGTGCGGGCGGAGACCAGCAGGTCGCGCCCGGCTTCGGCTGCCAGCACGGCCTCCTGCACCGAGGTGGGCTCGGCATAGCCACGCGCGGTGAGCGCGCGCTCCAGCGCGGCGTTCAGGGTCGGGAAGGGCATCAGGGAATTCCGGTCGCATCCGCCGGCGGGACGCGTGGCGGGGAGACTGCAGATACCCTCCGCGCGCTATGCTGCACCACAGCAAAAGGCGCGGGGCTGGGGTGCGAAGGAAGAATTCTTCTTTCTCTGAAGAAAAAGAAGCAAAAAGACTTCATTCGTTTGCGGCGTGAAGACCCGCGCCGGCACGCCGCAAACGGATAAAAGTTTTTTGGTTCTTTTTTTCAAAAAAGAATGCGCTTCCTTGCTTCCCTATTCCAAAGTGATGAACACGGAATGTCGCATCTGCCCGCCAATCGCCTGGGAGATATGGCCCTTGCCGTGCGTATCCTCCACCAGAAGGATCTCGCCCGCGCCGATCTCGCGCACCTCACCGTCGCTGGCGGTCACGCGCACGCCGGCATCGAGGTTGATGATGTATTGGCGGCGCGGGGCGGGGTGCCAGTCGTAGTCGTAGGTGCCGGGGGTCTGGCGGAAGATCACGCCCTTGGCCGGAATGGTGTCGGACAGCTTGCCGCCCGGGCCTTCCCTGGTCCATTCGACATGGACATCGCGCCAATGGGTCTCGCCCTTGTCGTCGACATAGATGTTGTGGATGCGCATGGGCGGGGTTCCTCCGGGCTTTGGTGGGAGTGTGCCCGTGGTGGCGGCCGGTGGGAAGGTCAGGCCTCGGGCGGGAGGTGGCGGACAAAATCCATCGAGGCATGAAGTATGCGCAGAACCAGGACCCGGACCGGGCGTTCAGACGCGCTCCAGGTGAAGATCACGATATGGCGGCTTCTGGGACGGCCGGTCAGGACGGGAACGGACCAGAGATTGGCCCCCAGTTCCGGGCGAAGGCGCGCCCCGAGCACGTCGGGCGCCCGCCTCAGACCGTGCAGCGTCGCTTCGATCGCCACACCATATCGGCGCGCCTGGTCGACGCCGAAGCGCTGCACGGTCCATTCGGCGATCTCGGCAAGGTCGCGTTCGGCTCGCTTGGTGCGAACGACCAGGGCCGGCATCGGCCTAGCCGCCAGCCTTGCGGATCGCTTCCTCGAACGCACCAGTCACCCAGGCGCTGATCTCCGCGTCGGACGACATCTCGACAATCGCTACTGCCTCAACGTCATCCATCCCCACCTGCACCGCGGCCCGCAGTGCTGCCAGCTTCGCCTCGTGGTCTTCATCGTCGCGTTCGAGCATCCGCAGCCCGGCACGCAGCACCTCGCTGGCGTTCTGGTAGCGGCCGGAGGCGACGAGGCGGTCGATCAGCTCGGCTTGGTGGTCGGTGATGACGACGTTGCGGGTGGGCATGGGGTGCTCCAACGCAAAAGGGCAATGGCAGATTATGCCATCGCCCTCCCGTGTCAGTCCACGCCGAAGCGCCTATTGCGGCTGGGCGTACTTGCCCGTCAGCTGCGGCGCGGTGGCCGAGAGGCCCTTTTCGGCGCGTTCCAGGCGGGTGTCGCGCGCCCAGGTGCGCTTGAGGTCGTCCTTCACCTTGAAGCTCAGGCGGCCGAGGCCTTCGGTTTCCAGTTCCACCGTGTCGCCGTCCTGGAAGCTGGACAGGCCGCGGTGGTTGGTGCCGGTGGCCAGGATGTCGCCGGGTTCCAGCGTGTGGCAGTGGCTCACCCACTCGATGCAGCGGGCGATCTTGTGCGCCATGTCATCGGTGTTGAAGTCCTGCTTCACCGTGCCGTTCACCCACAGCTTGATGCCGAGCTTCTGCGGGTCGGCGATCTCGTCCGCCGTCACCAGCCAGGGGCCGATGGGGGCGAAGGTCTCGCGCGACTTCATGTGGAAGAAGCTCTGCGGCGCCAGGCCGCGGGCGGAGCCGTCTATGACGTTGATGTAGCCGAAGATGTGCTTGAAGGCGTCGGCCGCGGCCACGTTCTTGGCGCGCTTGCCGATCACGATCGCCATTTCCGCCTCGCCCTCGAAGATGCTGGCGGGCACGTCGGGCAGCACCATGGTGTCGCCCGGGCCGATGATGGCGCCGGGGGCCTTGTGGAAGGCGTTGATGGGCGCGGCCTCCTTCAGCGTGCCGTTCTCCATGTAGTTCACCGCCATGCAGACGATGTTGCCGGGCTTGGGCAGCGGGGCGCGCAGGGAGACGGAGGCGAGCGGCACGCCGGCGGCGGCATCGGCGGCGGCCTGCAGCTTGGCCTTGTAGCTGTCGAAGCGGGCGATCAGGCCGCTCATCAGGTCGCCGGGGCCGGTATGGGGAATGTCGGCCACGGCGGCGGAGACATCCACCACCGCATCGCCCTTCAGCACGCCCAGTCGATAGTCGTTGAAATACACCAGTTTCATTGTGCGTTCTCCCGCGTCGGAGGCGCCACGGTGCCGCAGGCGGGGGCGGAGTGCAATCGCAGGGCGGGTATGCTCAGGCCGCGGCGGCCTGGCCATGCGGCAACGCGATCGGTGCCAGCACCACGATCAGGGAGCGCAGGCGCGGCAGGGTGGCCGACCCGGCGGTCCAGCGCACCTGATCCTCCGGCGCGTGCCAGCCGGCATGCAGGCCGGGATGGTCCAGCGGCAGGTCGTGGCCGTCGGCAATGAGGCGGGCGACGGGCACGCCGAGGCAGCGATGGTCCTCCAGCCCCGGCACGCGCACGGAGGGCACGAAGGCCGGCGAGACCAGCCGGGCGGCCAGCTCAGGGTGCGGCAACTCGAAGCGCCAGGCATCGCCGCTTGCGTCGGGCGCCCAACTGCGGCCGGCGCTGTCCAGGTGCACCGACCAGCCGGCGCCGTGCTCCGGCACCAGGGCGGCGGCACGGGTGGCGAGGCGGGCGCGCAGGCGGGTCAGCGCGGGGCCATGCAGGCACAGTGGCGCGCAGGCACGCTGGCGCCAGGTGCGCAGTGCGAGGCGCTGGCGGGGGGCATCCGAAGGCGCCGCGATGCCCTCGAAATCGCCGCGGTTGCCGGTGTCCAGGTAGGATTCCGCCGGCAGGCCCTGGGCCAGCAGCACGTCGTGCGTGGCCAGCTCCACGTGGAAATAGGTCACCTCGTCGCGCGGCAGCCGGGCGATGGTGGTGCCGTTTTCCAGGTAGCGGATCGGCACCAGCACGCCATCGGCGAACACGGCGTGGTCCGGGGAGAGGAACACGTCGCTGTGCGGCTGGCCCGGCCCGAAGGCGTCGGCACGCACGCGCAGCGGCCAGGCATCGGCGGGGTGGGCCATCGTGGCGCAGGCCATGCGGCGCCGGCCGATCCAGGCGATCGGCACCAGCGGGCCGTTGAGGAGCGTCACCGCCGCCTCCCCCGGCCGCAGATCCTCCACCGCCACCTCGCCGCGGCGGGTGAGGAGGCGGGTGCCCTCGGCGAAGCAGGGCACGCCGGCCGTGGCCACCATCGCCTGCACATCCAGCCGCCCGCCAGTGGCCACCTTGCCGCTGAGCGAGGCGGTGGCGACGGTGGTGCTGAGCATGGTGGAACGGATGGTGGCCGCGCTGGCGGTCGGGTTCACCGAGGCATAGAGCGCGACGGCGCCGGTGACATGCGGCGTGGCCATGGAGGTACCGCTGAACGTGCCGAAGGCGTCCCCGGGCAAAGTGGAGAGGATCCCGTCGCCGGGGGCGGCGAGATCCACCGTGGTGGCGCCGTAGTTGGAGAAGCTGGCCAGCGCGCCGGTGCTGGTGATGGCGGCCACCGAGACCACCGCCTCGTACCCCGCGTTGATGGTGGTGGAATAGGCGACCGGGAAGGTGGTGGTGGCATCGGTATCCACCGGGGAGCCACCGCTGGGCGCGTTGCCGGCGGCGGCAACGAACAGGATGCCCTGCTTGGCGCCGTTGATGATCGCCGTGCGCAGCGGGTTGTAGAAGCCGCCGCCGCTCCAGGAATTGTTGGTGGCGACGAAGTGCTGGTCGGTGTTGGCCTTGCTGGCGACGGTGAAGTAGTTGAGCGCGCTGGTGGCGCTGGCGATCGAGCCGCTGCCGTCGCTGGCGGTGAACTTCAGCGGCACCATCTGCACCGACCAGTTCATGCCGGCCACCCCGGTGCCGTTGCCGCCGATGGCGCCGATCGTGCCGGCCACATGGGTGCCGTGGCCGTTGTCGTCGAAGGGGTCGTTGTCGTTGTTGGCGTAGTCCCAGCCAACGAGGTCGTCCGCCAGGCCGTTGCCGTCGTCGTCGGTGCCGTTCTCCCAGCGCGTATCGGCGAGCAGGTCGCCGGCATCGATGCGGCCATTGGCGTTGAGGTCGGTGGCGTAGGCGGCGTTGGCGGTCTGTATCCATCCGGCGGGCACCGCAGGCGATATGATCAGGCCGCAGCTTGTGACCGGGCGGCCATCCAGTTCCAAGGCAGGAGGTCGACCAGGCGCGCGGCCGGGTGATCGTTGATCCGCGCCAGGACATCGGCGAGCCAGG